>JAOTXX010000037.1 GCA_029862185.1 Myxococcales bacterium
GCCGCCAACCGTTCAGCTCATGGAGGTCAGGCTCAGCGCGGGAAGAACCTATGTGGTTGATCTGCGTACACGGGTGAACGCGAAGAGCCCGGTCGCAATCAAGGTGCTCAGGCGCGCCGACCAACCCCTCGAGGCTTTTCCTCCCGCCATCCGTGACCGCGTCCCCACCAAGCCCGACCTGCGCAGGTGCACCGAGTGGGTTTCCTGGAAGCGCGGGAAGATCGAATCCCGGGCACGGCGGGTCAAGGTCGACTGGGACAAGGCGAGCGACGAGCACCGGGCGGCCCACACCGTGCATCGCAACGACGGCTGGACAGCGGCCGCAATTCATGGGCGTTAGCCGCAAAGCTCCGAAAGTATGAATGAATTCACCCCATCGGCTCTCTCGCGCAGGGGCTAACCCTTGCAGCACCAGAGCGGACTGAGCTATGGAGTTGGCGCGTTGGTCACTCACGATCGACTCAACCTGGGATTAGGGCAAGCGGGGTCAGGGTGCTGGAACGACACGGATGTCGTCCGACTGACCTGGGGCTGCGCGTGAGTGACGCGAAAATGGAGGAACCTGTGAAATCTAAGCAATGGATAGTGGCCGTCATGGCCGCGCTCGTGGTCGTGACCGGAGTGCTCGGCTGCACGAAGGACGACACTGCGGTCAAGGCACTGCAGGAATTAACCAATCAGCAACTCGAAGCGGCAAAGGCGAGCAACGAAGAGCTCACCAAGATCGCCGGCGAAATCGAGGACTGCCAGGCCGAGGTCGCCAAGACCAAGGGCGAGCCTGCGGTGATCAAATCGAAGGACGTCGCCGTCGAGACGCCCGAGCTGGTCGGCGAGGCGACTGTCGAATCACTCGAAGCCCTGAAGGCGGCCGTCGCCGAGACGACGAAGAAGCAGGCTACGGCGCTGAGCGAGCTCAAGGCCGCTCAGGAAGCCTGTGCTGCGGACTTGGCTGAAGCCAAGGAAGCCGCCGAAGCTGCGCTGGCCGAAGCCGATGCCGCTGCTGAAGCGGAGGCTGCTGCGGCAGCGGAAGCCGAAGCTGCCGCAAAGGACGCAGCTGCAAAGAAGAAGGCCGCCGCGGCTCGCCGCGCGAAAGCGAAAAAGCCAAGGGCCGTCAAAGAGGCCGAAGCTGAGGGTAAACCAACCACCGGCGTGCGTAGCCGTTACTGATGTCGTTCGATCAAAAGAGGGGTAGACAAATGACGAGAATTTTCTTGACGATTGCAATGGCGGCTGCGGTCGCGATGGGCTGTGACTCGACAGACACCCTGGGTGGTGGCGGCAACGGTGGCGCAGGTGGAATGGGTGGAGGCGGCATCGGTCCGCTCACGTGGGTCGGGTCCGAAATCACAATCGTAGGTACCGACGAGTGCATGTTCTTCAACGAGAGCGAGGCGCTAACCTTCGAGATGACCATCGACGGAACCACGCTCACGCTGATGGATACGGACACCTCGCTCACGGTCTCGACCGACAACTACTTCGACACGGCCGACGAAGTGACGCTCACGGGGAGCACCGAGAACGCGAATTTCGACCCCTGCGTCGTCATGCTCGACGATGCCATGCAGCTCGGCCTCGACAATACCGAGGTCAGCATCGACCAGAACACCACGCTCTCGGTCACTTGGGATCACGTGGAAGAAGAGCTGAGCACCGACGAGTGCCTAGGCGTATGGTTCAACGACCTACCTTGTGCGGGTGAGGTCACCATGACGCTGACGCAGTCGCCCGCACCCTGAGGGTTCGGCACCACTAGCGCTGAAGCCGCCATTGTCCCGCGGCGGGCCCAAAGCCCGTCGCGAGGCGGCCCAGCGACTCGACCGACACCCAGGCCGTCCCTTCGATTTCGTATGGGATGTTGAACTCTGGAATCTGGCCTTTTTTGATTCGCTCCAGCTCGCCTTGGCCGAGCTGGCGAATCAGGCCGACCATCTGAAGGGGATCGAGCCCCAGGCGGACGACCATTTTCATCTCGTCGTTGGGCGGGACGGTGCGGACGCGCAGGTCGCTGAACTTGCGCTCGCCGAGCGCGGTCGAAATCAAGAACCCCGTCGCCGCGTTGGCGAAGTCGCGAATGTCGCGAATCTCGGGCTCGTCCGACCGGCACGCATTTGCATCCTGCCTGCAGTTGTCGGGGTCTTCGCAGAAGCTCAGGCAGACGGTGCCGAGGTTTTGGGCGTCTTGGGCCTCCGGGAAAGCGGTGAACGCAAACAGCGTCTGCACCAACGGCAGCGGCACCGTGCTGGAATTCGCGAGCGCGAGCTCCACATCGAAGGCGAACTCGATGTCCGAGGTCTTCGGCACCGGCCCGAATGCTCGGCAGATGAGCGGGCCGAGGTACTGCGCGCAGTAGTAGCTCGCGAGGTCGCGATTGGACGGCATATTGGCCATGCTCACCGAAGCAATGGTGACCTTCGGGGGCTTCACATTGGGAATCTTCGACCCGCTGCCAGAGAGGCCGAGCGCTGCGCAGCCGAAGAGGGGCGCGAGGAGGAGCGCCAAAAGGACGTGTGCTGTGCGGTGCTTCATGGTTGGTCCGGCAGGTTCCAGCGCTTCATAGCACGTCGGAAGCTGCGGACATTCGTGTAGCCGGCATGACGCATGATTTCGTCGGGGGCCTGATTGCGCTCGACGCAACCGACGAGAATGGACTTGCGGGTGGCGTCCATCAACGCACGGAAGCTCGTGTCCGAATCCTGAAGGCGCCGCTGCAAGGTTCGGGGCGTCGTGTGCAGCGCGACGGCCACCGCCTCGATGCTCGACTGGCCTCGCGGGAGCAGCAGCTTGATGCGATCGCGAACGACATCGATGAAAGGATGGGACTCGAGAGCCGCGTGCAGCCCCGAGGCGACGCCACGAAGCTCCCCGTGGAGCGCCTCATTGCGGTGCGCCAACGGCAAGCTCCAGGCCTCGTCGTCGACTAGGATGGCCGACTTCTCCTGGCCGAACAGCACGGAGCAGCCCAGTGCGTGCGTGTACTTCTGAATGTTCCCGCGATACGGGTGCTCGAAGTGAACCTCACGCGGGGCGAACTTCCCGGCGGTAGCGAAGCGCAACACCTTCATCACGATGACCGCGAGGAACTCGACCTCATGCACCGTGACCGGGAGCTCGTGCTCGATCTTATGCATCTGCAGCATGTGATAGCTGGGGTGCTCGCTGAGGCTGAGCACGCGGCCGTGGGACAGCAATTCTTGATATTGCAGGCTCGCCTCGAGGCCTGCGCCAACGGTCTCTGCGCTCGTCAGCAGCAAAATGACCAAGTGATCGGCGCGCGCTCGCCAGACTTCGCCGGCGCTGAGGCCAAGGTGCCGGTCCCCGGTTTCGGCCAAGGCGGCGCGCCAAAACCGGCCGAGGGCATCGCGCGGCGGCCTGCCCGAGGTATCGGTGAAGATCGCGAGATCGACGCCAATTTCATCGCAGAGCGCCTCGACATCCAGCCCGAGGGCCTCGAACGCATTCACGACACCACGGGCCCACGCGCCGGACACCCTCAGTCCCGAATGGGTCCTGGCATTTTCCGGTGAATCGCCCACTGGGCGCGATCGATCCACAAGGCTTCGTGAATTACAAGCCTGATGGGTGAACTTTTACAAAGTCTGGCGCGATCGGTACCCGCTTTTGTCGCCGGCGGTACGGACAGGTCCGCTAGCTTCCCAAATGTCACTCGGTGCGAGGCGGGCATCGGTGGCACGAAACGTAAGGCAACGGATGAGCCCACCATCCCATCCAGAGTCAGGCGAAAATGCGTTCCGATGAGACGGTGCCCGCCTTGACCTCCCCCCACTCTGTGGAGCCCGTTGATAGAAGCCGGCTAGCGTCTGACCACGTTAGCCGGCTTCGCCTTATTTCTCGGCAGGCCCCGGAACTGGGTTCGTTCGAGCCATTCGAGAGCTTTGATCTCCAATGTTCGCGTGGGGGCATCGGGGTCGAAGCGGTACGCGAAGTAGCCGAGGTGCGTGTCGCCTCCCACGTCGAATCGCGGATGGATGCTCCGTACCGGTATGCCGTCCTCGGTCACGCCGACCACGTCGACCTCGACCCAGGTTCCGGGGCGGAGCTCGTCTTCGGTGGGCTGAAGGAGCTCGATGCCGACGATCTCGTCTTCGGAAACCGCTTCGAACGCGACGACGATGGGTTCGTCCTCGTCGCCGCCACCCAATTCCAGCAGCTGAGGGCCGGGAGATAGATCCAGCCGCAGCAAGCGATCCTTCCGGTCGTTGCGCCCCTGCGCATCTGAACTCGAGAGAAGGATGTGTTGCTCTCCGGCGAGAATTCGCTGTTCGTCCAGGACGCCGACCGCGATCCCGTTCGACTCGCTGAGCAAGACCGCGCGCGAATCGGGCTGAAGAACCTCGACGCCCGATTCTGGAGAGCCATCGCAGGCCGGAACCGCTGCGAAGGCAAAGACAATCGCAAGAAAAACCAACGCAACTCGAAGCATGACGATACCTTTCGACGCCCGGGCCGAATCAAACTTTGCAACGCTCGTGCCAATGCGGGGACCCTACAATATACTCTGCGCGAAGCGCTCGACGCGCTGCGTCTGTCGCAGCAACCGCACGCAGGCGTGAAGCTCAGTCACAGGACCAAACATGGAAAACGAGAATCCCAGCATCCTCTCTCACGTGTCGATCGGGACCAACGACATGCCTCGCGCCGTCGCGTTCTATGACGCGGTGCTGCCCGTACTCGGCTGCAAAAAGCTCATGGAGTTTTCATTCGGGGTGGCCTACGGAAAGCAGTTCCCGGAGTTCTGGGTGCAGAGTCCGATCGACGGTGAGCCCGCGACCGTCGGCAACGGGACGCACATTTGCTTCCTGGCGGAGAGCAAGGAGGCAGTGCATGCCTTTCACCAAGCCGCAATGGCCGCGGGGGCGACAGACGATGGGCCGCCAGGGCCCCGGCCTCAGTACAGCCGGGGTTACTATGGAGCGTTTGCGCGCGATCCGGACGGACACAAGGTCGAAGCCGCCTATTTCGATGCCTCGCTTGGCGAGCACACGTGAGCGCACTCGATCGCTACCTCGACGACCTCGGCGAGCATGTCGACGGCGACACGCTGCTCACGCGATTCCTGGACTACGCGACCGACCAGGGCCTCGAGCTTTACCCGGCGCAAGAAGAAGCCATCATGGAGCTCTTCGTCGGGAACAACGTGGTCCTCAACACGCCGACCGGATCCGGGAAGTCGCTCGTCGCGTTGGCGGCTCATTTTCGATCGGTCGCGCTCGGGGAGCGTTCGTTTTACACGGCGCCCATCAAGGCGCTGGTGAGCGAGAAGTTCTTTGATTTGTGCAGGGTGCTCGGGCCGGAGCGCGTGGGCATGATGACCGGGGACGCCACGGTGAATCGCGATGCGCCTGTGATCTGCTGCACGGCAGAGATTTTGGCCAACCTTGCGCTTCGTGAAGGTGACCGAGCCGACGTCGACGGGGTCGTGATGGACGAGTTTCACTACTACGCCGATCGCGACCGCGGCGTGGCCTGGCAAATCCCCTTGCTCGCCCTACCCCACGCACGCTTCCTGGTCATGAGCGCGACGCTCGGTGAGACGCGCCAGTTCGAAGAGGCAATCACCGAGCTTACCGGCGTCACGACGACCCTGGTGAAGAGCACCGACCGCCCCGTGCCGCTCGACTTCACCTACAGCGAGGAGACGCTGCAGAACACGGTGGTCGAGCTGCTCGAAGAGGGCAAGGGCCCGATTTACGTGGTGCACTTCGCGCAGCGGGCTGCGACCGAGCAGGCGCAGAGCTTCATGAGCATCGACTTCCTATCGAAGGACGAGAAGCGCGCCATCAAAGAGGACCTCAGCGGCACGCGCTTCGACACGCCGTTTGGCAAAGAGCTCAAGAAGTTCCTGCATCACGGGGTTGGCGTGCACCACGCCGGCATGCTTCCGCGCTACCGGCGCCTGGTCGAGCGGCTTGCCCAGGAAGGCAAGCTTCGAATCATCTGCGGGACCGACACGCTCGGGGTCGGCGTCAACGTGCCCATCCGAACGGTGCTCTTTACCAAGCTCTGCAAGTACGATGGCGAAAAGACCAAGGTGCTGAGCGTTCGCGACTTCAAGCAGATCGCGGGGCGCGCCGGGCGAAGAGGCTTCGACACGCTTGGGAGCGTCGTGGCACAGGCGCCCGAGCACGCGATTGAAAACAAGAAGCTCCGCGCGAAGGCCGGCGGCGATGCGAAGAAGGTGCGCAAGCTCAAGATGAGGCAGCCACCGGAGCGTGGATACGCACACTGGGACGCCGACACCTTCACCCGCCTTCAAGAATCACCGCCCGAGCCGCTTCGCTCTCGGTTCCGGGTGAGCACCGCAATGATCCTCAACCTGTTCGAGCGCGAAGACAACGGCTGCTTGGCGCTCCGCCAGCTGATTCGCAGCAGTCACGAAGGGCCGAAGTCCAAGTACAACCATGGGCGGCACGCGATCGCCTTGATTCGATCGCTGCGCGACGCCGGTGTCATCGAGCTCAACGGAGAAGGGCCGCGGGTCCATGAAGATTTCCAGTCCGATTTCTCCCTGAACCAGGCGCTCTCGCTTTACGTCGTCGAAGCCGTCGACGTCCTCGACAAGGATGACGGGCTCTACCCGCTCGACGTGCTCACCTTGGTCGAGGCCACCCTCGAAGATCCCTGGGCCGTGCTCTACCGGCAAACCGACACGCTCAAGGGGCGGGCACTCGCGGCCATGAAAGCCGACGGCATGGAGTACGACGCGCGCATGGCCGAGCTCGACAAAATCGAGTCCCCAAAACCGAGAGCCGATCTCCTCTATGCGACCTACGAAGTTTTCGCCGAGCATCATCGCTGGGTCGGGAGCGATGTGCTGCGGCCGAAATCGATCGCGCGCGACATGTACGAGCTCGGCATGAGCTTCGTCGAGTACGTCAAAGAGTACGGCCTACAGCGTTCTGAGGGCGTCCTGCTCCGATACCTGACCGACGCGTACAAGGGCTTCGTCCAAACCGTGCCCGAATCGGCCAAGACCGACGCGCTCTACGACGTGTCCGACTGGCTTGGCCTCACCGTTCGCTCAGTCGATGCGAGCCTGCTCGACGAATGGGAGCAGCTTCAGGTCCCGGGCGATGCCGTGGTGATGCCGGTCGAGCGGGACGAAGACGAAGCCTTCGACATCACCAAGGACGAGCGTGGCTTCACCACCATGGTGCGCAACGCGGTCTGGAAGATCGTCCGCTTCCTCGCGTTCACGCAATACGAGCGTGCAGCCGAAGGCCTCGACGAAGCCTCGGAGAAGAACGACTGGACCGCCGACCGCTTCGCCGAAGCCCTCGCCCCTTACTGGGCCGAATACGACGCGATCCAAATCGGCCCCGACGCCCGCAGCAGCGCCCAAGTCCAAATCGAACGCCGCGAAACCGATTGGCTGCTCACGCAGATCCTGCTCGACCCGGACGAGCACCGAAGCTGGCATCTGCGCTTTCGCATCGACCTCGACGCAAGCCGCGAAGCCGGAGCACCGGCGCTGGTCCTCGTGTCGCTGGGCGAGTAGCAACGAGGCGTTCGCAAGAAATTTGTGGACCTTTCGGGCCTTCCAAGGGTAGGGATGAAAACGGCGCTCGGCAGAGACCACGAAGGCTGGGCCCGACACGCCAACGAACGAGGGAGTTTCCAATGACGATGCGTTCCATGATCCAGTTGATCGCCTTGTGCCTTGCGTTTCTAAGCGTTGCCAGCTCCGGCGAGGCAAAGAGATCAAAGGCGCCCGCCGAGTCCTTCGTCGCCCCGAGCGACAAGGCGCTCCTCGTCTTCGTGCGGACTTCGAAGATGGGCAAAGCGGTAAAGTTTTCGGTCGTCGACGACAAGCTGCGAGGGCTCGCCCGGTTGAAGGGCAACCAGCACGCCGTCGCCACCGTCGAGCCGGGCAAGCACAAGATCTATGTCAGCGCTGAGAATACCGATCCCATCCAGGTCGAGGTGGGCGCCGGCCGCACCTACATCATTCTCACCAGAGTCCGAATGGGCTTTGGCAAAGCCCGGGTCACCGCCACACCAATCCAACGAAACCATCCGGATTTCGCCGATTCCGTGAAATGGGTTCGCGACACGAGCCCATCAACGATGATGGAAGGGCTGCAAGACTGGGTGGAGGCCAACAAGCCAAGCCTCCAAGGCCGCATCGGGAAGGCGGACTCGGCCTGGGCGGAGCAAAGCGACGAGTGGCGCGCCCAACATTCGATGAGTGCCGAAGACGGACGCACCGCCGAGGAAGCCGGGAAGATCTAAGCCCGCTGGACCGATAGCGGGCTCTTACAAAGACTCTTCGTAGGTGAACACGGCCTCTGGCAGGTCGTCTTCGGCACTCTGCGAAAGCCCAATCGGGTCCTCGTCGAAGCCAAAGGCCCAGCGGAGTTGCGCCGTCACGAAGTGGTTGATCACCAGCCAACCGTCCGGCGGCGGGAGCGCGCTTTCTTGGCAACCGTCGGTACCAAGTCGGACGAGATTCGGCGGAATGGGCAGGCCCTGATCGAGCGCAATCTGAATGACCCCGCCCCCGTTCTCACCGATCGCGCAGATGTCGCTTGGGCCGAGGTGCCCCATAGCTTCGATCACGACGTGGCGCGCAGGCGGGTTGGCCGCGGCGAAGGCATTGGCCGTCCGCTCCGGCTCGACGATCGCGTCAATGTCGCCGGCGATCCACAGCGAAGGCCTGTCGGGAAGCGCCAGCATGCTGTCGCTCGAGATGCCGGCCGACAGCGGAATGTACGTAATCACATCCGGCTCCTCGCCGAATCGAATCGCAGTCCCGCCGCCCGCGGAATGCCCGGTGATGGCGATCTGGTCCGTCGACACGCGCCCCTGCAACAGGCTGCCGTCCCGGCTGTTCTCGTCCGCGAGCAGCATCACCACCATGCGAGTCAGGACGACGTCGTCGAGCTCCGGATCGGGCGTCAGGCTTCCGTCCAGGTCGATCTGGCGTCGGAGGCCGCGCTCCAAGTAGTCGACTGAAGCCACGACGAAGCCCCATGACGCCAAGTGCGTCGTCATGAACGTCGACTGATTGCGGTAGCTCGATGAGCCATGCGCGAAAATGACGAGCGGAAACGGCCCGTCGCTCGAGCGTGCATCTCGGTAGGCCGCAGTCGCAAACGGAGGGTTCACGTCGTCAGGCAAAAGAGACTCTAGTTCCTCGGACAGCTCGTCCCGAATGAAATACGGAACCGGGTCGAGCCCGGCCGTCGCGGCGCTGTCCACCGGATACCAAACCTCCACCATCCGGTCATTCAAGGTGAGCGTCGTCACGCCAGCCTCGAAAGGACCGACGTCGCGATAGGTCCCGCTGAGGGGCGCGGGCGGTACGGCCGCCACGGAAGAGGTCGTGTCGGTCGAACAAGCCGCAAGGCCGAGGGCCAGAATCAAAACAAAGAAGGAAAGAAAGCGTGCGTGCATCGTGAAAACTCCAGGCCGGAGCTTGTAGCACAGCAAACGGTGATCCCAAAAAGGGCCTGATTGGGCCACTTAGGCCGCCCCGTCTTCCTTCGCTTCCAGCAAATCCACCGGCGCTTCCTCGGCGAGGTCGAGCATCGCGGTGGCCGTGTCCGACGGGAGCTCTTCGACATTGCGGAGCTTTTTCTCCATCGCCCGGGTGCGTCGGCCGGTTTCGTCGATGGTGCGGCCGGCGGTCTCGAGCTGCCGCTTCACTTTGTCGAGCACATCCCCGAACTTGCCGAACTCGTGCTTCACGGCGCCGAGCACCTTCCACACCTCGCTCGAGCGCTGCTCGATGGCCAGCGTGCGAAACCCGATGCGGAGACTGTTGAGCACGGCCGCCAAAGTGGTCGGCCCGGCCACGACGATGCGATGCTCGCGCTGCAGCCGTTCGACCAAGCCCGGGTGACGAAGCACCTCGGAGTAGAGACCTTCGGTCGGCAAAAAGAGAATCGCGAAGTCCGTCGTCTGCGGTGGGTTCAAGTACTTGGTGCCCACGTCCTTCGCCGAATCCTGAACCGAGCGCACGAGAGCGTTCTGTGCCTGCAGAACGGCCGCCGCGTCGCCGTTCTCGCTTGCCTCCACCAGCCGCAAGTAATCCTCCTGCGGGAACTTCGAGTCGATCGGAAGCCAGACGCACTGGCTGGGGTCCTCGCTCGGCCCCGGCAGCCGAATTGCAAACTCGACGATGTCGCGCGAGTCCGGTCGCGTCTTCACGTTTCGGTCGAACTGCTCGGGCGTCAGGATCTGATCGAGCAGCGCACCGAGCTGCACTTCGCCCCAAGTCCCGCGCGTTTTGACGTTGGTGAGCACCTTCTTGAGGTCCCCCACACCGCTCGCCAGGCTTCGCATCTCACCGAGCCCCTTCTGCACCGCTTCCAGCCGGTCGCCGACGAGCTTGAACGATTCGCCGAGCCGTTTCTCGAGCGTGCTTTGCAGCTTCTCGTCGACGACTTCTCGCATCTGGTCGAGCTTGCGTTCATTGCTGCTCCGAAGCTCTTGAAGACGGCCGTCGACCGTCTCCTGCAAATGCTTGAGGCCGCCCTGATTCGATTCGGTCAGGGTCTTGAGCTGCACCGTGAAGGCTTGGAACTTGGTCGTCTGCGACTCGCCGATCTGCGAGATCGTCTTGACCAAGGCTTCGGTGCTCGCCTGATGCGTGCCGGAAACCTCCCGCCGAAGCTCGCTCGCCGCCGCAGACGACTCCTCGCGCGACGCCCGAAGCTCCTCACGCAACAGGCGCGCGGTTTCGGCACGGTCCTCCGCTTCGGCCAGCGCAATCGCGGCCGAGTCGCCCGCCCGCCTCTTGAGGAGCACGAGCGTGACGATGAGGTTGATGACCAGCAAGATCATCACAGCCACCAAAAGTGGATCTACCATCAAGAATCCCCCGAAAATCGAGCTAGCCGCGATACTAGCACCATCGGGACGGCCTGAGCAGCGCTGAATGAGGGCCACGCGCCCATGCTAGAGTGCGCGATGCTCATGCCGAGGGGGGGTCAGCCAGAAGAAGAGCTCAAAGCGCTTCTGCCCGCGACGATCGCGGTTCGGTTCGAAGAGATGTTTCCGGACATCCGCAATGGCCGAATGAAAAGGCGCGATCGCAAGCGCGCCGAGATGCTCCGCAAAGCCGAGCCCGTTCTGCAGCGAGCGATGAACCCGACGGAGGTCGTTCGCTTCGCCACCAACGGCGTACGGCAGCTCAGCTGGTGGCTGCTGACCGCGGGCTCGATGAACCCTTTCGCCAACCGCACCACCCTGGTGCTCACCGATCGACGCATCCTGCTGATCCACACAGACTCGAAGCAACGCCCGCGCATGTTCGCGAGCCAACTCCCGCTTGACCGCATCCGCGCCACCTCGGGCCGCAACAGTTACATCTTCATTCGCACGGGCCACGAGCAGCTGATGTTCCATGGCGTGAAGCGCTCTGAAGCCCGCCAGCTCAAGGGCTTGCTCGAATCGACCGCCAGCAAGAAAGGCGGCTGGCAAAACCTCTGCCCCCGCTGCTTCACCGCGACCGACGACGCGCCGCTCGCGTGCAAGAAGTGTGGCGAAGAGTTCAAGAACCCCAAGAAGGCGGCGCTCCGCTCGCTGTTCTTGCCCGGCTTGGGCGACTTCTACCTCGGCTACCACAAGTACGGTTTGCTCCAGATCATGGGCGTCACCCTACTCTGGGCGCTTTTCTTGAGCACCCTCATCCCGGCGACCCTCAGAAGAGGCTTCGAGGGTGTCGCGGTTGCCGGGCCCATCTTCGCCTTGCTCGCGCTGATCCACATCGGCGATGCCTTGCTCACGCGTGCGAAAGCAAGAAACGGCCTCCACTCCAAAGACGGGGCACTGCCCACCGGAAATGTTGGGAGCCTCGATCCCAATTTGTGACAATGGGAACCTGCCCAACTGCACGTTCTTCTTCGCCACCGAAGACGCGTAGCCTTTTCTCGGTTGCATTTTCGGGGCCTCCGGTTGTAAGGATTGGACTTCCATCGAAGGAGGCGGTCCATGCGCGAAGAAGAGCTCGATCCTAGCCACATCATGCAAGTCGGCATGGGTTTCTTCGGATCCCGCACGCTGCTCACGGCCGTCGAGCTCGGCTTATTCACCGAGCTCGCGACCGGCAAGATGAGCGGCGCACAGATCGCCGAGCGACTGGGTCTGCACCCGCGTTCGATCCCAGACTTCCCTGACGCGCTGGTCGCCCTGGGTTTGCTGCGCCGAGACGGCGATGGGCCCAACGCGCTCTACGGCAACACGGCCGAGACGGCGGTGTTCCTCGACAAGGAGGGCGCGAATTACATCGGCGGCATTCTCGAGATGTCGAGCAGCCGTCTCTACGGTTTCTGGAACAACCTCACCGAAGCGCTCAAGACAGGCGAACCTCAAAACGAAATCAAAGAAACCGGCGAACCCATGTTCGCCAAGCTCTACGCGGTGCCGGAGCGAATCGAGCAGTTCATGACCGCAATGGCGGGTGTGTCGGCCGGCAACTTCAGAGCGCTTGCGAAGAAGTTTGATTTCTCGAAATACAAGACGCTCTGCGACGCGGGCGGCGCAACCGGCCAGCTTTCCTGCATGGTGGCGTCGGAGAACCCGCATATGCACTGCGTCAGCGCGGATCTGCCCCAAGTCGAGCCGATCGCCAAGAAGTACATCGAAGCAGCCGGACTGCCACATCGGGTCTCGACCGCCGTCGTCGACTTCTTCAAGGATCCGCTCCCGAAGGCCGATGTCATCACGATGGGCATGATCCTCCACGACTGGAACCTCGAAAAGAAGAAGCACCTCATCAAGCTAGCGTACGACGCGCTGCCACCCGGGGGCGCATTCATCGTCGTCGAAGCGCTCATCGACGACGCACGGCGGGAAAACGCCTTCGGCTTGTTGATGTCGCTCAACATGCTGATCGAGTTCGGTGACGCCTTCGATTATTCGGGCGCGGATTTCAAGGAATGGTGCACCGAAGCCGGCTTCGACCGCTTCGAGGTCATTCCCTTGGCCGGCCCGTCGTCCGCGGCCGTCGCGTACAAGCCCGGCTAGCAGTGCAGTCAAGGCAGGGCTCTAGCGCCCTTGTGCATCGGCAGCGTCCGGTCTATTGAGACTCCGATGATCTTTGGCGGCAAAGACAAGCCCAACGAAGTGACGCCCGAAGCACGTGACCGCTTGGCAGAAATCGTCGAACGCTACCTCGCAGGCGCCGACGACGCGACGCGCCGCATCGTGACCGCCGTCGCTGGTTTGCTCGCGAAAGTCGCCTACGCCGATGGGCACTATTCGGTACAGGAAGAGGCGACCATCCAGAAGGAGCTGAGCCGCGTCCACGGCCTGAGCCAGGCCGGCGTCGATGCGATCTGCGGGCTCCTCGCCGATCAAATCAGTCACGTAGCGCTTCTCGGCGACCACGACTGGACGCGCGATCTGCGAGAGCTTGCCGATCGAGAGCTGCGTCTCGAAGTGCTCGAAGTCTTGATCGAGATGGCAGTCGCCGACCACGTGCTCAAGCATGAAGAGCAAACCCAGCTACGCCGCCTCGCCAAATCGCTGAGCCTTACCCAGGACGAGTACAACGCGCTCCAAGCCAAGCACCGAGACAAGCTCTCGACGCTGCGCTAGCGGCGCGCCGGCTACCCCATCTGCCCGAGCATCTGCTTCATCAAGCCGTGAAGCAGGTTCACCGCCTTGAGCGGGCGAATCATCACCTTGAAGTCGTCGATTTTACCGTCTTCGTTCCAATGCACCATGTCGACACCGTTGATGATGATCCCATCGAGCTCGGCGGTGAACTCGAGGACGGCATCGGACTCGCCGATGACTTCCCGCACGTATTCGAACTTGCTCCCACCGAGTACCATGATGGCCGCGCTCAGGTAGAGCTTGGTGAGCGCCTTGCCCCGCTGCGGGGTGTGCACGACGGGGGAGTGAAACACGGCGTCATCGGCCAAGATGTCGTCCAGGCCGGCAGCGTTCCGGTCCTCGATGAGTTTGTGCCACGTGTCGATCGCAGGTGTGCTCATGGGCGGATTCTACCTTTCTTTTCACAGGGTGGCTCGGATCAGGTCGTCGAGAGCCGGACGCATGGCGTTGGTGATGCAGTGTGGGTCAGGAATCGCGCCTGCGTCTGCAATGAGCGCGAACGCGACGTCGCCGCAGTAACTCCAGCCCGTGATGTTGAGCCCAATGCCTTCGACTGCGGGGCCGACCGAGTAGATCGTGCGAAGCCGCGCCCCCGCCACGAACAGCGGATGATCCGGACCGCGAACGTTCGAGACGATGAGGTTCGCCGCTGGCGGCAGGACATCGGACAAGCCCGACTGAGTGAAGGCCCCGAGAGCCCAGCGGTAGGCGACAGCCGGCGCCGCCTCGGACCAATCGAGCATGGTCTCGATTCCAAGCTGCCGCTGCACTTCTTTGGACTGCTTCGTGACCGCATGGATCTTGTGCAGGCGTTCGAGCGGGTCGCGGACATCGTTGCACAGAGACGTGAATAGATTGGCCACGCGATTCCCCGCTTCGCGCGGCGCTTCCTCCGGCGATGCGATGGCTATTGGCACACTTGCGATCAGTGGCTTTGATAGCGTCTCACCGCGGGATTCGAAGAAACGATCGAGCGCCCCCGCGACCGTGGCGAGAACAACGTCGTTGAGCGTCACCTGGGCGGCGTTCTTGACGGCTTTGAGCTCGGCGACGGGCAGCGAAGTCGTCGCAAATGAGCGTTGGGGCGAAAGCGAGCGATTGAACACGGTGCGCGGCGTCACGAAAGGGTACGGCACATCGATCGCACGGTGCTTGAGGTTCTTGAGGACGCTCAGACTGCCTTTGACCGTCCTCTGCATGAGTGGGCCGATCATGCCGAGCTGCACGCGTTGGTCCCGGATAGCGTCGACCAGGAGCTTGCGACGGGAGGGAATGGCCTCGGGAACCCAGGCAGGATTGGGTGCGTTGAGGTCGTTCTGATCCGGTTCGAGCGTCATCACCTTGGCCAGCATGTTGGCCGAGGCGACCCCGTCCGCCAGGCTGTGGTGGATCTTGGTCACCAACACGACGCCGCCGTCGGCCAAGCCCTCGAGCAACCAGGTCTCCCAAAGCGGACGGTCGCGCGGAAGCTGAATGCTGGCGATCTCTGCGATCGCCTGGTCCATCTCGCGCTGCCCGCCGGGCGATGCGATCTTCGATCGATAGAGATGACGGCCAATGTTGAAGTGCGGGTCCTTCACCCAGAGCGGATGGTGCAACCCGCCCGGGACCTCGACCGGGCGCAGGCGAAGGCGCGGCACCAGGTGCAGCTTGCTCTCCATCGACACGCGCACGAGGTCGAACACATCGGCGTAGGGAATCTGCGCCGGCAAATCGATGACCGCGACCTTGAGCGTGTGCATGTGCACGCTCGGGGTCTCCATGTAGAGAAACGAAGCGTCTTGCCCGGAAAAACGCTCCATGCTCGCCTCAGTGATCCAAGACGGCGAAGCCGGACTTGTGAAGCCGATGGTCGACGAAGGGCGCCACTTCCGACGACCAGAAAAAGCTCACGTGCCCGCCCGCGAACCAGCGGATGCCCGGCTGGCCCCAGTGCTCCCACAGGCGCTCGGCCTGCTCGGGTGTCGAAACCTTGTCGTCGCTGCCCGCAAAGATGAAACGATTCTCGAGCGTCGTTTGCGGCAAAACCGACAAAGGTGAAACGAGCTCGAAGAGCTCGCGGGTCTGCACGCCGAGCACCCCGTTGTCTTCGGCTTCTTGACGTTGGTCGACCGGCGCATGATGCACGAACAAGTCCGGGATGTCGCAGACGGGAATGCCGGCAATCACCGTGTCGACGTTGTCGAGGCCGGCGAGCAAGGCCGAGACGTAAGACCCCATCGACAACCCGTAGAGACCGATCTTCGTGGCGCCTTGCGCCCGCGCCCATTGAATCAAGCGGCGCGTGTCCCAGACGGCCTGGGACACGCCGTGAAACGCGTCGAGAAGATCAAACGACAGAAGCGAGGCGATCGGCAACGCGGCGGGCTTTCGCGGGCCGTGCAGCGGTAGCACGGGCATCACGAGGTTGAGGCCGAGCTCGTGGTGCAGCTTCTCGGCGCGGAAGCCAGCGAAATCCGCGTAGGGCCCGCCGGTCCCGAGGCCGTGTAGGCAGATCAGCCAAGGCCGCTCCGGGCCGCTGTGGCGAGCAACCCATGCGTGGGCGACGTGATTGCGGTCGTAGTTGTTCCAGCGGTCGGCCGCCGGGTCCTCCGAAGGCGCCTGGTAGCCGCTTTCAAACGAAAGCCATTCGAAGCGCATCGAAGGGTGCCAGGCCGGCTCGATGGAAATCTCATCGATGGCCGGTGGGGTCGCATGAAACGCGCTCGGCGCCACAGGCCGGCCAGCGCGGTACAAGCGGTGCGCGGCGGTGATCTCTTCGCCGACGCGCGCCAGGTCGCCTGCGTCGGGGTAGCGGTGCGGCCGGCTCATGCCCGCGAGGAAGAGGCGATCGATCGACCGCCCCGCGAAGCGCGCAACCCCGGTGTAGGCATTGCTGCGGGCAAGCCGGATGCTCGCACCCGCCGGCTGCCGGCCCCGGCGGGCACGCTTACGCTTGGCAGGATGCGCGGACTCGCGCGAAACCGGTGCGCGCCACGGAAACAAGCTGTTAAGCAGACTCGACCACATGCGCGCAGAACCCATCCATTTCTCCAGTCGATCGAAAATAGAACATGTACTATTTTCGAGCAAGCCGATGCCCGACGAACCAAACAACCCGGAGCAGAAACTGCCACCGCGTGTAGTGAAGATTCTTCAGCGCTTCATGGAGCGCGGCTTCTGGAGCAAATGGGCCGCAGCGACCGAAACCCAGCTGCAGGTGCCCGCGCAGCAATTCGATCCCGAGTTCATGCGCAAGCTCGTGCCGAAGATGGAAACGTTCACGAGCTACTTCGGCGCCGAAGTTCGTGGCATGGATCGGGTGCCGCAAAGCCCGGTCCTTTTGATCGGCAACCACTCGGGCGGCATCATCACCCCCGACACGAGCGCGGTCTATGCGGCCTGGTACCGGACGCGCGGTTTCGAAGACCCTCTGATGGGTCTGGCGTTCGACGGCATCTACGCGGTGCCAGGTTGGCGAGAGCTGATGCGAAAGATCGGGCAGATGCCGGCGAGCATGGACAACGCGCAGGCCGCCCTCAGCACTGGATGCTCGGTTCTCCTCTATCCGGGTGGCACCTACGAGGTGTTCCGGCCGTGGAAGGACCGCAACCGCATCACATTCAAGGGTCGCAAAGGCTTCGTGCGACTGGCCCTCCAAGCCGGTGTTCCCGTCGTGCCGGTCGTCGGCCATGGCGGACACGAAACGACCATCGTCCTTACACGCGGGGAGCGCTTGGCGAAGCTCCTGAGCTTGGACAAGGTACGGATGGACGGGGCGCCGCTGCTGTTTCAGGTGCCCTGGGGGATTTCGAGCCCGGCGCTTCCGGGCATGCCCCTTCCGGCAAAGATCACTGTCCAAGTCTGCGAGCCGCTCGACTGGAGGCGCTTCGGTCCCGAAGGCGCCGATGATCCAGAAGTGCTCGATGGCTGTTACGAAGAGATCACGTCGATCATGCAGGCCACCCTCGACCGGCTCGCTATCGAGAATCCGAAACCCCTCCTCAGCCGTTTCGTTCGGCGGAGAGCGTAGAGCGTCCGGGCGATGCTCCTCGGCGTACCGACGATCGCTTGGGCCTTCTTGGCGGTCAGTCTGGTCGGTGCGTTGTTCACGGCAAACGCGTTCGTCCCGGTGCGCCGCGTTCCCGCCCTCTTCATGCCGAGCTTCTTTGGCTCCTGGTTGACTGCCGAGCTCGCGATGCATCACGTCTTGTGGCAAGCGATCGCCTCTCTGCTGTTCGTCGAGCTCGGTGCGCTAGCCGCCTGGCCAGGCTGGCTCGCGCTGATCATCACGTTCGGTTCTTGGCTCGGCCTCCTGGTTCTCTTCGCGGACGGCAACCGGGCAAGAAAGACCTTCGACGCCGCCCTCGCAGGCGTGGAGCCGGTGCGCGAAACCAAGCCCGTGCCACGCCGAAACATCGTCCTGCCGTTCTCGAAGAAGCGACGCGGCATCCGGGTCACGCGCGACATCGTCTACCGGCGCGTGGCTGGCATGGTCTTGAAGCTCGATGTGGTGGCGCCCGCCGACGACGGCGCTCACCGACCCGCGATCCTGCAAATCCACGGCGGCTCTTGGGTGATGGGCGACAAGCGAGAACAGGGTTGGCCGCTCTTGTCTCACCTCGCGGCCAACGGCTGGGTCTGTTTCAATCTCAACTACCGCCTGAGCCCGGGCGCGACGTTCCCCGAACATCTGATCGACCTCAAGGCAGGCCTGGCCTGGATTCGCGAGCACGCCGAGCAATGGGGGATCGACCCCGATTTCATCGCAGTGACCGGCGGCTCTGCCGGCGGTCACCTCGCAGCCCTCATGGGATTGACGGCCAACGACCCCGAGTACCAACCGGGCTTCGAAGAGGCCGACACCCGCGTGCAAGCCGCCGTGCCGATCTACGGCGTGTACGACTTCACGAGCCGGCTCGGCACGAACCGACTCCCGTTCTGGTATCGGCGGCTCGAACGGCAGATCATGAAAGCGTTCCGGGATGAAGAGCCCGAAAAGTTCCGTCGAGCCTCGCCGATCGAACGCATCCACCCGGACGCGCCGCCCTTCTTCGTGATTCACGGAGACCGCGACACCCTCGCGCCGGTCGAAGAGGCCCGCCAGTTCGCTGATGCGCTCCGCGAGGTTTCGAAATCGCCTGTCGTGTACGCCGAGCTGGGCGGCGCGCAGCACGCGTTCGACATCTTCTGCTCCCCTCGGACCGCACACATGCTCGCTGCCGTCTTGAAGTTCCTCGACGCCACCCACGCGGTCACGCGCGCCGAATCGACGAAGCCGTCACTCGATGACGGAGTTGCGTACCTGGGGGTCGCCGTTCGCTAGAACGAAGATGCCCGGATAGCCTTGAGTTTCGAAGCCGTCGCTGGGATTGTTTCGCAAAACCGAATCCTCGACCACCAGGCTCCCGCTCCGGTCGTTGCTCACGAAGAAGATCGCCCCGCCGCCTTCGTTGGCCGTGTTGTTCTCCATCACGGTGCCGCAGACGGTGAGCGTGAACGTATTGCCATCGTTATAGATGGCGCCGCCGCTCAGCGTGACCTTGCCGCCACCGTCGATGACGACATCCGGATTCTGGTCATTGAAAACCTTCGCGGTCCTGTCGAGGGTGATGATGATCGGCTCGGGGCTGTGCCTCGCCAGGCACGCTACAGCTGCCATCCCCATTGCCCGTCGGCGGTCCGTCGTTCGGATTGGTCCGTGGGTTCACCGGCGCCGACTCGCCACAGCCCAGCGCTCCGAGCACCAGCAAGACCGCAACGCGCGGCCGGTAGCGTCCTGACATTCCCGGTTTCCCCCAGCTCCAAGATAGCGAGTCAGGGCAGTGCTGCCAAAAGCGCACGGCCAAACCTGCATTGGGCATGCAGCACACCGGCTGCGACTGGCAGCCTCGCCCTGGATCTGCCAAGACGCGGCCTCACGCGAAGGCGTGGGGGTTTACGCGTGCAGAACAAGATTCGAAATGTGGCGATTATCGCTCACGTCGACCATGGCAAGACCACGCTGGTCGACGCGATGTTGCATCAGACCGGCGTCTTCCGGGCAAACGAGGCCGTTCGCGAGCGCGTGATGGACTCGAACGACCTCGAGCGCGAGCGCGGCATCACTATTTTGGCCAAGCACGCGTCGATCCGCTGGAAAGACTACAAGATCAATCTAATCGACACGCCGGGACACGCAGACTTTGGCGGCGAGGTCGAGCGGACGCTCCGGATGGCCGACGGCGCGCTGCTCCTAGTCGACGCCGCCGAAGGCGCCCTCCCCCAGACACGTTTTGTTCTTTCCAAGTGCATCGAGCTCGACCTTCCCGTCGTCACGGTCGTCAACAAGATCGACCGAAGCGACGCGCGACCCGACGAGGCCCTCCACGAGGTCTTCGATCTGTTTTGCGACCTCGGCGCCACCGACGAGCAGGCCGACTTCGCGCACATTTACGCAATCGGCAAAGACGGGATCGCAAAGCGCGAGCTCGAAGACGAATCGAGCGACCTCACGCCGCTCTTCGAAACGCTCATCGAACGGCTCCCCGCGCCCGAAGGCGACCCGGACGCGCCTTTGCAGCTCCTGGTGCACAACACGATTCACGACGAGTACGTCGGCCGCATCGCGATCGGCCGCATCCGGAACGGGAGGATCAAGCCCCAAGAGATGGTTGCGATCATCGGCAAAGAAGACGTGGTCGAACGGAAGGTTGGCGCGCTCTGGGGCTTCGAGAGCCTCGAACGCGTCCGCATCACCGAAGCGTCTGCCGGCGACATCGTGGCGATCTCGGGGATCGAAGACGTGCACATCGGGGACACGATTACGCCGCCAAGCCACCCGAACCCGCTCGAGCGAATCAGCGTCGAGCAACCGACCATCAAGATTCGCTTCATGGTCAACACCTCGCCCTTCGCAGGCCTGGCGGGCGACTATGTGACTTCTCGGCAGGTGCGCGAGCGGCTTCTCAAAGAAGCGCAGCGAAACATCGCCATGCGCGTGGAAGAAGGGGACGAAGCCGATTCGTTCATGGTATACGGCCGCGGCGAGCTGGTGCTGGCGATTTTGGCGGAGACGATGCGGCGGGAAGGCTACGAGTTCGCCCTCGGCATGCCCGAAGTCGTCGTTCGGGAAATCGACGGGAAGAAATTCGAACCTGTCGAAACCGTCGTCGTCGACGTCCCCCAGCACCACGTCGGCACCGTGACCCAGCTCCTCGGCGACCGGCGCGGCGTGATGGTCAAGATGAGCCCCCTCGGGACCAACCGCTCCCGCATCGAGTATCGCGTTCCGTCGCGAGGCCTGATCGGCTTCCGATCCTTGTTCATGACCGAAACGCGTGGCGAAGGGCTCCTCAACACGATGTTCGAGGGCTGGGACCCTTACGCCGGGCCCTTGCTTCGTCGGAAGAACGGCGCGATCGTTTCCGATCGGAAGGGCGTCACCACGCCGTATGCGCTCTTCAATCTGCAGCCGCGAGGCAAGCTCTTCGTCGAGACGGCAACGAAGGTGTACGAAGGCATGATCGTGGGCGAGCACAACCGGCCGAGCGACCTCGACGTGAACTGCACCCGCGAAAAGAAGCTCACCAACATTCGGGCCGCGGGGAAAGACGAGAATGTCGTCCTGACGCCGCCCAAGGAGCTCACGATCGAAACCGCACTCGATTGGATCGATCAGGACGAGCTGGTGGAAGTCACCCCAGATTCCGTCCGCATCCGCAAGGCGATCCTCCAGTGCAACCTCAGGCCGAAGCGCGAAGCCCCCAATAAGGGCTAGGCTTTCGGGACCTGGACCGTCTTGGGAAGCGAGCCGGTCAGGCTCAACACCGCACGCATGCACCGATGCGCAACGTCGACCGGCCCAAGGTGCATCATCGGACAGCCGCCGGGGATGACGGTGGCCCCGTACGCCTCGCAAAACGCCGCCGCCTCAGGGGAGAACGAGCCCCCGTCGATCGAACGGTGAAACCAAATCCGCCGAACGCCAGCCGCCCTACACTGCCGCGCGATCTCCATCGCTTGGTCGGGATGCGTGGCGATCATCACTGCATCTGGCGGCTCGGGAAGATCGGCGAGCGATGCGTAGCACCGTTCGCCTTCGACCGATTCGGCATTGGGGTTGATCGCGTAGACCTCTCGTCCGCTGGCTCTTAGTTTCTTGAAGATGAGGTTTGCGGGTGCGTTTCCAGAGCGCGATACGCCCGCCACGGCAAAGCGCTTCTGAGCGAGGAACTCCGCAGCACCCTCTGCAAGGGGCACCGAGTCGCTCGAAATGGCCTCCATGGCTGCGGCTCGACTCGCGCGCAGGTAGCTGTAGAGGAACAGAGCCGCCAACACGCCCTGCATGACCCAGGTCGGAATCATGCGCGGCAAGGGAATGAGCCCCGAGCTGACGGCGGAGGCGCCGGCCCAGGCCAGCCCGGCAACGACAAACACGGTGATCGGCAAAACACCGCGTCGCGCCAGCGGGTCCCGATCGGCCCAAAGGAGGAGAACGCTCCAACCGAGCATCAATGAAGCACCGAGCCCCATGGCGTATCGGTAGTCGGCGCCGGGCTGGAACTCCGAGATGCCGTAGACCAGTCGTCCGAGGTCCGGAAAAAGCATGGCCGCGGCGGCCAAGGCGTCGATGGCGGCGCCCAACCAGTACGAAATTCTCAGCCAGCGGATCTCAGGCATGGCTCAACCACAACGAAGGAGGTCAGTCGCACGGCACGGGGTAGGCCCCAGCGTCATGGCCGGCGTTGGCGGCTGATCGTGCGCAGCGAGAGATCCGCCGCAGACTCCCGCGCGCGGAGGAGAATCGAGCCGCCTCGGCTCGACCGACACACCATCCCGTTGCCGGCGACTGACGTCCATCACCCCCCGAGTCTGCAATGGCTGTGCCACCATCGGTGCCCCAAAAGCCCTGGAGATCCGCACGCTGAGCTGGAATGGCGCGAAGAATCTTCGCATCGGCCGCGATGGCCGCATCGGTTGCGCAAATTGCCGACGGGGTCGCCTTGAGGTCATGATGGCTTGGCGATGGCCAGGTCAAGGGGCAAAGGCGGGAAAGGCGGAGACCGAAAAGGCCCGGTCGGGGGGCGCTCGGAAGCGGATCTGGCAGCGCTCGAACGCGCCCTATCCGATGTGAAGCCCTTGAACCCGGCTTCAAAGAAGCGCGTGATGCCCGCGCCAGGGAGCGGCTCCGCGGCGCGACCCTCTTCGCGGGGCACGCCGATTCGACCGACCGAGTCACTGATTCTCGAACGCGAAGCGAACGGCATCATCCTCGGCAAGCGCAGCTCGACCCACCCGAGCATCCTCGACGCCCTGGAAGATCCAAAGCTCGAAGTCCAAGCCGAGTGCGACCTGCACGGCCAAACCGCACGGGAGGCCGAACGCCAAGTGCTCCGCTTCGTCCGCGAAGCTCAGCGGAGCGGTAGGCGCTGGGTCCTGATCATCGTCGGCAAGGGTCTCCACAGCCCAGGCGGAAAGGCCACGCTCAAATCGAGTGTCGCCGAAGCCCTCAGCAAGCGCGCCCCCGCTCGCTTCGTCCTCGCGTTCCGAACGGCCCCACGCCACCTGGGCGGAACCGGCGCCCTCGTCGCCCGCCTCGTCGATCGGCTCTGAACCAGGCTTAGCGCCCGCCAGCGTTCGCTTCGCTGACCTGCTCGTTGAGCGTCCAGTAGTCGTAGAGGATGCCGATGCCGGCCAGGCCCGCGGTCAGGAAGTAGAGGAGGCCTGTCAGGTACTTGCCCATGTAAAACCGGTGGATCCCAAAGATGCCCAGAAAGGTGAGCAGAATCCAGGTCACATTGTGGTCGACGGGACCCGCGTCATATCGAAGCTCGGCCGAGCGATCGAGCGAGGGCATCAAAAACAAATCGACGAGCCAGCCGATGCCCAGCAAGCCCAAGGTCAGAAACCAGATCGTCCCGCTAACCGGGCGCCCGTAGTAAAAACGATGCGCGCCCATGAATCCGAAGATCCATAGCAAGTAGCCCATCCCCAAATTGTGCGTATCGCCCTGCGCCATGGGGGGATCTCTAGGCGGAAGTCACCAGAGGGCAAGCGGGCGGACCCTTCTAGCCCTTGCTGATCTTGCCTTCTTTGTGGGGCTGGTGGCTGCGGCACTTGGAGCAGAATTTCTTGATGTGGAATTTCTCCGGCATCGTGCGCTTGTTCTTGTCCGTCGTGTAGTTGTCTTTGCCGCAGGTTTCGCAGCTGAGCTTGATGAGATCACGCATAGGAGTGCCTTGCCTTTTGGGCTGGAAGGGGCGGAGTGTAGCGGGGCCTGCCGACCGGTCAAATCTGGGCTCGTGCCCCTGGATCCGAACCCTAGATTGGGTGTAAACCCTCGAAGATGTTCGAGACTGACCGCAGCAGCGGCACCCCAGCGGAATACATCGCACGGCGGAGCAGAACCGTCGGCGAAATGTTCCTCAAGCGCGTGGAGCGTGATGGCGACAAGCCCGCCTTCCACTTCAAGGATGGCGGCGACTGGCAGCCGGTCAGCTGGAACATCTTCTCTGCGCGAGCAGGCGCGATCGCGTCTTACCTCCTGGGGCTCGGCCTTCAGGTGCAGGACAAGGTGTGCATGGTGGGGAGCACCGGCCCGGCCTGGTGTTACTGCGACGTCGGAGGGCTGCTCGCCGGCGCCGTAACGCTTGGCGCCTACCCCACGCTCACCCCCAAGCAGCTCGCCTACATCCTCGACCATGCGGACACGAAAGTCGCATTCGTCGAAGGCGTCGAAGAGATCAACAAGATCCTCGCCCGGCGAGACGAGCTCACGAAACTCGAGAAAGTGATCGTATGGAACAGCACGGGCGCCGAGTCGCTCATGGAAGCGCACGACTGGCTCGTCCCCTTCGAGCGTGTCCTTCAAACGCCGGTCGACCGCGCCGCCATCGAAGCGCGCGTCGCTGCCGTCGACCCCATGAGCACCGCGATCATCGTCTACACGAGCGGCACTACCGGCCCGCCCAAAGGCGCGATGATCTCTCACGACAACATCATGACAGTCATGAAAGATCAGGACGAAGCGTTCGCGATCAACGAGGACGACGTGGGCCTGAGCTTTCTCCCAATGGCTCACGTGGCCGAGCGCATTCTTGCCTTCTACGGACGCATCAACACCGGGATGGGCACCTACTTTGCGTCGAGCATCGCGAAAGTGCTCGAAGAGGTGGTCGAGGTGAAGCCGACGATCTTTGGCAGCGTGCCGCGGATTTTCGAGAAGGCCTACGCGAAGATCATGAGCACCGTCGAGCAAGCGCCTCCGACCCGGCAGCGCATTTTCCGCTGGGCCGAGAGAGCCGGCCGAGAGGCGGTGCAGCTCTGGCAGGCAGGGAAGCCTATCCCTTTTGGCCTGAAGCTCAAGTATGGCCTCGCCGATCGTCTGGTGTTTTCCAAGCTGCGCGCGGTGTTCGGCGGGCGCGTGCGGTACTTCATCACGGGCGCCGCACCGATCGCGCCCGAAATCCTCGAGTTCTTCTGGGCTGCGGGGTTTCCGATCTACGAGATGTACGGGATGACCGAGTCGACAGTCATCACCCACGCCAACGTCCCGGGGAAAGTGAAGCTCGGCTCGGTCGGCCGCGCCCTGAGCATCGTCGAAGACCGCATCGCTGACGACGGAGAGATCCTCGTGCGCGGTAAATGCGTGTTTCAGGGCTATTACAAGAACCCGCAAGCGACTGCTGAAACCGTCATCGACGGTTGGCTCTACACCGGCGATGTCGGCAAAAAGGACGAAGACGGCTGTGTCCACATCCTCGATCGAAAGAAGCACATCATCATCACGGCGGGCGGGAAAAACCTCACGCCCGCCAACATCGAAAACGAAATCAAAGCTTCCGACCCGATGATCAGCCAAGCCCACGCGCACGGCGACAAGCGAAAGTACCTGGTCGCTTTGGTCACGATCGGCGCCGGTGAAGCCGTCGACTGGGCCCGGCAACAGGGCACCATCGACGGCGCCACCGCCGACAAGCACATCAAGGCCCTGACCGAGAACCCGCTCGGCCGCTCCAAAGAGCTCCAGGCGCTGCTTGCTCAGGTCGCGCAAGATTCTGAAATCCAACGACGCATCGTCGCCTCGGTGAAGAGGGCGAACGAAACCTTGTCGCGGGTCGAGACGATCAAAAAGGTCTTTGTGCTCGACCGCGAGTTCAGCGTCGAGGAAGACGAGCTCACTCCGACGCTCAAGCTCAAGCGCAAAAACGTCGAGGCAAAGTTTCAGCAAACCTTCGATCGGCTCTACGAGGACGAGGCGTTTGGCTTGGTGGTCGTGTCGGCCTAAGCTTGGGCTTCGATGCGTCTTACTCTTAGCTGCCTGGTCGTGATGCTCGTTGCGTCACCTGCGCTCGCGTTCGAGGGCGTGATGGAAGCCAGCCTTTCGAGCGAGCAAGGCGTCGCTGCCCGAGTCCGCGCCCGCTACTCGAAGCAAGGCGATGTCCGCATGGACATTCATTCGGTCGACGAGGACGGCGAGCCGGTGCGGGCCACGACCCTGATGCCGTCCACGGGCGAAAACTACTTCTCGATCGACCATGGGCAGAGAGTCATCGTGGAGATGCCGTACTCGACGCTCGCCACGACCAGCAAGCAGGTCACGGGCTCCGGCGACAACGCCAACCTCGCGATCAAAAAGCTAGGCAAGGCGACGGTCAGCGGCGTAGAGACCCGGCACATCCGGGTGATCGACAAAGACAACCGCACCGTCATCGACCTCTGGCTCACACAGAAATACCCGGCCGACCTGTGGACGCGCGCGTTTCGGGGCCGGAATCTGGGGCTCGAGCTTTCCGACGACGAGCGCAGCAAAGCGATGAAGAAGTACGGGGTCAAGCCCGGCTTTTCGATGAAGATGCGCGTAGAGCAGGCTGGCGGCGTCCCCGTGGTCTTCCTGGTGAAGAAGGTCCAGCGTGCGCCTGTGCCGCCAGAGGTCTTTGCGCTTCCGGAGGGGTACCAGCGCATCGATGGCCCTTCCGCGCCACAGCCTTGACGGTTCGGGGCGGCCTTGCGATATAGAGCGCGATTATACGGCGGTGCAGGGGCGCCGAGAGGAGATTCTATGACCAAGCAAGTGCTATCGCGCGCATTGATTCTGGTGTCCGCGCTGCTCGTTTTAAACGGATGCAAGTCCGACACCGCAAACGATGCGAAAAGCGGGGATCCGGTTCTCGTGCTCGACGCCGGTGCTGAGCCGCGGGAGACGCTTCGCTACAAGATCGAGCACGGGACTTCCACGACGGCGACCATGGACTTCGGGCTTGCCTCGATGGCCACCTCGCGCCGCGGCTCTGCGCTTTCGGTCACCCCGGGCGTGAGGCTCTACATCGTTTCGGGCCCGTCGATGCAAGGGAAGCGGGGCAGCACCCGATTCGACGTTCGCATCGTCAAGGCCGAAGCCATCGTCCCGGCCGGAATCGATCCTGCGCTCGCGAAGGACCTCAACAAGAGCGCCTCGGTGCTCAATAACGTCGGCGGCTGGGTCGAGGTCGATGACCGAGGCATCATCCAGCGAACCGAGCTCAACGACGCCGCCAGACGCTCCGACGTTCCCGTACGGCTGCTGGTGATGATCATCAACGCCCGCACCTCGCTCGCTCGCGTACTGCTTCCAGCGGAGCCTGTCGGTGCTGGCGCTCGCTGGGAAGCCCGCAAGGACCTTGTGCTCTACGGCTTCAAAGTCGACCAGGTCGACACCTACACGCTGGCCGAAAAGGTGGGCGACGAGCTGAAGCTGAACGTGCAGGTTCAGCAATCCGCCGCTCCGCAGACCATCACTTTCGAAGAAGAAGGTGTCGAGCTCACCGTCAAGTCGTTCAAGATGAACGCGACCGGCGAAGTCATCGCCAACCTGAATGCACTCGAAGCCAATGCCTCGGCGAAAGGAGACTCGACCGGGATGTTGAGCGTGAAGACCGTGGACGACACCGAAGAAATCGAAATCGATCGCGCTTTCCAGGTTCGGATGACCGTGAAGTACGATCTCGCCACGGCCCAGGCAGACACAGCGGTCGAAAAGGCTAATGGCGCCGAAAAGGCCGCAGAGAAAGCCGGCGAGAAGCTCGAAGCTCAGGAATAGAGCGAACCAGGCCAGAGCGTAGCCACGACGGCACGTTGAGCTCGCTCTCGCTTCCAGTATTCGGATTCGGGGTCGAGCGCGACGCTGCCGTCAATGAATGTTTGGAGCGTGGCCTCGACGCCGCGGGCAAACTTGGCGTCCTGCACGACGATGTTGGCCTCGCTCTCCCAGAAGCTCGCGGTCGCATCGAGGTTTGCCGAGCCGATACTGGTCACCAGGCCATCGACGGAGACGAGCTTGGCGTGGACGTACGGCCGGATGCGGCCTCCGCGCGCAACGATCATCGGTGACGGCGGCGGCACGAACTCGTACACCTCGACACCCGCCTGAAGCAGGGGCTCGAGCTTTGCCTTCACCATGTACTCGAACAGTGTGCGGTGCATCGGCGCCGGGAAGAACGTCCCATCATCGCGGCGTGTGGCCGCGTTGCCCGTGAGAAGCTTCACGGTGACCTCTTTGGCCAAGAGCCGATAGATCGCGCGCTCGAGCGCCGGGACGATCGGGTAGTCGTTGACGATGTACACGTGGTCTTCGGCGACGTCGAACATCGCCTCGTACATCGCGAGTCCGTTGGTTTCCGCAAGACCGCGGTGCACCACCAAACGCCCCGAGGCAGAGCCGGTGGGCTCGAGGTCAGGCATCGCGTTGCGATCGTTCGGAATCGGGGTGCCGCCTTGCCGATGCCAGGTGCCCATGAAGGTCTCCTGAACCGTTCGCACCAAGGGCCCGATCACTTCGACATGCGCGTCGAGCCAAGGAATGCGCTCGTGCCGAGTGTTGTCGTGCACCGGAACCTCGCTGAACCCCATGTAGTACTCGTTGCTGGCGTTCCGGCCAGACACGAAGGCCCGGCGTCCGTCGACGATGACGAGCTTGCGGTGATCTCGCTTCTTGAGCCGCGAAACGTCCACGTGCTTGCGAGATACGATCGGATTGACCGCCAGAACCTCGATGTTTTCTTCTTCCTTCAGAGACAAAATCGACGGGTTGAGGCGCCCGAGAACCTCCTCGTCGGAGTAGAGCGCATCGACCATGAACCGAACCTTCACACCAGCGCGTGCACGCTGGATCAGCCGGACGATCATGTGCTCGGTGAAATCGCTCGGTTGGACCATGTAGAACTGAATGTGAATCGTCGATTGGGCCTCATCGAACGCGGTCAGTAAGCGCCGCCTCGCCTCGCCATTGTCGAGCTCGGCGTGGAACGAGTTACCTGGAACCAGCTTGGAGTCGGTGGTCTGATCGAGACGCCAGTCGAGCGGATTGCTGTTTGCCCTGTCGTTGAGCAGCTTGGCTGCCCGTTCGATCTCGACCGCAAACACACCCGCGAGCGCTCGGCTCAGTGCCGTCGCCGGCGTCATGACGCTCACCTGCTCGGCGAGGCTTTCATCGGGGTGCTCATCCCGCTCGGTCAAGATCGTGGTCACCGGAACACCCTTTGCGCGCAGCCTGCGAATCGCGGTCGACGCGAACATCTCGACGAAATCGATGCCAAGGCTTCGGAGCTCCTGCTCTTCCGCCGAATAGACCAGGATTGCGCCGGGCGGTAGCCGCTGGGTGACCAACGCCGCGTGGATCGCGGGATCCCGGTTCTTCACGTGAATGTCGAAGTAGACGAGCTCGAAGCCCTCATCGATGAGCGCGCGAAGCGCTTCGATGGGCGAAACCGACGGGATCGGCTGGTCCGCAACCCCAGGGAGCACGAGCGCCGCGTCCACCAGCACGACCGGCCGGCCGCTGACGACCTGTAGCAAGCGGTGGCCAGACAGGTCGGTGACGACCTCGCCCCGGTCATTGCAAATGGCAACACTGACGCGATGAAGGCCGGGCCCTGGCGCATCGATGACCGCACGCACCTCGGCGCCGATACCGATCGGAACCTCTGCAGCGACCGCGCTATCGACATAAAATCTCGCGACGGTGCCGAGCTTCGCAGCGACACCCAAAGTCGCCGAAAGCTCGACTGACTCTCCTGGGCTCGTGACCTCGTCGCGCTGCACCCCACCGAGGATCCGCCGAAGCCCGGGGTTCCTACCCCATCGTTCCATCGTCGTGCCGAGCGAAGAGGCCGCCGCCTCGAGCATGGAAGGCGACTGTTCGCTGGCGATGAAGCGCTTGTCGACCTCTTCGGCAATCGTCGTCGCGATGCGCCGTATCCGCTCGGTCAGATCGTCGGGTGGCTTTGGGTCGCTCACGGCGACCAGTATAGGCTGCTTAGGCCTCGTCGTCGGTGACCACGGCCAGGTAGGGCAGATTCCTGAACTTCTGAGCGAAGTCGAGGCCATAGCCGACGATGAACACGTCATCGACCGTGAAGCCGAGGTAGTCGATCCGGACGGGCACGCGGGTGCGCGAAGGTTTGTGAAGCAGCGACGCAACCTTGAGTGACGCCGGCTGGCGGGTAGCCAGGTTCTGATGGAGATAGGCAACGGTGAGCCCGGTGTCGACGATGTCCTCTACCAGGATCACGTGTTTGCCCTCGATCGAGTGGCTCAAGTCAGTGGTGATCTGCACCACGCCGCTGCTCTCCTGTTGATTGCCGTAGCTGCGGACGCCGAGGAAGTCGATTGCGACATCCAGGTCGATGTGGCGCACCAAGTCCGCGGCGAACATGTAGCTGCCTTTGAGCACGGGGACGACGACCAAGGCTTGGCCCGGGTAGTCCTCGGTGATCGCCCGGCCCAGCTCCGCAACACGCCGGGCAATCGTCCCAGCGTCGATCAGTGGCTTCGTGGGCATTGGAACCTACTCAGTTCGCAGAGAACACGATCGGGAATTTCGCCGGCCCGCCTTCGGAAGATGCCGGGAAACGCCAACGTCGAACGGAGGCCTCAATGCACTCGGCGAGCCCACCGGGGCCATTCCCATCGGCGCTCACCTCTTTGACTCTACCGGAGGCCGCAACCGTCACGCTCACGTCCAGGCGAACCGACTGCGGTGACTGCTGACCACGAATCGCGCGCTCGTAGCAGCGCTGCAGGCGCGGCTTGTTGGTCGTCACGGTGGCCCGAACCCCGTTGCCGTCGAGTGGTGGCTTCGCGCTTTGACTGCTGGCGGACTCCTTCACCTCAATTTTCGCGGGCGCGGCATCGGCGCCGGAACCGAAGTCATCGAGAATCTTCTGCTCCGCCGCGCTCAAGGAACCTTCTTCCGATGTCTCTTCGACCGGCTGCACACGGGCCCTGCGGCGCTTCTTGGGCTTGGGGTTCGGCGCAGGCGCCATCGTCGGCCCGTCGTTCGCCGGGTTCGGCGGTTCGAACACGAGCTTGGCTTGCGACGTCGCCTTGGCTGCCGCTGGCTCAGTCACGCGCTCCGCGGGTGCGGCATTCGCACCTTCGGTGGCTGCCACCTCGGTCGGCTCCTTGCTAACCGCTGTGGTGGGCTCGGCCGCCTCGACTGGTTTGGCATCGGCGCCGACGCCTGTCTCTGCTGACGCTCCGTCCGCGGGCTTCTCCACGACGTCGGAAACCGTTCTCTTTGCTTGCACCTCGGACTTCGCAGCACGCGGCCTAGGCTCTGCGGGTGCGGCGTCGCGATTGCCGAGCCACTCGGTCAGCACCGAATCCCCAAAACGCTCATAGGCCAGAAACGCGGAGACCCCCGCGAGCACGATCACGGCAAAAATCAGCGCCAGCACGCCGAGCGAAAGACCGCGGCGCGGCTCCGCACTTGCCGCGGCAGCCGCCGGCGGCACCGAAGGCACCGAAACCCCTTCGCCTTTGGCGGCCGGAAGCCCGGAAAACGAGCCCAAACGCGCCGATGACTCGAAAATCCCGGGCGGCCCAATCGGCGCAGGTGGCTGCGACATCTCCCTAAGACCGCTGGACGCGTCTTCTTCAGGAGCGAGTGAATCGGCTAGCGGAACGAAATCGTGGGGCACGCCCGCCGCGTCGAAGCCGGCCATGGGCGCCGACACCACGGTGCGCTGCGATGGCGCGGTGATCGACGTCCGCGAGTCGACGAAGGGCGGCATCGACGAAAACGAAGTTCGCGACGGAGGACCCGAATGGCGGCGCTCATGCAACACGGCCATGAGCTCCGGAACGGTTGCAAGCGGTCGCCACTCGTCGAGGCCTTCCCGCCAAACCAGCGAGTACTCACTCACGGCGCCGGCGTCGATCTTGTGACCAAGCTCCTCGAGTCGAACCGGCCCGACCGGAACGTCATTGATCGAGACGTGCCAGTGCGGCACCTCGCCCCTCACGGCAATGGGCGGACCTGCAGGTGCGGTCGGCAGCGCGGGCGCCAAGCCAGGATGTTGACCGACGAGCGCGCTGCTTGCAGCAGCTGGAATCGAAGAGACCCTGCGTGCAGCCGCAGACGGACGGCGCGGCGGAACCGATGAAGAACGCCGGCGAACCGGCGACGACGGACGACGCGCGCGCGCGGTAGGTGCTTCGTGCTTGAATGGCGCCGTCGGCTCTGGCCTGCTTCGCCTGACCTCTTCAAAACCGTACGCGGACCCTGCCGGAACCGTCACGTCCGGATCGCCCTCGCGACCATCGACCAAGATCTTGTGATCGCACCTGCGACACGGAAAACGAACCACACGACCGCGAACCTTTCGGTCGGCGATCTTGTACTTGGCGTGGCACCTATCGCACTCGAATCTCATCTGTCTCGTCGTCTGTGGGCGGGCACACTCAGTTGCACCCATTCCAGGGTGTCATCGAGAGAATCGTAGCGCGAATTGCGCCATGTTCCAATAGGGACGCAAAAATTTACATGCCTGAAAGCACGTAATATCGGGCCTGAATGTCGTCGTAGAGCAGGACCAGCCGGTTTTCACCGATTCGACGCGACCAGCGCTGATCCTCTTCATCGTAGGCGATTCGAAAGCTCGCACTGTAGCGGTAGGCGATCAGCACGCGGTCCATTTCCCTAGCGATTGTGCGGTACTTGATTTCGTATCGAACGTCGGTGACCCGCTCCCGCCAGCGGCTGAGCTTCTTTTGGAGGGCGCGGTAATCGAGGTCGTCGTCACCCGTAGGGGTGCCGTTGTCGTCCAAGTACTGCGTGTGTGCCATGGCCAGGAGGGCCCCGACGTCGCGGGCTTCGACCGCATGTCGGTAGTCCTCCATGAAATCGATGACGGCCCGGTTCTCCGGCGTGTCCTTCACGGTGGTGTTCGGGATGTTCTTCGTGCAGCCCACGGCCGCGAAAAGCGCCGCACAAAACGCTACGGCGGTTAAGGGTCTACGCATACAGCACATCACAGGATCAACGCTCCTCTTCTCCACGACATTCCCGATTATCCATCGACCGCTACTGAATCCCATAATCTTTGATTTTGTAAAGCAGAGCGCGGTGGCTGATCTCGAGCAGCTTGGCGGCCGCAGTGCGGTTGCCGCCGGTCTTTTCGAGAGCCCTCCGAATCAGCGTTTCCTCCATGAATCGCGCGGTTTTCTTGATCGAGAGCTCGCCGTTGGCGAGGCTTGCCGCGACCGGATCGGCCGGCTCGCGCATTCTCTCCGGGAGGTCGGCCACCGTGAGCGTGTCCCCGTCCGCGAGAACGACCGCCCGCTCGATGGTGTTCTCCAGCTCACGGACGTTGCCGGGCCAGGGGTAGTCCATCAGCAGCTTGCGCGATCGCTGGTCGAGATCGCGGATCTGGGTGCCAAGCCGGCGGTTGTTGCGCTCGATGAAGTGCTCGACCAGCAGCATGATGTCGTCTCGACGCTCGCGCAGTGGCGGCACGTTGATCTGCAAGACGTTCAGGCGGTAGTAGAGGTCCTCGCGAAAGCGCCCCTCTTGGACTTCGCGTTGGAGGTCGCGCACCGTCGCCGCAATCACTCGAACGTCCACCTCTTGGTCACGCGTCGCGCCGAGCGGTCGCACGCAGCCCTCCTGCAACACGCGAAGCAACTTCACCTGCAGGCTGAGCGGCAGCTCGCCGATTTCATCGAGGAACAGCGTGCCTTGATGGGCCTCCGCAAACAGCCCCTTCTTGTCGGCATGCGCGTCGGTGAACGCACCTTTTCTGTGGCCGAACAGCTCGCTCTCGAGAAGCGTTTCGGGAATTGCCCCGCAATTGAGCGGGATAAACGCTTTGTTCTTTCGCGAGCTGCCATCGTGGAGCGCACGCGCGACGAGCTCCTTACCCGTGCCGCTCTCTCCTTGAATCAAAACCGTCGTCTTGTACTCCGCGACTTTTCCGATGGTCGAAAAGACTTTGCCGATCGCCTCGCTCTTGCCGAGGATCCCGTGGACAGTCTGCGCCTTGCGCATCGCCTCTTTGAGAGCGCGGTTTTCGCGTCGCAGCGATTCACGCTCTTCGGCTTTGGTGAGCGCGAGCAGGACTTCATCTTGCTTGAAGGGCTTCGAGATGTAGTCGTACGCACCGGCCTTCATCGCTTCGATCGCGAGGTCGACGGAGCCGTAGGCGCTCATCAAAATGACCGTCGCGAGCGACGAGCGAGCCTTCAGCTCGGTGCAGAGCTCGATCCCGGTCATCCCGCTCATGCGAACGTCGGCAAGCACGAAGTCGGGGTCGAAGCGCTCCAGCTGCTCCAAGGCGACCTCGGCGCTTTCGGCCGTCTCGACTTGATAGTCGTTCTTCTTCAGCAGCGTGCGGAGCACGAGCCGGATGTTTTCTTCATCGTCGACGACCAGGACGCGGCGCATGGATTTAACCCTATACTTTCTGCATAGCAGAATGCGAGTCATGGAAAAAATTTCATAATTCTCCGTGTATGGGGCGAGGCCTGCTGTAAAGTTCCCGCTCGATTGGCTTCGAAGCGCCCAAGTGGGTATGATTTCCGTGTCGGGTAGGGGGACAAGACATGAAGATCCGCTTTGCTTTTTTACTTCTGATCGTGGGGTCGGTAGCGACCGCTAGCAGTTGCACGCGACGGCCCTTGGCCAATCTCAATCCGTGCACGATCAACGGCGTCGTCCAAAACGTGCCGGTCAATCCGCAGCGCGCGTTGGACTTGCTCATTCTGATCGACGATTCGCCTTCGATGCGCGATGAGCAGGACAAGCTTGCCGAGCAGGTCCCGCGCCTCGTGAACCTCTTGCTGACCGGTGGTCTTGATACGGATGGCGTGTCGATGCCGGTTGGTGATTTCCCGGCGGTCGAAAGCCTTCACGTCGCGGTGATCACGCCAGACCTCGGCTACTCGACCGAGCCGGATACCAGCTACGAGGCGGGCGTCGACTTCAACCCGACAAACGCCTGCACGAGCACGGGCAAGGCAGGCTTCATGCAGGTGACGGGCGTGAACCCGGAATGTCCCGTGCAAACTCCGCCCGAGGGTACGCTCTATCTCAACTTCCCCGAGCCCCCATTCAGCCAGGCTGACTTCATCAGCGACGTCACCTGCGTGACTGGACAGGCCGACGGCTGCGGCTTTGAACAGCAGCTCGAGGCGGTTCTTGCATCCGATCGCAACACTGCGAATGGCGGCTTCAGCCGCGAAGACGCCTTGTTGGCGGTCATCATGATCACCGATGAGGACGACTGCTCGACGACCGACCCTCGCATTTTCGACGTCGAAGCGCGTCCGGGCAATCCGTATCAAGGCCCCTTCGCGGACCCGCCCACGAATTCGCTCGTGCAGTTCAACCTGCGATGCTGGGAGCACAAGCAAGCCCTCCAGCAGATTCAGCGATACGTGGACGGAATTGCGAATCTCAAAGCCGACCCCAGTCAAGTGGTGTTCGCAGCGATTACCGGGATTCCCGAGGACAGCGCGCTCGACCCCGAAAATTTCAACACCGACGCGGATCGATACGCTGCGATTCTTGCCCATCCGGGCATGGTGGAAGTCCCCGATCCTTTGGCTGAGGGTGAGGGAGACCAGGCGCTCACCCCGGCATGCATCGCCGGCGACGGATCGGGCGCAGCGGCGCCGGGGGTCCGTATCGTCGAAACGGTTAACGGCCTCGCCGGAAGCAACACCGGCGTCGGCACGGTCGTCGAGTCGATCTGTGCATCGGACTACGCGCCTGCGCTCAACGCGATCGTCGACCGCATCGCGGCCGCGCTTCGCCAGCTTTGTCTGCCGCGGCCACTCAACCGCAACGCGCAGAACCTTGTCGGCTGTGAGGTGCGCGAGGTGCAACCCGAGGGCGAGACCTGTGCAACCGCGGGCCGCGGACGCGAGGAAGTCGCCGTGACGACCGAAGATGGACGCGACGTTTGCAGGGTCACGCAGCTCGCGAGCGATCCCGCAGGCGGCGTACCGCAGGGCCTCGGCTGGTTCTACGATGACTTCACGGCAGAGACGGCTTCCGCATGCTCGTTCAATCCGGAGCAGCAGCGCGTGAGCTTCACCGAGGGTGCTGCGCCCCTCACCGGCGCGCGCGTTCGCTTCGAATGCTTGCAGACCGCACCTCCGCAGACCGAGGACGTGGGTTGGCCCTGCACCAGCAACGCGCTTTGCGATCCCAACCCGGACAACTGCCTCGAAGGCGAGGTGGTCACCACGGCCGAGTGCGAGGCCGACCCGACGAACTGCTGCGAGACGCGCCTCCTCAAGGAACGCTACGACCGCGACAACCTCGAGCTCGTCTGCGACACCGAGACGAACACCTGTCAGCTGACCTGCGAAAGCAACGTGCAGTGCCCCGGCGGCTTCGCCTGCTTCGACGAAAACGAAGACGGCACCAGCTACTGCGTCAACCCAACCTGCACGCTGAACTAGCGCGCTCGGGGAGGTTTTCCGACGTCACTCCTTGAGGAGCGTCACGCCTTCCCGGATCGCGAACTTCGTGAGGCCGGCCAGGCTGCGAGTGTCGAGCTTCTGCATGAGGTGCTCTCGGTGGGTGCCGACCGTCTTCACGTTCAGTTTCAGTCGCGATGCGATGTCCACATCGGGATGACGCTCCGTACGGAGCGAAAAATCCGAGCGATGGCGGAATCTCGTATAGTTAGGTTGGTTGCCTGTGGCGTAATTCCCTTGCGCATCGTTCGGCGAGAGCGCCTCCTTGAGGCTCGGCTCGGGATCGCTCGACGTTCGATGCGCCCGTGTGCGGGAAGGAGAATGGTCATGAGCGCTGCACGACGAGTGATTGAGTTCCGGAGTTGCGCCCTGGCCTTTGCGGTGGTGCTCTCACCGGTGTTTCTTCAAGTCCAGTGCGACCGGTCCGGCAATCCTAATCTCTCTTCGCTCGAGATCGAGGCGGCTGGTCTCAATCGCATCGTCGGTTTCAGCCCGAGCGTTGTCACCTACGACATGTGGACGACCGCCGGCGTCGACACCATCATCGTTCGAGCGACCAGCGCGGTCCCGACTGCGCGCGTCAACTACCGGCTGGTCACAGGCACGATTGAAACGGGCCTCGTCGGCTTCGGCGGCGGCGAGGTGACGCTCACGATTCCGGTCGGGACGCCCATTCAGCTGGCGCTGGATATAAGCGACGGCGGCGCCATCCGATCTTACAACGTCAGCATCAATCCGACATGCAGCGCCGGTGAATGCGACGACGCGAACTCCTGCACCGGCGACGCTTGCGTCGCCTCGACATGTGACTTCACCACGTTGCCTGATGGCACGTCCTGCAATGGCGGCACCGGAACGTGCGGCGCCGGCGTCTGTGGGCTCCTGGTCCCCTGTACCGGCACCCCTGGCTCGGGCCTGCCAGATGACCCGGATCTCTGCAGGAAGGCGATTACAGTGGCGTTTAGCAACAATGTCACCAATGACATCTTCATCCTCCCGTACACCTTGGAAGTCCTTCCGACATCCCCGATCAGCGCGAGCCAGCCGTTCACCGCGGATCTCGGCGGCACGGCGGAGCTCACGGAGGAGTTCCTCGATTTCTGGCAGTCGGTCGTTCCCGGCGGCGTGGACAGCATCGTCGTCGAGGACTTCAAAGCGACCGCGCAGACCCGCGGCGATGGCGCCACCGGCCCGGATGTGCCGCTAGCACTGGATGTTGCGGCTCTCGTCCCGGGGCCGACACAGTTTTGCGCGTTCCCGCCGGAGCAGGTCTGCACCATGGACAGCGACTGCATCGTCCCGCCGTGCAACCCTCCGATGACCGTCGTTGATTTCCCGACCAGCGTCGACTGTGCGCCAGCCGGACTCTGTGACTCGCTTGGCAAGGCTCAGCAATGTACCGACAACGGGTTCTGCGTCACGAGCAACCTGCTGCTTCCGCTCGACCCCGTCCTGGGGGCTGGCTTCATCGCGGGGGACGGCGTCAGCCCGGGCCAGACCGAGGCGCTCTTCGGCTGGGTCGATAACCCGCCACCGGTCACGGCCGTGGGTGTTCCCCCGATCGACGGAGACGGCACCTGGAACATGATTATTCCAACCTACGGAGCGGGCGTCGCAGGGGACCTCGGAATCCGGCTCATCGTAGACAATGATGTAGTTACTCTTTTTCTCCCCTTGGAGGGCGTCATGGGCGTCGACAGCGACGGCCCAGACGGAGTCGGCGTGCCCGACGACGCCAGCCCAACGCCAGACTCGGCACTTCTGTCGTTCCCGGTCCTCTGTCCCTTTGTCTGCGGCGACGGAACCACGGACGTGTGCGAGGAATGCGACGACGGCAACAACGTCGACGGCGACGGATGTGACGCGGATTGCACGTTGACCCCAGCCACGTGCAACTTCGACCAGACGGGCAGCGATGCGACTCCGCAAACGCAAACGGTCAACGTGGGTTGTGCCTGGAACGTCACTCCCAGCCAGTTCAGCTTCCCCTGGGAGTTGAGCGTGAGTGTACCTACAGTCGTCACCGGGGGCGGCATGTTCACGGCCGATTTCGATGGCAAGGCCGCGTTCAGTGAGTTCTCCCTGGATGTGTTGCAGGCGGTGATTCCCGGAGGTGCCGTGACAATGGAGATCGTAGATCTCGCCGCGACCGTGCAGGTCCGTTCCGGTGCCACCGGACCGGACGTGGTGCTCGGAATCGATCCCGCGGCGGTCGTCCCAGGTCTGACCTCGTTCTGCACTTTCCCCGTCGACCAGACCTGCACCGTGGACGGCGACTGCATCGTTCCGCCGTGTCTGCCGCCGGTTCTCCTCGTCGATGTGCCGAACAGCACCGACTGCTCCCCGGGCGGTGTGTGTGACACGCTTGGGAAGAACGCCACGCAGTGCCTTCCGAACGGATTCTGTGTGTTGTCAGGAGACCTTTTCCTGCCGTTGGTGGCTGACAGCGGTACCTTCACCGCCGACGCCGGCGGAGAAGTCCTCTTCGGTTGGGCCGACCAGGGCGTACCCGACCTGACGCTCTGCCCGGCACCGGCACCGAACTGCACCGACTTGTGGATGCCCGACGGCAGCTACGACCTGCCCGCTGCTGTCTTCTCCAACCCCACGGGCCCGATCGGCATCCGAACCGACGTTGGGGGTGGCCTGTTCCTGGCCTACCAGTGCGCGATGGGCGAGCCAGGGGGTATCTGCTCGGCGACGGTTCAGGGCTGCCTTAGCGATGCGGACTGCCCCGCTGGTGAGGCCTGCATCGGTCTTGGTACGGATAACGGCGTCATCATCCCCATGCCGGACGCGAATCTCATTTCGTGTCCGATCAACTGAGGAAGCACTCGTCAGAGAAGCTCCGTACAGAGCGAAAAATCCGAACTTCCGCTTGGGTTTCTAGTTCCGGAGCCGCCGTCAGCGGATGAGCGGGGCATAATTCCGTGTCATTGTTGCGGCTGCCCGATGCCCACCCCTCCCCCATTCGACGCTCGGCAGGCGCTGAGGTTCGTGACACATGCGCTCGGCGGCCGAGTCGCGATTCCTTTGAGCGCGATCCGCAGTCGCCTCGGTCCGCTGTTCGAGAAGGTCTCGCTCACGATCGAAGCGGTGAGCCCGGGCTTTCGTCTCGAGGGCAAGGCCCACGCGCTCGGCGCGCCGATCCAGTTCTCGGTCCGCATCGATGCAGAGGGTGTGCGCGTCGAGGGCGAGCAACGAACGGTGCGGATCCGGCTGAGCGAGGTCGCGCTCTCCACGACCGACGACGCGCCGGGACCTCTAGCCGACGCGATTCGCACCGGAATGATCGACACCAAGCACCCGGCGACCCTGATCGGCAACATGGTCTCGCTCCCCGACATGGTGGTCGCGGCCGAAGGCCAGGACGTGGTCATCGACTTGATGAAGGTTCCCGCGATCGAGCGCGATGAGATGCTGAAAGCGACCCTTGCGGCGGCGACGAGCTACCTCGGCGTCACGGGGATTCGCGCTTCCGATGATGCGCTCGAGCTCCAGCTCGGGCTCTTGCCGGGCGGCGTGAAGGAAGCGGCGCTCAGCACGGCACGCGCGGCGCTCACCCCCGCGGTGCGGTTTCTGTGGCCGGAGCGAAACCACCAATGAGCGGGCTCGGCAACTTCAATCCCTTGAGCCACGCATCGTTCGCCTCGCGCGAGCAGGAGTTTCACGAGATCGCGATTCGCGGGGTCGACGGCTACGACGAGTTCGGGGACCCGAGCTACCTCGAAGGGCTTCGGCGTCTGCTCTATTCGTATGACCACGAGGCGCGCCTTCACACGACGGGGAAAATGACCGCCGTCTACCAGACCGTCGGCTTGCTTGCCGCCCGCTTGCACACCGAGCGATGGTTCGAGATGCGGCCCGACTCGGCCCACGTCGCGATCGAGCGGCCGATCATCATTACGGGCATGGTGCGCACCGGAAGCACGGCCCTCCACTACTTGATGGGCGCCAACCCGGACATGCAGTGCCTTCAGTACTGGCTCGCGCTCCACCCGCAGCCTCGCCCTCCCCGCGCCTACTGGGAGGCGGCGACCGATTTTCAGCACGCGCGCATCGAGCTCGACATGATGTACCAGGCCGGCAAGAGCATGCTCGAATCGATTCACTTCATGATGCCCGACGGCCCCGATGAATCGGGTCGCATCCTGGGTCAGAGCTTCAGCGACGATCGCTTCGAGGTCGTCTCGACGGTGCCGACTTATTCGGACTGGTACATGAACACCGTGCACCGCGAGACCTACCAGCGGCACAAGCGCATCATGCAGCTCATCGGGTCGTATGAACCGGACAAGCGCTGGCTCCTCAAGTACCCGGTGCACATGCGCAACCTGGACGCGCTCCTCGAGGCCTACCCGGACGCGTGCATCATCTGGACCCACCGCGACCCCGCGGATGTCTTGTCGTCCTACGTGAGCCTCTGCGCGCACTTTCGGTCGCTTTTCGAGATGGACGTGGATCGGCCGCGGATCGCGCTCGAGCAAAAAGAAGCCTGGGCGCGGGCGGTCGAAAACGGAATGCGCCTTCGCAAAGGCCGCGAGCATCAGTTCCACGACATCTACTTCGACGACTTCATGGCGGACCCGATCG
>JAOTXX010000107.1 GCA_029862185.1 Myxococcales bacterium
GGGGATCCCGGACGATATGTTCGTCGAAGGCTCTCTCCGCAACCCGCCCTCGAAGTGGCTTCGCTGAGCAGAGCTCGACGACGGGCATGAGGGAGTAGCTCGATGAAACCGACGATCTGTCGAACGAAGCAGTGCCGCGCTGGCGTCCCATCGCTGAGGTGCTTGGCGGTTGCCGCGTTCGTGTTCGCAGCTCTCGCGTTGGCCTCCGGGGCATTTGCGCAAGCCGAGGGGACCCTCGAAGCGGAGGCCGAAGGGCCGTTCGATGCAGCTGCGGAGAGCCCCGAAGAGCTGGCTGGCGACGTCGAATCCAACGAAGAGGCCGGCGACGACGAGGATTGGGGTGAGTTCGACGACTGGGACGAGGAGGATGGTGGCGATTCAGGCAACCATTCCGGTGGCAGAGCTTGGGACTATCAGATCGGTGGCTTCGTCGAAGGTCTCATCGCACCGCGCGTCGTCCGAAGCAGCGCGAGCGCCAATGAGCTCGTCGCAAACGAGGCGCGCTTTCGTCTGAACGTCGACGCGACCCACGAAATCGTCAGCGCGCGGTTTCGGGGTGACGTCTTCGCGGATGCCGTCGACCGCCGGATTTGGTTCGACATTCGAGACGCGTCGATCTTCGTACGCGGCGGAAGTTGGTTCAGCATGCGGTTTGGCCGACAGGTGCTCACCTGGGGAACGGGCGACTTCCTTTTCTTGAATGACCTCTTCCCGAAGGACTTCAACTCCTTCTTCATCGGTCGCGCCGACGAATACCTCAAGGCACCGTCCAACTCGGTGCAGACGACGTTCATGATGAAGAAGGTCGGACTGGACTTGATCTGGACCCCGATTTTCGAGCCGGATCGTTTCATCAACGGGCAGCGTCTGTCGTTCTTCAATCCCCTGATCGGAGAGATCATCGGAGATCGCTCTCCGCTCACGCCGATCGATCCGTTCTTGCCTGAGCAGCGACTGCGAAACGGCACGGTGCACGGCCGTCTTTACGGCACGGCAGGGGCGGTCGAGCTCGCGGCTTATGGCTATGTCGGCTATTGGATGCAGCCGAATGCCTTTGCGCTGACCGACCCGGCGGACCCGAACACCATCTTGGGGGTGACCTACGCGCGTCTGGGGGTTTACGGAGCGAGCCTGCGCACGCCTCTGTTTGGCGGCCTGTTCAACGTCGAAGGTGCATTCTATGACTCGTTCAAGGACCGGGCGGGGACGACTCCTGCGACCCCGAACTCGCAGTTCCGAGGACTCGTGGGCTACGAGCGCGAGCTCTTTCCCAAGTTCCAAATGGGCTTGCAGTACTACCTCGAGTACACGCTCAAGTACGACGAGCTGATCGCGAGCTCGTTCTGGGCTCAATACGAGCAGCACGAGTTCCGGCATCTGATCACGCTACGCCTGAACCAGCTCCTGGTGATGGACAAGCTCGAGCTCTCGCTCTTCGTGTTCTTCTCGCCGGACGAGCTCGACACTTACATTCGGCCGCGCATCACCTACAAAATCGTCGAGCCCCTGGCGATCGTCGTTGGCGCGAACCTCATCTTCGGCCGTAACGACTACACCTTCTTTGGCCAGCTCCAAGAGAACACGAACGTGTACGCGAGGCTTCGCTACTCGTTCTGAGATTTCAAAACGAAAGGAACACTGTCATGAATATCGACAAACTGGTTTTTCGGGTCGCAGGAATCATGGTCACCGCCGGCGTGATCCTCGCCTACAGTCATCACATCGCCTGGCTCATCCTGCCGGCCTTCGTCGGCCTGAACATGTTTCAAGCGTCGTTTACCGGCTTTTGCCCCATGGCGACGATCGCGAAGCGCTTTGGGATGAGCGAAGGTAAAGCGTTATGATCCTCTGACCTCGTGCGGTCGCTAGTCTCGGCCATCCGCGACACGAAGTGCTACTCGATGCGCTGCTTGAGCAACTCGATCTCTCGCACAAAACCGGTGGCGATGTCCTGCAAGTCAGGGACGAGCTCGGTGCAGGCCAGTGCACCGAAACAAAGACGGTCCACCACGCTCATCACCGTGATGTTGAGCCCCGAGCCTTGCTGAACCGGTCCAAGCGGAAAGAGGTGGGTGAGCCTCGTGCCCGCGGTGTAGAGGGAAACCGGTGGGCCTGCGATGTTCGAAACGACCAGGTTCCACAGGGGAGGGAGCCGGTCGGCCAGGTGTCGCGACGAAAATAGGCCCATGAAATGCGTTGCCATCCAGGGCACGGTGATGTTGTTCACGAGGTCGGTGAAGTTCTTGAGGATGTCGCCGCCACCGGATTTGCCGTGGCGTCTCTTCTGCCGCGATGTCTCTTGGTGGATGGCGAGAAGCCGCTCGATCGGGTCGTCGCATTGAATTGGAAGGTGCACCCGGATCACTGAAACGCGATTCCCGGCTTGATCTCCTTCGTGCCGAACCGACACCGGCACGGTTGAAACCAGAGGGCGTTCCGGAAGGCCCCCGTGTGCGCCAAGCCAGGTTCGTAAGGCCGCACAACAACCGGCCAGCACCACATCGTTCACCGTCGTTTCGAATGCACGCTTGATCTCCTTCACATCGTCGAACGAGACGTCGGCGAATGCGACGGAGCGATGGGGCGTCAGGGCACCGTTGAACATGGTCTGCGGTGCTTCGAAGAGGGGCGGCTTCTCGGAGGCTTCGCTGTCCGCAGACGGGGCAGGTTGGGAGCGCTCCTTGTGTCGGACTGCCTCGACCATTCTTGTGGCAGCCTCGACCGCGCGCCGCGGCTTGCCTGCCAGGGTCCGAAGTGTGTCGGCTGCTAGCCAGGGGATCGTGGGTTCGCGATCGGGGAGCCAGGGCTCCTCTGGCGGAGGGATGACACGGCCCTCGGGACTGGTGTCCATGAGCTCGCCCGCGATGGCCGCGCTTCTGCCACCGTCCATTGCGGCGTGATGGATCTTCATCACCAGCGCGAGCTTTCCCCCCTCCAGGCCCTCGACGAGCACGGCCTTCCAAAGCGGCCGGTCGCGTTCGAGACAGGTGCCGGCGAAGCTCCCAACGAAGTCGCAGAGCTCGCGCATCCCCCCTGGAGAGGGCAGGGAGACGCGCACGAGGTGCTTGTCGAGATCGAAAGCCGGGTCTTCGATCCAGTGAGGGTCGCCGATTTGCAGCGGCCCCTGAACGATACGTTGCCTGAACGGCGGAATGAGATGGAGGCGCTCCGCAAAACGTTGGCGCGTCAAGTTGAATGCCGAAGCTTCGAGGACGTCCCCGCCCGGCGGATCTTCTGGCTCGAGAATCAAGATCCCCATGGTGTGCATCGGCATCTCGGGCGTTTCGGCGTAAAGCATCGCCGCATCGAGAGTTGAAACCGGAATCATGTCGTACTTCCCGGCTCCAAAAACCCGATGCCCATCATGAAGCGGGCCATCTCCGTGAGGTATGCGCCGCGGTCGAGGTGGATGCTGTGGCTTCCGGGAAACCAATGCATGCGGCAGCGCTGCCAATGATCCCAGAGCAGTCGTGAATGTTTGGGAGGAGCCAACCGATCGCCCGCGCCGCCGACGATCATCAGCCGCTCGCGTGGCAGCACCGGCGGATAGCTGAGCGGGCAACTGACCGCGAGGAGACGGCGCGCATCGGCAGAGCTCAGGCCGGAAGCCCTCAGCGCCGTTCGCATCAGTGCACCAAGCGGCTGCCACTCCAAAACCAAGTCCGCCACGCTGATGATCGGCACGTTGGGCAGCGCGAATGCCAAATTCGGTTCGACGCTCGCGAGCATCGATGAAATGAAGCCGCCAAGGCTGAGGCCGGTCACGCCAACTTGCTCGACCCCTTGTTCACGCTGGAGCCAGCTCAGAAGAATCCTGAAGTCGAATACCGACTGCGCCACCGCTTCGTTGAATCGAGAAGTGCCGCCGGCGAAAAAGCCGTGGCCCGAGAACGGCGAAAAGCGTGTTTGGCGAGGGCCGTGAAAAGGAAGCGTGAACAAGGCGATGTCACAGCCCATGCGATAGAACCAAGGGAGCGCAAAGAACCACTCGTTGATCAGGTATCCCTCTGCCGTGAATCCATGAATCGCAACGATGGTCGGCCTCGGTCCGTCTCGGTGCCGAGTCATCCGCGCGAACGCCACGCGGTTTCGGTCGTGTCGCAGATAAGGCCGGTGTTGGTTTGGATGGATCGGCTGGAACGGGCTGTCGAAGCGCAACACCTCGCACACTCCGTCGTCCGGTTCAAAACGCGGAAACCAGCTGCCTCTCTCGACGCGAACACGCACACCCGCTGGAGGATCATGAAAAAACTGGCTGCGATCGCCCGATTCCGCCATCTCGGCGTACAGAGCCGCGTCTTTCATGGATCGGCGGAGCTCGATAGGGTTGAAGCCGAACGGAATGGCCATCGAGCCCACCATCGTGCCGAAGATGGCCCGCACCACATGGTCGAACGCGGCTGCAGCGCCGATTTGCAAACGATCGGCGCGCGCAAGATCGAACTTCTCCGACGTTCGCGCAAAATCGTCGTCGAGGTGCTCCCACCAATGACCGCCGGGCATCAGAGGAGCCTCCCGTTCGTAAGACTCGTGCACAATCCGAGAGACAATCGCGGAGTCTTCCATCGACGTAGCCTAACCCTTTCGAGCTCCGATGGGATCAGGCTTTTCGGGCAGATTCCGCAGGCCCATCCAGGCCAAGGCGACGATGTGACTCGCGACTTTTTCGACCGACGGCTTGCGGACGACGCTCCACCACTGCCCGACCAGCGTGACCATTCCGATTAGCGCATGCGCGTAGATCGGAGCGACGTCGGGGTCGTAACCAGCCTGCTTGAACGCCTCCGCGAAAACGTCGCTGACGCGTTCGGCTACTTCGTTGAGAAGGCTCGAATATCCGCCGGAGCTCACGACCGTCGTCGGGGCATCGTGGGTCAGCACCGCAAATCCGTCTGGCCTGTCCTTGACCCAGATGAGAAACGCCAAGGCGGCCTGCTCTGCGCGCTCGCGTGGTGAGCCTGCCGACAGGGCTTCCGAGATGACTCCGATCACGTATTCCATCTCCCGGTCGACCACGACTGCATAGAGCCCTTCCTTGCCTCCGAAGTGCTCGTAAACAATGGGCTTTGAGACCTTCGCGCGGCTTGCGATCTCCTCGACGGAGGTCGCTTCGTATCCTTTCTCGGCGAAAGCCTCCCGTCCAACCTGGATCAGCTGGGCTCTCCTTGCCGCCGCGGTGAGTTTCTTTCTCGAGGCCATTTGACAAGGATACTACGGTGCCGTAAGTTACGCAATAGTAAGTTACCAAACCGTAACTTATCCAGTCTTTACGCGCCTCTCGGCGCCATCCGGTTCGAGGAGAAAAAGCCCATGTACATTCTGATCTGCGCCGCCGTATTCCTCGCGGCCTATCTGCTCAACACGACGATCATCACGGTCTTCTACCACCGTGGCCTTGCGCACGGGGCGGTTCAGCTCCGTCCGGGCGCCCGACAGTTTGCCGCCCGCTACGGGATCTGGCTCACAGGCCTCGACGCCAAGGGTTGGGTGTGCATGCACCGCAAGCACCACCGACACTCCGACTCGCCCGAGGATCCCCATAGCCCGGTGCACTACGGGTTGCTCGGTGTCCTGCTGGGTCAGTTGAGGAGCTATGAACGCACGCTAATCGGCCTTGCCCGCGGACAAAGCGAATACACCGACGAGGTCGACGACCTCGAGCTCGAGATCAGCGCGCTCAATCGAAAGGGGCTGTGGTTCTTGCCTTATCTCTTGCATCTGGCCATCGCTCTCTCCATCGCCGTGCCCACCGGCCTGTGGGCCCTGGGGGCTTGCTACTTCGTCGGCATGATGAGTCATCCGATCGAGGGCTGGATTGTGAACGCACTCGGACACGCCGTCGGAAGCCGCAACTTCGAGACGCCGGACAACTCTCGGAACAATCACCTGGCGGCATGGTTGATTCTCGGCGAGGGGTACCAAAACAATCATCACCGCTTTCCGGCGTCAGCGAAGTTCTCCTATCAGCCATGGGAGGTCGACCTCGGTTTCGGAATCGCCGTGTTGCTCGAGAAGCTAGGGGTGCTGGAAATCGAGCGAGCCCTCCTGATCCCGTCGCCGGCCGTCGTGACGAGCGGATTCGCCCATGAGTGAGCAATCCCCCGAGATGAGAGTCGTCGATCGCTTCGTCGATCACGGTGCGCCGCTTTCCTTCCGGGACCTGTGCGCGCGCGTGCTTCAGGAGGAGCATGACTATCTGATCCTCGATCTCGACAAGACGACTCATCTGGGCCGCAACCTCGGCGAGCTCCTCGCATGGGAGCTCTGCGCGTATGAAGCCTACGGCGAGTCGGCGACGGGGAATTCGGCGCGCCGCTGGTTTGGCGGTCGCTTGCTTCTCGATTGGTCGCAGCCCGCGAAGCTCGTTCGCTACCTCGGGACCGGCGCACGAAGGTGGGCATGGGCAGGGATTTACTACCTCGTCTGGGGCAAGTTGGCTTCGCGCATCCCTGCGCTTCGGCGCCTGGCCTACAGTCGATTCGGTCCCGAGCCCACGACCGCAGTGCAGCGTCGCCCACAGATGGTCGCCCTCACGCATCTAGCAACGGCGGACGAGGCGCTGCTGCACGACCTCGCCCGAAGCGTTTGGCGCCGTCACGTTTCGGATCAGGTGATCGCGCGTGAAGACCTCGATTGGATTCGAAGCCGCTCCCCTGGTATCGAGATCATCTTGAGTAGTGCCTCGCCCAAGGCGATGTTGGATGTCGCGGTCGAGGAGCTCGGGGCCGACGGAGCGACATACTCCAGCGTAGAACGTGTCAATAGCGGGAGGGCCAAGATCGCTCGGCTGCGCGAGACCCATCCCCGTGTTTTCGATCCAGACGTCAAGGTCCTGGCCATCACGGACACGAGCTACGGGGAAGACCATTGTTGGACCGAACACTTCGCCTGCGTCATCGATGTCAACAGCCCAACGCCCTTTGCGCCCATCGTTACCCTCGCGTCGCGGACTCGGGAAGTGCACTCGGCGATTCTGTTGACACGCGAGGAGCGGCATCGTCGCAACGACGGAGATGTGGGGTATCTCGACGCGCGCCGGCAAGACGATCCACCGAGACCGCGGCTCGAGCTCGATCGGGATGCTCTAAGCGCACGCCTCGGCGCGCTCTTGGACGCGATTAACGGTCTCTCCAGGCGCGTGCCGAATCCTCCGCGGCGATGGGAAATCGTCTACGCCCGAACGATGCTCACCGAGGCTTCTCGGATCATGCTCACCTGAGCGAGCGGTTCGGGGCTCCGGCGTCTGGAGCGGCGGCCACAAGACAATCTCAGGAGGCACGCTTTCTGCTATAAAGGGGTCGTGCATTCGCTTTCTTGGGTTTGTTCGCGCCTGGCTTTGGTTGGGGTTTTGGGGGTCTTGACGATCGCCCACTCCGCCCTCGCGCAAGACAACACCGAAATCGAGGTCATCAGCGAGCCTCCCCCGCAGGAGGAGCCTGCACCTCAGAGCGAGCCAATGCCTGAGGAGCCCCCGCCGGCCGAGCTACCGCCGGCGCCGCCTCTGCCAGAGCTCGACAAGCCCAAAGAACCGCTGGGTCATCTTCGCCTTGGCGGCGGGATCGGCCTGGGCTTTGCAAACAATCTCATTACCGTCGGTGTGTCCCCCCAAGTTTCGTACATCTTCAAAAAGATCGTCGAGCCCGGCGTGTCGATTCGCTACGAGTTCACCAGGGACAACTTCCCCCCCGAGTCGATCACCTGGCATACCTATGGCTCCTCGCTCTTCGTCCGGGTCTTTCCGATCCAACAGCTTTTCCTCCTCGTCGAAGGGGAGGTCATCAATACCGGTCGGAAACAAGCCGGCATCCGTTCCCCTCGGAAGACGTATGGAAACTTACTGCTCGGCGGGGGCTTCATGATCGGCGTTGCCAAAGGCGTGTTCATCGCGACGTCCCTCAAGATTCCCGTCTTGAGAAACCCGTTCTACCCGACCGCCTTCCCGATCATCTCGGTAGGGGGAGGCTACGGCTTCTGACCCAGCGCAAGACGCCCGTCCGTCCGTCAGCGAACGAAGAGGGGCAAAGCCCCGTGACGGCCAAAGGCCGTTTCACGGGGCGCCGTCGAACAGGTCCTGAAAGCCGCTCGGCTCGTGTCTCCCGAACACGAGGGTTTCGAGGATGCCGATGCCGGTCTTGTCGCCCATCTTCGCGCGCACGACGTTGTGCACGTGGATGGAACAGTATTCGTCGGGCTCTACTTCATCGAGCTTCCAGCTCTCGTAGCCGATCTCGAGCTCATCTCGCCAAACCGCGTGACCCCACTCGGGGTGCTGGTAGCCGATGCCCATCATCTGGAATCGGAAAATCGGCTCGAGCTCGATCCCTAACTTGGTGCCGTCATGCTTCTCGAAACCCAAGGTTGCGCTTTCGGGCCATCGGGTCCCGCTTTTCCACCGAATCGAGTTCGTGGCGGAAGCCATGCGCTCCTCGTCGGCTTCGATGACGTCGTTCGGAACCTCCACGTCGTCCGGGTAGGTCTTGATGATCGCGGCGGAGAGCTCTTCGGCGAAACCATCGGGCAGCTCCCGGGTCAAGAAGTGCGTGCAGAAGCCATCGAAGTGAATCGGCGACCAGATCCAGTACACAGCCGGATCGGTCGTCAGCCTGCTTGGCGCACCCTCTTCATACTCGCCGACCGGACGCATGCCCCAGGACTTGTCGCGGACACCGATGACTTCGCTGCGTTTGACCTCGATTCGGCGGCCCTTGATGGAGATGAATCCCTCCCAAGTCCCCAATTGAGTGAAGCGTTGGGTGTCCATGATGAGGCGATTGCCGTCCCACATGTGGTTCTTCGGCTCCTGGATGGGGGGCGCCTTCGCGTGGAAGGTCAAGTCGCACTCGACTTCGGTGTCATTGGTTTCGATGACCAGACGAATCTGCCGCATGGGATGCACGACCTCGACTCGAAGCGGCCCCGCGCTCGAGTCCATCGGATTGTCAGCCGCGCGGCGTGACGCGTGGAATGAGTGTTGAACGCCATCCACCGCGATGCTGAAGTGGGCGTCTTGCACGAAGCGATTCGGATAGCGTCCAAACGCCGCTTCGAACAAGAACGTGCCCGCTTTGTCGAAACCGTTGAACCAGTAGCGGTCATACGCGTTGCGATTGACGATGCCCGTTTGGTTGATCGGAAATGCGGCCTGATGAATCAAGTAATCGTCGAAATCGGTAATCATCTTGGCTTCCTCGCTAGGGCAGCGTGACTCCACAGGACCGCAGAATCTCTTCGGTGTCGGCGCCGCGTTCCCTGGCTGGCGTGGGGTCGGCGGGCTTGGTTCGGGAAAAGCGTGGCGCAGCGACGGCGTGTTTGATGCCGTCGACCTCGACGAACGAGCGCCTCGCGACGTTATGCTCGTGCTCGAATGCCTCCGCCGCCGCGAGCACCGGTGCGAAGCAGGCGTCGCTGCCCTCGAATACCTCGCACCATTCTTCACGGGTCTTCTGACGGAAGACTTCTTCGAGCGTCGGCCGGAGCTCGTCCCACTTCGCAGGATTCAAGTGCGCGCCTACGGCGGGGGCGCTGTCGGCTAGGCCGAGCTTCTCGATGAGCTCCTTGTAGAACTGCGGTTCGAGCGCGCCGATCGACACGTACTTGCCGTCGCTGGTCTCGTAGACGTCGTAGAAGGCGGCGCCCGAGTCGAGCAGGTTTTCGCCGCGCTTGTCGGACCAAAAACCCTGCTGCATGCCGGCGTAGATGCTGGCCATCAATGCGGCGACGCCGTCGACCATGGCCGCGTCGACGACTTGCCCCTTTCCCGATTTGGTGGCTTCGAGGAGCGCGCTGACCACCCCAAACGCCAACAGCAAACCGCCGCCGCCGAAGTCACCGACCAGGTTCAATGGAATGGTAGGCCGTTCGCCTTTTCTGCCGATGGCGTGCAGGGCGCCCGCCAAGGAGATGTAGTTGATGTCGTGTCCCGCCCGTTTTGCCCAGGGGCCGTCTTGTCCCCAGCCCGTCATGCGCCCGAACACGAGTCGGGGGTTTGCTTGCATACACACATCAGGACCAATCCCCAGCCGCTCCATGACGCCAGGCCGAAAGCCTTCGATCAGCGCGTCGGCGGTCGCGACGAGCTTCAGAAGCGCCGCCTTGTGGTCAGGCTTCTTCAAATCGAGGGTGATGCTCTTTTTGCCGCGGCTCATGACGTCGAAGCTCGCTTGCAAGAACGACGGCTCGGGCCGGCCAACGCGAATGACTTCGGCGCCTAGGTCCGACAACAACATGCCGGCAAAAGGGCAAGGACCAATGCCTTCGATTTCAAGGATTCGAATTCCGTCGAGTGGGCCCATCTTCAAAGCTCCGATAGTGCGCGTCGTAAGGTGACCGATGCGAGGTTCTCGTAGTCGAACTCGTTCTCTTCATCAATGATTTCGATTTGCTTCATGTACTGCCCGACCCGCGCCATGTTCATCGAAAAACGCGTCAAGGCCAAAATGAAGTAATAGTCGAAGTTTGCCGCGCTGTGGCCCGTCGCTTGCTTCCAGCGGGCGATCGATTCGTCCTGGCCGGGAAAGCCAGGAAGGCGCTCGAGCTCGAGGCCTTCGCTGAAGCAGCGGTCGGAGGCAAGCCACCAGGCGAGGTCCTGAACGGGGTCGCCGAGCCTCGCCATCTCCCAATCGAGCACTGCGACGCATTCGACGCCGTCGAAGATCTGGTTCGCGAGGCGCGAGTCACCCCAGCACAGCGAGACCGGTTGCTCCACAGGCTTGTTCGATTCGAGGTATTCGAGCGCCCTGGCGATGTCCGGGTGCCGCGAGGCCTCCATGCCCCAGCGAAAGTACTCCTGCCAGTAGTCGAGCTGTTGATCGAGCAGCGTTTCGCCGCGCTTGGGTTCGGCCAGAAAACCAAATCCAAGCGCTTTCCAGTTCAGGCGGTGGACCCGGCACATGGCCTCGAAGCCATTCCACCAAAGCGCGGTCCGCTCCTCTTCGGAGGTCTCCTCGGCGATCCAGCCTTCGTCGTGCATCGGTGGATTATCGGTCGGGATGCGTCCTTCGACGCGTGTCATCACATAGAACGGTACACCGAGGACCGCCTCGTCTGCCTCGAACCAGCGCACGACCGGGACCGGAACATCGGTGTTCTCTAGAAGCTGCAGCACCTTCGCCTGGAGCCCGACGTCGTAGTACGGAAACATCACGTATTGTTCGGGCTCTAACCTCGCGACCAATCCTTCTCGAAGCTCGAGGTCGTCATTCGGGTAAACGAGGTCGAAGAGTAGGGTGTCGCTCGAGAATCCGGTGCTCAGCGGTGAGTCGAGATCCTCGATGCGAATGTCCTCGGCGGGC
>JAOTXX010000038.1 GCA_029862185.1 Myxococcales bacterium
GGTTCGTCGTCGGAGTCGTCGGAGTCGTCGGGCGGCACTGTTTCGGCCGCGGACTCCTCGGGCAAGTCGGAATCGTACTCACTAGGCGCGACGGAATGCACCTCGCCGGGCACGAGTGAGAAGACTTCATCCGCGGTGAGCTCGACGTCGTTCACATACGCGTGCGCCTCATCGACCGTGGAATCGTCGGCGCTCGACTCGTCGGCGGAGTCGTCCAGTGCGGGTGCAGCTTCGATCTCGCCGGTGGGTTCATTTTCTTCAGGATCAGCCAGCGGAGGCTCGGACACCGCCTGACGCGCAAGCACGAGGCGCTCGAACACGACCTCGTACCGGCCGTCGAGCTCCAAGGCTTCGACGACGACGTCATAGCGCGTTTCCGGAACACGATCGGCGCCGCCGTCGACGGCAGCACGGACAACGCCGGTTCCCTCTAGAGCCGATGTGCCGTCCGCAAGCAGCACCACGAATTGGATCTGGGAACCATCTTCGTAGGCGACGGGCCCGTAGAGTATGAGTGTGTCTTGTTCGACCCGATCGAGGAAGCCCTCGGAGAGCTCTCCGATGTCGTTGAAATGTGTCGGTACCGTGAGGACTTGGCTCATTGTTCCCCCGCTTCGCTTTCTTCGAGAGGACTCGTTTGCAGCTCGTCTCCGGCTGCGAGGAGCTCCTCTACTCTACGCTCGGCTTCATCCAGTCGTTTCGCTCCGGCCCGCGACAGGCGGACTCCCTCCTCAAACATCGCCAGAGACTGCTCGAGAGGCAAATCTCCTTCTTCCAATTGCGCCACGACGGTTTGGAGGCGATCCATGACCTCCTCGAATGGAGCATCCTCGGCAGAGCCGGCCCTCCCCTTTGATTTCCCCATGTTTTCAACCATACAGCACCAAAAGCCCTACGTCATCAACCTGGATATCGGGCGTATTCGAGTTGAAGTGTCCCGAACGGCGCTGTAGGTGAGTGAAGGAGGAGCACGTTCACCGCTCCAGGGCTCCCGAGCTGATGCGCCGCACCCACTCTGTCGTCACTCCTGGTAACCACGATGGCGTTCATCTGGGGCACAGAGCGCTCATCGACGCGGCCAAGCGGACCGCGAATGGCCACGGCTGGCAAACCCTGGCCATGTGCTTCGAACCCCATCCGACCGCGGTCCTGGCCCCCGAGCGAGCGCCGGTGCTGCTGACCGACATGGAGCGCCGCGTAGAGCTCCTGAAGGGGGCCGGTTGTGACGATGTCGTGGTGCTGCCGTTCGACAGCGAGTTCTCGAAGATGACGCCGGATGGCTTCGTCGAGCGAGTGCTGCTCGACGCGTGCAAGGCCAAGGGTGTGGTGGTGGGCCCCGATTTCCATTTCGGGCACAAGCGCTCCGGCAACATCAGCACCCTGCGAGACTGGGGCGCGCGCGAAGGATTCACGGTCGAGCTCGTGCAGCCGGTGATGTACGAAGGCCAGGCCGTGTCGTCGACGCGGCTTCGCCGAATCCTCCGGGAAGACGGGAACGTCGAGAATGCGGCGCTCATGATGACGCGGGTACACGAAACCACCGGGCTTGTGACGCGCGGGGACCAACGCGGCCGTGAGCTCGGTTTTCCTACGGCGAATCTTGCGGTGGAGCCGCTCCAACTTCCAAAGGACGGGGTGTACGCGGTGGTCGCTCGAATTCTCGGCGAGCCAGGTGCCCCGTTGCTCCACGGGGTCGCGAACCTGGGCACCCGGCCGACGTTCGAAGCGGGGCATTCAATCGAAGTGCACCTGCTCGGGTTCGAGGGCGACCTCTATGGGAAACGCATGCGCGTGGGCTTCGTGGCTCGCATCCGAGGCGAAGCGAAGTTCGGCGGGCTCGAGTCGCTCCGCCGGCAGATCGATCAGGACTGCGACCAGGCCAAGAACGCGCTACAACAGATGGACCCGGAGCTGGTTCGATGGATCTGACCCGACTTTACAACTTGACGACACCGGAGCTTCGCGAGGAGGCCGAGCGCCTCGGCGTGGAGGACACATACGCGATGAGCCGGGGGCAACTGATTCACGCGATTCGCAACCGGGCCGGCGGACAGGAATCCGAGGGCCTTCTGGGCAAAGTGCTCGGTTTCGCCAAGTGGGCGCTGAAGGCCGCACAGGAAGAGCCACGAAAGAAGCCTGGGCAGGGCGAGGCGAAGCGGTTCGGGCGGCCGGCGGAGGCGCCCCTGCCCTCGGTGGGCCGGAAATCCGAGCCAGTGCCAGTGCCAGCGCCAGCGCCAGTGCCAGTGCCAGCGCCAGCGCCCACGAGCGCGACCGACCCAGAGGTCGAGTCCACGACCCGGACCGATTCGGAGCCTGAGCTCGAGGCCGCCTGTGGGCCGCCAAGCCGTCCGCCGGTCGGTGTTTTTTCGAAAACCGCCAGCATGTTCGACGAACCCTTTCCCACTCTGACCATGGCCCGCATCCTTGCAGACCAGGGGCACTTCAAGCGCTCGCTTGCGATCTACGCAACCTTGCTGCGCGAGGAGCCGGGGAACCGGGAGCTGAGCGCCGAGGCCGACGGGATACGGGCGCAGTCACGAGCGCGCCGACCCCAGATTCACTGATGCACGCAATTTTGCTTCCTGCAATATCTTTCGCATCATGAAGCTGTGACGACGACGGTTCAGAAGCGACGGCACGATCGCCATCCTGTCTGTATTTCGTGCGAGCTCAGCGTCTCGGGGCAGAGGCTCCATGCGGAGATGAAGAACCTGAGCGGCGGTGGTGCCGCGATCGTATTCGAGCGTCCCCTCACCGCGGGAGAGGTGCTCACGGTCAGCTTCTTTCTGACGGAGGACGGCATCGAGGATCCGGAACGTTCCCCCTTCGAATGCGCCGCGTCGGTGCGCTGGAGCAAACCGGTTGGCACGCGGGGCTTCGAGGCCGGCTTGCAGTTTCTGTCGCCCTCGTCCGATCAGCGCGAGCTGCTCAAGGATTTCTTGAAACGAGCCGGCTAGGCGACGGTGCCATGACCGGAGCCGCTTCGCGACGAAGCGGCGGCACCAGGGCACGCACTGCAAGCGTGCACACCGCGCCCAAGGACAAGGCGCTCCAGTGCGGAAAGAGGGAGCCCAGGTCTAGAACCAATCCTAGCAAAGCGAGTCCAACTCCCAATCCTGAGGATGCGACAGCCGTTTTGGGACTCACCTCGACCGCCCGAGCCGCGATCATCAGCCCGGCAGCCTTTCCGACGAGCGCGGCGATTCCGGGCACCGAGCCGGCCAAGGGCCAACCCCCGACGAACAGAGCGGCGCCAAGAACCGCCGCGGCCGCTGAATAGACCGATGCAGAGAAGTTGGCTCGCGCGCTGACCGCTCCAAGCGCGTGGAGATACGCGGCGAACGCGAAGAATGAAGCGGGGGACTGGAACAGATACCAGCGAAGAACCGAAGGACTCTGAGCTGCAATGATGAGGGAGATACTGGCCGTGCGAGCGAGCAGCATCACGGTCAGCGTCGCGATCACCGCGAACGCGAAGCTGGACGCTCCGGCGCGATGCCTGGTGGCCGAGGTGAAGAGCGCTGCGAACGTGCCCAAGCCCAAGATCCACATCGTCGTCCATTGCAGCGCCGAAACGAAGAGCAAGAGCGCCGCAAAAATCAGCACGAGACTCGAACCCGTGAGCCACGAAGAAACCGAACCCTTCAAAGGCCGGGCACGCAGGCAGAGCGTCGCCGGAGAAAGCCAGCCGAGCAACAGTCCGAGCAGGACGAATAGGCCAGTGGCAATTGGTTCGGCAGAACGCTCTGTGGCTTGGTGTGGCCAGCGAAGCGCGTGGACCCCGCGAAGTCCATCGCGAGTGACCATCACGGTCGAGTCGCTTCGACTTGGGTCAGGAAGGAAGTCGCGCCGGCTATAGAGGCTCATTCCGTCGACCCCTACGATCGTGTCGCCCGGCTTCACGCCCTGGCTTGCAGCGAGCCCGTCGGGGTCCACCGAGACCACCTCGACGCCTGCGGCGCCGAGCTCCTCGCGAGAGAGCTCCAAGCCAAAGCTCTGCGCGCCCAGCGGCGGCGGCGCTTGCCCGTCACGGACGCCATCGGCGCGCAACTGCGACGAAGTGTCGGGGAGGAAGTCGACCCGGACTCGCTCGGCCGAGAAGACGTCTCGGTGCTCGTCCGCCGCACGAAACCCGACCCGCAGCTCCCCGTCGACGGTGGCGCGGCCGCCAAGCGCTTCGATGAGCTCCTCTACGATCGGAACCTCGATGAGCGACTCCGAGCGGACCTCACCGTCAAGACGCGCATCGACGCGACTGGCGCGCATCCCTGGCCGATAGATCGAGCCGCGCAGTAGAATCTCGGGAGCGCGCCCCAGCGGAAAGCCGTGACCGTGGATTCGGAGGGTCCCACCGGCCTCGATTTCGCGCGGCTCGATGGTCTCCACTTCGAGCAGGGCGAGGTCGTCGTACCCGCTGCAGGCGCCGAGCAAAATGACGAAGAAAGCGACCGCTCGCATCGCCCTTTCCTTTCGCCGGCCAGACCGAAAAGGTCAAGATTTCCGGGCCCAACTTCGAGCGTCGCAGGCATGGCCGGAAATCAAGCCCGAGCGATTGACAAACAGGAGGCGTCGAAGCAAAACGGCGTCCCTCTAGGGGCGGTAGCTCAGCTGGGAGAGCACCACACTGGCAGTGTGGGGGTCCGGGGTTCGATCCCCCGTCGCTCCACCCCCTTTCGACTTGCAAAAAGGAACGGGCCCGCGATCGAGAAGGATCCGGGCCCGTGTTCGGTCCTGAAGGGGCTCGAGGGACGATGCCGCACATCGTCGACCGGCCAGCGCCTACTTCTTCTTCGCTGGCTTCTTTTTGCTCGTCTTGGCCTTCAGGTTTTTCGCCGCCGTCTCGACCCTCTTTTCGAGATCTGCGAGCGCCTTGCTCGCCTGCCGCTTGCGCGCCGCGGTTCGCTTGGATGCCGATTTCTTTGCCTTGGTCAGCTTTCGCTTGAAGTCGGTGCTTGTCTTCTTTGCCTTGCGCTTCAGGGCCGCGAGCTCTTTTTCGGCGTCTTTCTCGGCCTTCCTCAGCTTCTTCTTCAGTGCCGCCACTTCGGACTTCGCCGACCTTTTCGTGGCGCGCTTCTTGGCTGCCTTCTTTGGCGCCGCGCGCTTCTTGGCTGCCTTCTTCGGCGCCGCGCGCTTCTTGGCTGCCTTCTTCGGCGCCGCGCGCTTCTTGGCTGCCTTCTTCACAGTCTTCTTTTTGGGCGCCGACTTCTTGGTCGCCCGCTTTTTGGTGGCTTTTTTGGTGGCCGCTTTCGCCATGTCACGCTCCGTTCTGAATGGAGCGAGCAGTATAAACAAGCGAGAGCATGTCCGGACAATAATTCTTCGCGCACGAAGCCGTCCACGCTCAACCCCTCGACCACCAACCGCGCTAGCGCTCGGCTAGATCCCGTTCTCGTGGGGCATTCGATGCCGGGGGCTCTGGAAGTAGTGCATAGGAGAGTACTGGGTGAGGTTCGTGGCGCGAGCGGTATACAGGCCGGCGTACTGCTCGATTTGATTGCCGAAGCTCGAAACCTCGTCGCCGGCCTTGAAGACCGAACCCCAGAAGGGGTGAAATGCTTCGTCCAAGACATCATGAAGGGCGGTCCGCTCCACGTTCAGCTCTTTGAGCTGGGCCCTCAGCCGGTCGATCGAGCGCCGATGACGGACGCGTTTGGCGTCCCATTTCGCGCGTTCGGGGCCTGATTCATGCTCATTCAGGCTCCGCTCGACACGCTTGAGCCGGGCCTGATGCTCGCGAAGCTCGTCCTGCACCGCATCCCGCATCTGTTCGAGGGCGTCCGCGCGATCGAAGCTCAGGGCGTGCTCCCTCAGCACCCGAAGCTCGTCATCCATCTCCTGAATGATCATCGCGGTGCGCCAGGTCGATTCCTTCTTGGCTCGAAGGACGTCACCGTAGATGTGGTCACCCACGTAGAGCACCTCGTCTCCGGCGAAGCCGAGCGCCCGCTGGAGGTCGGTGATGTTCCCTCCGGTGTACACGCGGCCCCGAGTCGGCTCCCGAATCTCTGCCCCGGTCTCCACATCGACGAAAGGCGCCTTATCCGTGAAGAAGCTCGGTTTGTTCGAGAACGTGCAGATGTAGTCGAGGTAGTTTCTCCAGCTCGGGTACTCCTCGAGGGCGTCGCCCAGCAGGTACGACATCATCGCTTCGGTGTACTCGGGGCCCGAGTTGGTCAGGAGAAACAGGCGTTTGCCCGCGCTTCGAAGCTTGTGGAACAGCAGCCCGAGCTCCGGATCACGATCTACGTAGCGTGGCAAATCCCGCAATACGACATCGAGAATCGAGCCGTCCTGATGTGAGAGGTCGGCACACTGCCGGATGTCGGCGAAGAGCTGACCGTAATCGAGCGCACCCTGGCGCGGCTCGAGGTGCTCAATCACGGCAGCGTAGACCGCTACCTCGGACAGCGAGTAGAGCGTGTCGACCCAGTGGTAGCGCTTGGTGCCAGGACGCAGACGTCGGGTGTGGTACGCGCGGCGGCGCTCTTCCCGGCTGAGCTTGGTGAAGCCGTGATAGGCCTTCTTCACGTACCGGTGGCGGTCCATCTTGAGCACATTGCCGAGCTTCCGATCGATCAACAGGCCCCGGATCGGGAAGTCGGTCCGATACTTCATCGTGCGGAGCTCCTCGGGGTACCCGCGCTCGATGAGCTTGCTGACGGTCGCGTCGATGCTCAGGCGATCGATTTCCGCCTGGCGGTAGATTGCCAGGGTGTAGTCCATGTCCAAGCCCACGGCCTAGGCTTGGTCGAGCCGCATGTTGCGGTTGCAGTAGACCCTACGTCCAGCAGGCGGAGGAAAGACGCTCCCAGTGGGAGAGTCGAACTCGGGCGCGGGGAAACGCTCCTGCAAAGAGTCGCTCAGTTGTCGGCGGGATAGACGGCGACGCGCTTGCCGGTACGGCCGCGACGCTCGAACTTCACCACGCCGTCCACTCTTGCCCAGAGCGTGTAGTCCTTGCCCACGCCCACGTTTGCTCCCGGGTGAAATGTCTGGCCGACCTGGCGAACCAGAATACTGCCTGCGGGGACCGTCTGGCCGCCGAACACTTTGACGCCACGGTACTGCGGCTTGGAATCGCGGCCGTTGCGGGATGAGCCCTGACCCTTCTTATGTGCCATGGCGCCTCCTTAGCCTTTCACGCTCTTGATGCGGAGCTCGGTGTACGGCTGCCGGTGGCCACGACGGTTCCGATAGCCCTTACGGCGCTTCATCTTGAAGACGATGATCTTCTTGGCCAGATCTTGTGCGACGATTTCGGCCGTGACTTTGGCGCCGCCGACGTGCGGCTTGCCCACTTCGACCTTCTCGCCGCCGACCATCAAGATGTCGGTGAACTCCACTTTGGAGCCGACATCACCTGCCAGCTTCTCGACGCGAATCGTGTCGCCTTCGGCAACTCGATACTGTTTTCCGCCTGTTTGAATGACCGCGTACATAGGTGAATCCATCAGCCCCTTGGCTTCAGGGGCGCGTAGTCTAAGGGCTGCGGACTGGCCTGCAAGTCAAAACCAGGCGACCGTTGATCGTCTCGTGATTGCTGTGCCAAGCTCCTTGAATCACACGAGAAATTGCCCTTCTGCGCGGTGAGCTTGGAGGGTCGGGCGCTGCGGGTCGAATATCAGTGCGAGTGCGACGATCGAATACTCGAAGATCTGTAGCCACGGGGGCATCCGCCAAACCCCTTGGCTAACCCAGAGGTCGAGTGGCGCGTATGCGCACAAGACGGCGGCACTCCAGACCAAGCCCGCCGAGCCACCAGCGACCAGCTCGAGCGGAAGCAGCCAGGCAAGATACCAGGGATGGACCTGCGGAGAGAGAAGCAGGACAGACCAAATCAGGAATCGTGCAGCGGCTACGCTCGGCACTCGACGCCTCACCACGACGGCGCTCAGCACGAGAAAGGCCAGCACCATCATGGCGCGCGCGGCGAGATCGGCGGAGGGGTGCCCCAGGCCTTGGCGGCTCGCCCAGTCGGCGAGCGCAAAGAGGCTTTCGTTGCCACGCCAACGGCTTGCGAACTGGCCTGCGCCAGAGACGGGATCGACGGGGGCGCGCGAGACGACGAGGGGCACGAGCAAGAGCACGGAGGCGAACGTGGCGCCCAGCAAAACCTTGGGCCTTCGGGCGAACAGCGGCAGGAGCACCAAGCCGACCACCTTGAGCCCAACGGCAGCACAGACTGCGATGCCGGCTCGAAGGTAGCGCTGCTGCGTGAGTGCCCAGGCCGTGACCAGCAGCGCGAGGCCGCAGAGGATGTCGAGGTGGCCGTTGAGCGCACTCTCACCCAACAAAAGCGGGTTGAGGGCGAGGGCCAAGGGCGCCTGGGGGGACTTGGCGATTCGCGCGACAAACCCGGCGGTGATCGCGTGCGCTAGAAGTGCCAAGAGCTTGACCGTCCAAACCTGTCCGCCCAGCCAGGCCGCCAACACGAACAGGACTTGGGAAAGCGGTGGGTAGATACTGCTGATCCCAGGGTTGTTGATGTTCAGCCAGACCTCGTCACGGAGCGGCGACAGGGCGAGGTCGTCGGGGGCGAGTCGATACGGGTTGAACCCTTCGAGCCAGACCTGCCCTTCCCAGAGGTAGCGGTAGAGGTCATCAGACAGGAGCGGCGGTGCCAATACGAGCGGCGCGCCAAACAGCAAGGCAAGCGCGGCCAACCGCAGCGGGGGCAGCCTGCGGAGCGAACGCGAAACGGCGAGCAAGCCGGCGTACGGGATGAATGAGATCGCCAAACCGGCGACGACCGTAGAGGGCCGGCAACCCGAGCGCGCCGCGAGTGCGAGCGCGGTAAGGACGCATCCCAGGGATACGAGGCAGACGACGAAGAAACCCTGGACCCGGCGCGCCGTCATTGGATAACGAATCGCAACACGCGAATCCGTTCACCGGGCAGAAGGCTTTGACGGAACTGCCCGGCGATCCGGCGCCCTACTGCAACGGAGATGGTGACCAGCGTTGGCCCTCCGCTGCCTATGCACTCCCCCCAGTAGTGAACCTCGACCTCGTAGATGCCGTCCATGGGTCGCGCGCCTACCCAGCGTATGTTCTCGATCTGCGGGTTGGGCATGTCGATGCAGTCACCGCGGCCCGAGTGGTCGACGCGAGCGCCCGACGGAGTCGAAGGGCGCTGGAAGCTCAGGGTGTCACCCAGGGGGCCCGTGACGTAGAGGTCGATGTCCGCGCCGGTGTTCCAAGATGCGGTGACCTGCATCAACCCGGTCCCGTACCCACAGCCGTCGTCGATCACGCCGTCGCAGTCGTCGTCGATCGCATTGCAGGACTCCTCGACCGGCTTGGAGCAATCACGCGGAATCTCCTCTGCCGTGGCGATTGGGACGATCGAGACGAGGATGGGCGGCTCGATGACGCCAGGCGCGTCGGTGGTTTCAGCTGTTTCGCGGACCGTTTGGCTTCCAGGCCCGTCGACGCCTCGGCCGGCGCATGCGGACAAGCACACCGAAACGGCGATTGCGACTCGTTTCATCATCCGGCCGGCACTATAGCCGAGGTAGCGTACAATGCGGGCGCGATGATGGAGGCACTCGAGCAAGCCAAGAGCGCAATCGCGAGCCGGACGGGAAAGGCCGACGTTGCCTTGGTCCTCGGGTCGGGCCTCGGAGATTATGCAAACCGCTTGGAGGATGCGCGTGCGATTCCGTACGCCGAGATCCCCCAGATGCCGCTGTCCGGGGTCTTGGGGCATGCGGGCAATCTCGTCACCGGGGGCAGAGCTGGAAAGCGCGTCGTCGCGATGCAAGGACGCGCCCATCTGTACGAAGGGAATTCTCCCAGCGAGGTCGTGTTTGGAGTCCGCTTGATGGGCCTGCTCGGCGCCGAGACCTTGATCGTCACCAACGCTGCCGGAGGGATCGCCCAAGAACTGGAGGCAGGCGACCTGATGGCGATCGTCGATCAACTCAACCTCACTGGGACGAGCAGTCTCGTCGGTCCAAATGACGAACGCCACGGCCCGCGATTCCTCGACATGAGCGCAGCGTTCGACCCCGAGCTGATCGAGATCGCAAGCGGCTTGGCGACTGGGCTCGGGTTTGAGCTGCGCCGCGGTGTTTACGCAGGTCTCCTTGGACCGGCCTACGAGACCCCCGCCGAAGTGCGCATGCTCAGGACCCTCGGCGCCGACGCGGTAGGGATGAGCACGGTGCTCGAGGTGCTCGCAGCCCGGCACATGGGGCTTCGCGTCCTAGGTATCTCGTGCATCTCGAATCTCGCCGCGGGAATTTCGAAAGTCCCACTCAGTCACGAAGAAGTGACCGAAACCACGGGCCGTGTTCGGCCGCGTTTCGAGGCGCTGCTGTCGAGCGTGCTGGAGTCGATCTGATGGACGAGAGCGCCTGGACAGAGTTGAAGCGTGCAGCGGTGGGGGCCCGAGCGAACGCGTACGCCCCCTACTCCGGTTTCGCGGTCGGTGCCGCTGTTCTGAGCGCGAGCGGCAGGGTGTTCATCGGCTGCAACGTCGAGAACGCGAGCTACGGCGCAACGCTTTGCGCCGAGCGTGCCGCCCTCACTGCGGCGGTTGCGGCCGGAGAGCGTGAGCTTCGAGCGCTGGTCATTGCTTCGGTTGCAAAGAGCCCCACCCCGCCATGCGGCATCTGCAGGCAATGCCTCGCGGAGCTCGCCCCAGGCCTATCGATACGAAGCTACGCGGGCGACGCGCGGGCGGATTACGAGCTCGCATCGCTTCTTCCAGAGGCGTTTGGTCGCGGCCACCTCGACTGAAGCTCGCTAGTCTAGCCCTTCGCCGATCCGGCGAAGCTTGGTCTCGACGTCCGCACGGTCGATCGCCTCCCGATCGGCAAGCTCCAGATAGCGTCCATACTCGACGATGGCTTCCTGCCGCTTGTTCAGCGCGTAGTAGATGTCTCCGGTCAGCCGGTGGGAGTCTGCGACCCAGGCCTTCCCGCCGGGCTCTTCATCTCCGATGGAGGTCGCCTGGCTCAATGAGGCAAGCGCCTTCGCTCGCTGCCCTTCGTCCAGCTGCAAGCGGCCGAGGCGGTACCACCAATACCCCTGTCCGGGAGCGCCGGCGACGGCTTTCTCGAAGGCCACAATGGCTTCTTTCATCTGGCCTAGCTGGTAGTGGCTTTCGCCCATCGCTGCCCAGGCTTCGATTCGTGTGGGGTTGAGCTCGATCGCTTTTCTCAAATCGGCCAACGCGTCACGGACTGTTCCGGCGCGAATCCGAATCCGCGCGCGAAGCCAGTAGGCATCCCCTAGCGTCGGATCGAGCTTCAAGGCGGTGTCGAGCTCCCGCAGGGCGGTGCTCATCTCGTTCGACTCCAGCGCCGCCCACGCAACATAGGTCCGATAGAGGCCGCTCTCGGGCTCGAGACGTGCAGCGCGGAGGAATCGCTGACGCGCGGCCTCGGTTTGGCCTCGCTCGAGCTCGACGCGCCCCAAATAGTGCTCGGCTTCGGCCGAGTACGGCTGCGCGTCCAGCACCTCACGGAGGAGCTTCTCGGCCTCCTCGTATTTGCGGGCAAGCACCAGCACGGCGCCCATTCGTGATTTCAATGCCGCGTCGTCGGGCGAATCCAGGAGCGCTTTGCGATAGCTTTCGGTGGCCGCGTCCATGTCTCCACCCGCCTCGGCAAGCCGGCCCTTCTCGAGTGCAAGACCGGGGAATCTCGCATCCAGCTCTTCGACTTTTGCGAGCTCTACCGCGGCCTCTTCGAGCTTCCATTTGCGCCGATAGGCGACGGCGAGCCCAAACTGAGCGGACGAATCGCGGGGCTCCATTTTGAGCGCCTTCGTGAACTGCTCGATCGCATCGTCGAGGCGATTGCGCTGGAGCTCCGCCCAACCCAAGACGCGTCGCACCTCAGCAGTGATATCGACGTTCTTCTGTGCCTCGACCAGAATGCCGACCGCCTCGCCGGGGCGCTTGGTCGCGGTATAGTGCTGGGCAAGCGCCATGTAGGCGCGCACGGACTTCGGCTCGAGCTTGATCGCGCTCCGGAAGTGCTTCACAGCCTCTTTGCTCTGGCCTAGACCCTCGGCGACTTTGCCCTGCCAGAGCTCCACTTCGGCACTCACGGGCTCGTCCGTTCGAAGATCGGCCAACAGCTTGTTCGCCTCCTCGGCCTTACCCATGGCAAGGAGCGCCTCGGCGGCACCTAGCTTGGCATGAACCACGACTTTGGGCTGACCCGTCACGTCCAGTTCGGCGCCGGGCGGAATTTGTGAGCCCAGCACGGTCTGAAAGCGTGCATACGCGTCCGGGTACGAGCCTTCGAGGAGCACCAGCCGTGCGGCCCCGAGTGCGGCGTCCGCATTGCTCGTGTCGAGCTCGATGGACTTTTCGTACATTTCACGAGCAGCGCCCAGGCGTCCCCGCTGCTCTTCGATGCGCGCAATGAGTGTGAGCGCCGCGGACCGATCGGCCTTTGCCACCCGAAGCGTCGTGCCTTCGAAAGGGGCAAGACCTGCTGGGATTTGAAGCAGCTCGAGGGCTTCGTCGATCGCGCCGTCGGCGATCAACAGGCTGGCCACGGCGACCCGCGCACCGGCATGGTTGGGGCTGAGCTGTTGCGTTGCCTTGGCCGCCGCCGCCGCCTCGTCGGCATTTCCGAGGACCTGGTAGCCACGAGCCAGCCCCCACTGTGCACGCGCGCTATCGTCCTTCTTCAGGGCTCGGCCAAATGCGTCAACGGCGCTCTGACCGTCGCTGGACTTCAGCGCGATTTCCCCGGCCACCAGATCGAGGTAGGCATCGGTGGGGTCGTCTTGCGATGCCAGCGCGAGCTCGGATTTCGCAGTGTCGATATCGGCGTTGCGCAGGGCATCGGCGGCAAGGGCGACGTGAACCCGCGGGGCCTCATCGCCTCTGCGCTCCAAGTGCACCCGCAGCGCATCGGCCAAGCTCGCGCTCTCCATGTCCGGTCCATAGCGAACGAGATTGTACGACTCGTGCAACAGCGTCCGCGCCACGAGCGCGCGGTTCAGGCGCGCGTTGTCTCGTGCGGCCTGTAGCTTCGTGAGCGCCTGGCGCTGCGCGGTGTAGGTATCGGGCGCGGCGATGATCTCGGCTTCTTCGATTGCCTGGGCGACCAGAGCTGGATCGCCGGAAGCGGGAAGCATGGGTTCCAGCAGGTGAATGCCGAAGAGGCCGTACTTGGTGGTACCGAGGTAGAAGCCCGAGCCGAGGACGATCGTGATGACCCCGAGGGCGGCCAGAGCCTTCATCAGCCAGGGCGGCCGTTTGAGCTTGAGCTTCTTCCGCGCACGCGAAGGGGCGGCTTCGAATTCCAGCCTGTCGCCGCCGAGGCGCGGCATGCGGTGGACTTCGCTTTCGCCTCCTCCCGGGGACGCCGAGAGGTCGAGCTCGTTCGACTCCGGAAGCTCCAGCTCCGCCGAATCCCGTTGCACATCGGAACCAGCCGGAATCGCGCCCAACGGTGGCGCCCCGGGCGCGCCTATAGGAAGCGGCGGTCCCGGCGGCCGCGGCGGCGCGTCGAGCTCCATTTCGAGAGCGATGTCTTCTCCCTCAGGGAGGTCGAGCTCGATGGGGCCACCACCGTGCACCCGTTCGGGACCCTCGATCTCTCGATCCATGAAGTCGTCCCGGGCGATCGGTAGATCCTTCTGCTCGCTCGACATGGGCAGGTCGGAGTCGAGCGAAATCGGCGCCGGCACGTCGGATCCTGCACGCGGCGTCGGCAGGTCGGCGTCGGTAACGGCCATGGGAAGATCGCTCTCATCGCTCCGGTACAGAGGGGCCGGGAGATCGGTCTCGCCTGCCGCTTCGCGAAGCACAGGCAAGTCCATATCCGCGAACGGATCGAAGCCGGAGGGGCTCGCGTCACGTTTTGGCGCAGGCAGATCGGCCGAGCTCGGGTCGGCAAATGGGTCTAGATCGAGTGGATGGGCGCCGGTCTTGGGCACGGGCAGGTCCATGAAATCCGAGCCTACGAATGGCGCTGGCAAATCGACTTCATCAGCCGCCGCGGGTGAATCGGAAGGCTGCGCGCGGATTACCGCCGCAGAAGACGGGGGCGGGGCCGTCGGCCCAATGCCGACTTTCGTCCGTTTGGCTCGCGGGGGCGTCGACGCGCCTGGCGCAGCCCCTCCTCCGGCCTTCGCGGTCGAACCGTCGCGATGAACCTGAAAGCTTTCGCTGCATTTTGGGCAGCGCATCCGAAGCCCGCCGTCGGGCAACCGGTGCTCGTCCACGTCGTAAGACGCATTACACGACGGACAACTAACCTTGATCATGACCCCAACGTCCCCCGGGGATCAAACATAACACGCCTGCCCCCTGTCTCATAAACATGGTAGTCGGATTCCGATCGCAGCGGAACCCAAAGGGGGATGGATGTGGATGTCCTACCTTGACGCCTGCGGAGCTGCGGGACTACCTTCCCGTCAATCGTGAAGCGAACCGTTCAGATCGAAATTGCCGGCGCCCGCTACCGCATGTCTGCGGACGCCGACGAAACCTACCTTCAGCGCCTAGCCGATATCGTGAATGAACGAGTGCAGGCGCTCGGGCCCAAGGCTGCCCGGGCGGCCACCCCAGCTCAACTGCTCGCCGTCGTTGCGCTCGGCCTCGCCGAGGATCTCGACGCGTCAGAACGGCAACGCGAAACGCTCGAGGCAAAGACGCGCCAAGTCGTGGGCGCGGCGATTCGGCGAATCGATCAGCGTCTGCAAGTGGACGCGGAGCTCGCCCAGCAGATCGAGCCGTGAGCACCAGCGAGACGGAGCACGCCGATCGCCAGCTCCGTCAACGCGCCAAACAGGCGCTGCGAAACCAAATGCGGATGGTGCGCGGCGCGCTCCCCGAGTCCGCCTGCGAGTCCCGCTCGGCCGAGATTCGCAAACGCCTTTTCGGTGTCGCAGAGCTCGAACGCGCAGCGACCGTTCTCGCCTTTGCTTCGATTCGCAACGAGGTGCGCACGAGCCCCATCATCGAAGAAGCCTGGTCCACTGGAAAGCGCGTCGCATTGCCACGGGTACATGGAGACGAGCTGCGCTTGCACCTCATCGATTCGCAAACCCCACTGGGCCCGGGGGCGTTTTCGGTTCCGGAGCCCGCCGTGGAAGCCGTAGCCATCGAGCCGGGAGAGATTGATTTTGCTTTGATTCCCGCGTTGGCGCTCGATCCCCGTGGCTACCGAATCGGCTACGGCGGCGGCTACTACGACCGGCTGATCCCGCGACTCTCCAACGCATGCACCTGCGCCGTTGCCTACGATTTCCAGCTGATCTCCGAAGTGCCCGAGCTGCCCTTCGACGTGTCGGTCGACCTCGTCATCACCGACTCGCGTGTGATTCGCGCCGCGTGAGCCCGGGGCGATCGACGGCTGCGGCAGTGGTATAGGTTCGCGGTGGTCGTGGATGCAGCACAGCGAAAGCTCGACACGCTTCCGGCATCTCCCGGAGTCTACGTGTTCCGCGGCACGGACGGGAAAGTGCTCTACGTCGGCAAAGCGCGCAGCCTGAGGAACCGTGTCCGAAGCTACTTTCAAGCTGGCTCGAGCGACTTGCGCGCGTTCGTGAGCAGGCTCGAGCGCGAATTGGCCGACATCGAAACGTTCGTCACACACACCGACAAGGAAGCGGCACTGCTCGAGAACCAGCTGATCAAGTCGCACCAGCCGAAGTACAATGTGAAGCTTAGGGACGACAAGGAATACCTATCGTTGCGGTTGGACGCGAAGCGGCCTTGGCCGCGGCTCGAAGTCGTTCGTCGACCGAAGCCGGACGGCGCGCAGTATTTTGGACCATACCATTCGGCGACTGCGGCGCGACAGACGCTCCGGCTGGTGAATCGATATTTCCAGCTGAGGACGTGCACCGACACGGAGTTTCGCAAGCGGTCGCGACCCTGTCTTCAGCATCAGATCAAGCGTTGCCCTGGGCCGTGCGTACTCCGGGTCGACCAGGACGAGTACCACGCCCAGGTCGCTAACGTCGCTCGGTTTCTAGATGGGCGACACGATGAGCTCGTGCTCGACCTCGATGGACGAATGCAGGGTGCTTCGGGCGAGCTCGAGTACGAACGGGCGGCGGTCTATCGAGACCAGATCCGGGCCGTCGAACGCGCTCGAGAGGAGCAACGCGTTGCCGGCGTGCAGAAGTCGGACCACGATGTGATCGGATTTCATCGTGAAGGCGACCAGGTCGAAGTCGCCGTGCTGAGCATGCGCAGTGGCCGCATATTCTCGGTGCGAACGTTTCCTCTTCGGCGCGTCGCGGTACCTAACGACGAGATGCTGGGCGCGTTCCTCATGCAACACTATGCGGATTGGCCATCGCTGCCAGACGAGATTCTGGTGTCGGTCAGGATCGAGATGAGCGAAGCCCTCGAAGAGCTGCTCAGCGAGAACCGAAAACGCCGTGTCCGGATCACGGAGCCCAAGCGGGGGGCGAAGGCCAAGCTCTTGGAGCTTGCACGCGAGAACGCGGAGCACGCGTTCAACGAGAAGGAACGCGCGCGCGAAGACGTCGAGGCACGCCTATCGGAGCTGCAAACGCTGCTTCGCCTGTCGGTCCTTCCGCGCCGTATCGAGTGCGTCGACATTTCGCACAGTGGAGGCGAGGAGACGGTTGCCGTGTTCGCCGCATTGCAGGACGGAAGGGCGGCGAGGGAACGATACCGAAGCTTTCACGTGAAGGGCGTTGGTGGAGGCGATGACTATGCAGCGATGTACGAGGTACTGATCCGACGATTGCGGCGCGGCAACAGAGAAGAGGAAGGCTGGGAGCTCCCCGACCTCCTGCTCGTCGATGGCGGCAAGGGTCAGCTCGGCGTGGCAGTCCGGGCCCGCGAAGACATCGGCCTGCCTGAGCTCGAAGTCGCCTCGGTCGCAAAGCCCCGGGTCACGGCGACCGGCGAAGAAGAAGGCGACCGCGTCTTCCGCCCCGGACAGAAGAACGCTATCCCCGTCCGTGGGAACTCCGCGCTCTCGCTGTTGCTTCTCGCCCGCGACGAAACCCACCGGGCGTCGAATGCGCTGCGAAAGAAGGTAGGCCGCAGGAGACGGCTCCGAAGCGAGCTCGACGGCGTGCCCGGAGTCGGCCCAAAGACGCGCAGCAAGTTGCTGAGAAACCTCGGCTCGCTGCGGGACGTCTTGGCAGCGAACGAAGAGCAATTGATCGAGGCGGGGGCGACGAGACGGCAGGCGCTGGCGATCAAGGAGGCCTTTGGCGAGCAGTCGCCAATCGCACCGGAGACCGAGGCGGCAGAGGAGACCGCGATCGAGAATGCGTTCCAGCCGGACTAAGGCTGCCGCTGCCGCTGCTAGATGGCCTCGGGCAACCTGACTTCGAACGCCGCTCCGCCTTGCTCCCGGTTCGCGGCCTCGATCGTACCACCGAGTTGCTCGACGATCGTGTAACAGACTGCAAGCCCGAGGCCGGTCCCCTGCCCGGCGGCCTTCGTCGTCACGAACGGATCAAACACCTGGTCGAGGATCTCGCTGTCGATTCCGGGCCCGTCGTCTTCAACGATGAGCACCACGACTCCCCCGCCATTGCGGGCGCGCACCTCGATGCAACCTCTGCCGCCAAGTGCGTCCGCAGCGTTGAAAAGGAGGTTCAGAAGCAGCTGTCGCAAGCGCTCGTGATCCCCACGTACGCGAGGAAGACCGTTGTCGAGCGCCAGGGCGAGCTCGATGTCGCGAAAGCGGCTCTGACGGTCGATCAGCTTGACCGTATCCGAAACCACCTCTGCGAGGTCAGCCGAGCTTTCGATCCGTCCGTCTGGCGCGGTGTCGTTTCTCGAGAAGTCGAGCAAGTCGCGAATGGTGTGGTGGATTCGCTCGGTCTCGCGTTGGATCCGCGCGACAAACTCCTTCTCTTCGTCGCGGTCGAGATCGCCGAGTTGCATCAATTCGAGCAAGCCGCGGATCGCCGCGAGTGGATTTCCGATCTCATGCGCGACGCCGGCGGAGAGTCGCCCGACAGCCGCCAATCGCGCGCTCCGGATGAGTTGCTCCTGGGCCGTCGTAAGCTCGGCGGTGGTATCCTCCAACTCCTCGAGTCGTTGCTGAAGCGATGCGCGGTCTTCCCGAAGCTGCGCGGCCATTTCATTGAAGGTCGCAGCCAGTCGCGCGACCTCGGCGGCGCCCTGCACGGGAACGCGAGTGCGTAACCGCCCGGCGGCGAGGCGCTCGGACGCCAGTCTCAATCGGTCGATCGGCCGAACGATGAAATAGGTAAGCAGGACGTACGTGAGCAGAAGTACCGTCGCTGCGGTCAGGCCGAGGTAGAACAGAAACAGAGCTCGCCTCGCCGCGTCGCCGCGGTAACTCGCCGGCACCCAGACTCGCAGCTCCAAGCCGTCTGCAGTCGTCACGATCGCATCAGGATCGCCTTCCAAAACGCCCCAGCTTCTGCGGAGTCCATCAGCTCCGTGAACCTCGACGCGCTCGACGAGGCCTTCCTCGACCATTTTCGCGATCGCCTCGTCGATCAGCCCGTCACCCTCGGAGCCGGCGCCCGATGCGAGCGCCTGGGCAAGCCCCACCGCGCGCGTTCGCTGCTCTTCGGCACTCTCGCTCTCGTCGAGCCTTGCCGTCACGAGGCTCAGCAACACGAATGCCGCGCCAAACGCCACGATGAGCGCGAGCATGAGCTGGCTTCGAAGCCCCAAGCCGAACGAACGCCCCATGCGTACAGTCTACAGCCTCAATCTCTTGACCCGCCACGCAGCCCAGTGCATGGGGGGATCATGACACGGGGCGCCCGCCTAGGGGTGATCGTAGGCTCGATCCTCGTCCTTTCGTCGTTTGCCGCGTCTTCGAGCGCGCAACGCACGGGGGACGGGCTCTACGGCCGCTGGGATCGTGGGCTGACGCTCGCGCTCGGCGCGGGCCCTGGGGCGACCTGGCTCGACCGAAAGGCGAAGCCCAACGTCGTCGGCGAAGCGCGTTTCCTAGTGGCCGACGTAGCCGGACTCGTGCTTTCAGGACGCTGGGGCCCCGACTCCGGTCAGCACCTGTTTGTTGGCGTAGACCTCCGACCGCTCTTCCCCGCGCTGTTCTTTCTCTACAAGCAAACTTGGAACGAGTTCGTGGATCTGATGCTCCAATCGATCTTTTTCGAGATCGGGCCGGCCTTTGCGCTCGACGGCAAGCAGAGCACCGGGCTTGGGATAGGCTTCGGGTTCAGCCTGCCGCTCTACCGGCCCCTCAAGACGCTTCGCGGCGTCTGGCTTCGAATCGCCGCGCGTCACGTGAATAGCGAGCCATCTTTTCGAAACACGCAACCCACGAGCGATCGCAGCCAATGGACACTCTACACGACGTTTGTCGTGCGCTTGGGCTTCAAGTCGAACCTGAGCCACTGGGAACCCGACCGCTACCGTCACCGCTAGCTTGGCCGGTGAAGGGAACCCGGCTACAACGGCGAGGTGAGACGCACCAAGATCGTCTGCACGCTCGGCCCCGCCAGTGACACGAAGGCGAAGCTCGGCGAGCTCGTCCGGGCGGGAATGAGTTGCGCGCGGCTCAATTTCTCGCACGGCGACCACGAGTCGCATGCAAAGATGGCGAAGCTGGTCCGCCAGGCCGCGGCCGAGGCGCGCCGACCGATGGCGATCCTCGCCGACATGCAGGGGCCGAAGATGCGGGTCGGCAAGTTTGCCAAAGGCCCGATCGAGCTCGCGCAAGGCGACCGCTTCGCCCTCACGACGAATGAGGTCGAGGGCAACCAAGACATCGTCTCGGTCACCCACGAGTCATTGGGCGCCGACCTGAAGCCCGGCGATGCAATCGCGCTCGACGACGGGTTCATTCGACTTCGAGTCGACCGAGTCGAGAGCGACACGGTGCACACGGTCGTCGAGGACGGCGGCACCCTTTCCAACCACAAGGGGCTCAACCTACCCGGCGTCTCGATTACCGGACCGGCTTTGACCGCCAAGGACCGCGAAGATCTAGCCTTTGCGGTTTCCGTCCTGGAGGCGGACTACGTGGCTCTCTCGTTCGTTCGAGCCGCCGACGACGTGCGAGAAGCCAAAATTCTGGCCGGCGACGTGCCGGTCATCGCGAAGATCGAGCGACCCGAAGCGGTCGAGGCCCTTTCTGACATCGTCGACGCGGCGGACGGCATCATGATCGCCCGCGGAGACCTAGGCGTGGAGCTGGGGGCCGAAAAGGTGCCGATGATTCAGAAGCGGATCATCCGGGAAACCAATGCGCACGGCAAAATCGTGATCACCGCCACTCAGATGCTCGACTCCATGATTCGAAACCCACGACCGACTCGGGCAGAAGCGGCGGACGTAGCGAACGCGGTGATGGACGGGACGGATGCGGTCATGCTCAGTGGGGAGACGGCAGCGGGCCGCTACCCCCTGCAAGCGCTGCAGATGATGGATGCGATCATTCGCGAGGTCGAGTCGGACTACGTCGACGATCTCTCGCGAGAATTTCGCGAGCTCAAGAGCGGCGACGATGAAGATTGGTCATTCGCAAACGCCGCGGCGCGCGCCGCAGCCGTATTGACCACGCATCTGCCACTCAAAGCCGTCGTGGTGTTCACTCAGGACGGTCGCTCTGCTGGCTTGCTAGCAGAGCATCGCCCGCGCGCGCCCATTCTGGCAATTACCAGTGATGTCCGGGTCGCGCGACGGCTCGCGCTCGAGTGGGGCGTGATTCCGCGAATCGAGGTGCCCCCAGAGTCACTCGATGAGACGCTGCGGATCGCAACTTCTTTGCTCGTGCGAGAGAACCTTTGCCAACGCGGGGAGGCGTTCGCGATGGTCGTTGGCTGGCCCCCTTCGGGGCGCACCAATACCTTGAAGCTCCATCGTCTCTAGCCCCGTGCTCCCGCATGGACTAGATCGCGCCCATGGAAGAACTGCCGCAACAGATCGGGCGCTACCGCATCGACCGACTCCTCGGGGCAGGTTCGATGGGGAACGTCTATCTGGCGCACGATGCAGATCTGGACCGGCCAGTCGCGGTGAAAACGCTTCGCGATCTCGCGCTCGACCCCGAAACTCGCGAGATCTTCCTCAGTCGATTTCAGAACGAGGCCCGTGCCGCCGCTCGCCTTCAACATCCCAATATCGTTCAGATATTCGATGTGGGCGACGACCCGAGGGTCGGCCCATACCTGGTGTTCGAGTACGTCCACGGACACACCCTGAAGCAGGCACTCAAGAAACGTGGTCCGCTGTCCCGAGACGAGCTCCTCGACCTCGCCCAACAGGTCGCCGATGCCTTGGCGACGGCCCATATCGCCGGCGTGATCCACCGGGACCTCAAGCCCGAAAATCTGCTGATCACCAGCAATGGTCAGGTGAAGCTCGCGGACTTCGGGATCGCTCGAATCCCGAACGCCGACCTGACCAAAGAGGGTCAGTTCCTCGGAACGCCCTGCTACGCCGCGCCGGAGACGCTGCGGAGTGGGGAGTACAGTGAGCAGAGTGATTTGTTCTCCTTCGGAGCCGTCATCTACGAGGCGGCATGCGGAGAACGCGCATTTCCCGGACTTGAGGCGTTGGCGGTTGCACACAAGGTGATGAGCGCCGACCCGGTTCCGCCAAGCGAGGCCAATCGGGGCGCAGCGATTCCAAGCGCGCTCGACGCCGCAATCCTGCGAGCGCTCCGCAAGAGCCCCTCGGAGAGATATGCAAGCGCGCGAACATTCGTGTCGGCACTCAAGCAAGCCTACGACGGACGACGCCCCTCGAAATCGAGACGTCGACGCAATGCTCTTCCCTTCGCGATGACCTTGGCGATCGGCACCCTCCTCGCCCTCTGGATCGTGGTCGAAAACTGCAATCCAAAGCCCAGTCACCCCGGTGCCGGCGCCGACGCTGGCGCTGACACTGGCGCTGGCGCTGACACTGGCGCTGACACTGGGACTGGCACTGGCGTCGGCCCGGACGCTCTCACTCCGCACGAACGCGAGGAGGCGGCGAAGGACGAGCTATCGAATGCCCGCGCTGCCCTCGAACGTGGAGATCTCGCGGAAGCGACCGCGGCACTCGAACGTGCGAGCGCTCTTGACCCGAGCAACCCCGATATCGGCGACTTGCAGGAGCAGGTGCTCGCAGCGCAGCCGGACGGCGGCTAATCGAGTCTGTTGCTGTCGTCTGGGACCGGCTTCCAGCGGCAGTCCTTGCCGCCGCCCGTCGTCGATTTGCACTTGTACATGTAGGTCAGCGTACGGCCGCACCCACTGACTCGCTTCTGCATGGCCGCGTCGTCCACAAACTCGATCATCGACGCATCACAGTCGAGATCGACGGCAGCAGCGCTTCGTATCTGCTGCGTAGCGGCGGACTCGTGTCCACACCCCGAGACGATCGCCATGATGGCCGCAACTTGGATGACTGTACTCCGCATCTCCTCGGACCCCGGGGCCGAGCATAGCGCATGGACGCGCGGCGCGCGCCTATAAGTCGATGCCCAAGCCACGAAGGTCGCTTTCGGCCTGTGGCGCCCAACCTCGATTGGCCTTCGGACTGGCAGGGCTGGGGTGGAGCACGGTGCCGATTGCCGGTCCCCCGTCGCCGAGTGCAGCGCGCGCGCGCTTGGTCGCCCATGCCCCGACGCCGACAACGAGCGTCGGTGAGAGGACCTCGACGGCGTCACGCAGTGCCCGGTCACATACAGGCAAAAGCGCGGCCCGCTCATCGGTCGCGAGCTTGTCGGGCGTGCGATTGCGCCCGGTCGATTCGATGAACAGCAGGGGACAGTAGTTGAGGACGAAGAACCTCGAGAAGAAGAGCTCGGGCGTGCCAAAGCGCTCCCGCGCCCAACCCCAAAGACGGGAGCCGCTGACTTCCGACCGCTGGCAGTCGAAACCGAGCACTGGGCGCTTTGGGTGCTCATCGGCCGGACGATCGACAGGTGCTTCGATGCCCATCCAATCGCGGACGAAGCCCACGTCGCCAAACGGGACACCGGTCTGACCCATGCCGAACGGTCCGGGGTTCATTCCGACCAAGACGACCTCTTTGGAGCCGGCGCCGAAGCGGCTCAAGTAGAGCTCGTGGGGGCGCCGCGCGTATTGCAAGGGATTGTAAACGTGAGTCACCGGCTCACCGAACTCGAGCTCGGAGGTGACGCGGCGCAGTGCGCGCGAAGCTTTGACGAGCTCGCTCATGCGCGATCAGCAGAGGTAACGCTCACCGCCATCGCACAAAATCGTGACGACCCGCTGCCCGGGCTTCAAGCGGCGTGCCACCTCGAGGGACGCGTGAACGTTTGCGCCGGCCGACGGCCCCAGCAGCAATCCCTCTTCCTGCGCGAGTCGCTTCGTCATGCGCTCTGCGGCGAGGTCGGTGACGGTGAGCACCTCGTCCGGAAGCTTGGTGTCGAGCACCGCCGGAATGAAGCCAGCCCCAAGGCCCTGAATCCCGTGCAAACCGGCCTTCCCACCCGAAAGCACCGCGCTCGCGCGTGGCTCGACGGCGACCAAGCGAATGTCCGGATTGCGCTTTTTGAGAACGCGCCCGACTCCCGTAAGTGTGCCGCCTGTTCCCACGCCCGCCACAAAGGCGTCGACCTTGCCCCCTGTTGCCTCCCAGATCTCCTCTGCGGTCGTCTCGGCGTGAATCGCCGGATTGGCGGGGTTTTCGAACTGGCCGCACATCATCGCCCCTGGCGTCGTCCGCAGCAGACGCTCCGCTTGCTCGACGGCGCCTGCCATGCCGTCCTCGGCTGCAGTCAAAACCACCTCGGCACCATAGGATCTGAGCAGGTGGCGACGCGCCGCGCTCATGTCCTCCGGCATCACGATCAGACAACGGTACCCGCGGACGGCGCAGATCATGGCGAGGCTGATCCCCGTATTGCCGCTGGTGGCTTCGACGACCGTCGAGCCCTCTTCGAGCTCGCCCGACGCTTCGGCTGCGAGGATCATCGAAAGCGCAGGCCGGTCTTTGACCGAGCCGGCGACGTTGTGCGATTCGAGCTTTCCGCAGATCTCGGCGCCCTTATCACCGCTGATTCGCGCTAGCCGCACCAAAGGCGTGTGGCCGATCAGGTCCAGCGCGCCGTCATAGATTCGGTCGGTCATGTGGCGGCTAGCATAACAGGAGGAGCTTAGATGTCACCGTCGGAAGAGCCCGATTCGTGGACGTCGTAGGCCTGAACGATTTGCTGCACCAGCGGATGACGCACGACATCGGCATGGGAGAAGTAGACGAAGTCGATTCCATCGATCCGCGAGAGCACCTTTTCGGCGTGCCGAAGCCCACTGTGTGCTCCACCGGGCAGATCGACCTGAGTCACATCGCCGGTGATGACCGTCTTCGAGTCGAATCCGAGCCGAGTCAGGAACATTTTCATCTGTTCCCGCGTCGTATTCTGCGCCTCGTCGAGGACGACGAAACTGTCGTTGAGCGTCCGGCCTCGCATGAACGCCAGAGGCGCAACCTCGATGGTGCCTCGCTCGATCAGCGCGGTGATTCGGCCCGGCTCCATCATGTCATGCAAGGCGTCGTAGAGCGGTCGAAGGTAGGGGTTGATTTTTTCGGCGAGATCGCCAGGCAGGAAACCGAGGCGTTCGCCAGCTTCGACCGCGGGGCGTGTCAGGACAATGCGCTTGACCTGGCGCTCTTGAAGCGCGCGAATCGCCATCGCCATCGCGAGGTACGTTTTCCCGGTACCGGCGGGCCCAATCCCAAACACGATGTCGTGGCTACGGATCGCCTGGATGTAAGTCTGTTGCGTAACGCCCTTCGGCGAAACGATGCGGCGGCTCGAGGTCGTCAGCACGACGTCGTCCAGCAGCGCGCGAAGCCTCATTTGTGGATGCGCGCGAAGGGTCCGCGCCGCGCGTGCCATTTCGACAGCGCTGAGCTCTCGGAATTGGAGTGCGTCGATCAGCTCGTGAAGCACGCGCTCCACCAACTCGACGTCCCGGTTCGGTCCATGGATGTGAATCGTCGAGCCACGGAGACCCATGGAAACGCCAAGCTCGGCTTCGAGGGTGCGCAGGTTCGATCCACCCGGCCCGGTCAGCCGGAGCAACAAGCTCGAATCGCCCACTTCAATGTCGGCGGCTACATCGGTCTCCACGGGGCCGCGCTGCGCAGTTGGTTCGATGATCGAAGTTTAGCCTGTCCGGCTCGGGTAGGCGAGCGGCAAAGCTAGCGCCAAACCAGGGCGTCCGGATCGCGTTCGACGGCCGTCTCGAGGCGTTCGTGGGCGGCGAGAATCAGCGAACGAGTAGTGTCCCCGTCGAGCGGGTAGGAGGCGAGGCCGACTGCCATGTGCAGAAAAAAGAGCTCTTCGGGCTGCCGGATTCGGCGCGTCTCGAGGTCGGACTGGAGCCTACGAGCGACCTCCACTACGGCACGCGCGCTCGCACCATCGAAGCCAACGACGAAGGTGTCGTCGTCCCAGCGCCCTCGAACGTCTTCCCGCCGGAATCGGCCGTGCACCAGACGGCCCAGATATGTCCTCAGCCGCCGCGCTTGGACATGGTCGAGCCCATCGAGGCCAGTCGTTTGCAGAAGCCCAATCGAGTAGGTGCGCCCGTGACGCTGTGCGGACGAAAGACCGACCTCGAGGGCGGCGACGGCCCCGGGGCGTGTGAGCAGGCCGGTCTGACTACAGCGCAACTGCTGCCGGCGTAGTCGCGCCATTCGATCGGCTTCGCCGTGAAGGTGCACGAGCCAACCTGACGATCGAATCAGGCACTCGGTAATCTCGCGTTCGTCCGCCACAGGAGAGTCATCGAAGCAAAGCAAAGCAAACTCCGAATCCCAAGCCGACATGCGAATGATCGCCGGCACCTGCTTGCCTGTCACGCTCGACCCTAACAGGATTGCATCGGGGCACTGGACGTCGATCTCTCGCAAGAGCTCCTCGAGGCTGAAGAAGAGCAAGCAATCAATCCCACTCTCGTCGATGAGCCGCGCCGCGTCGGGATCGCGAAGGACAGCCACTTTGGGCCGTGGGGTCATTGCTCGCTCGACCGCTGTGCTCAGCGCATGGTGCAATCGAACGAGCTCGATGGGGTGCGGCAAGAAGATGTCTACGCCGAGCTGTGCAGCGAGGGCCCGCGTGTGTGGGTCGTCGTCGACCGAGAGAAGGATGACGGGAGCCTCGGCGCAACCCTCCAAGCTCCGGAACAGCGGGAGGAACTGCGAGAGCGCCTCGCGGTCTTGAAGAGGCCAGCCCACCAGCACCGCGGTGGGCGCGTTGCGGCCAGCGATCTTGAGCGCCTCCTCGACGGTCGAAACGGGCCTCAGATGCACGAGCACCTCGTCGAGAGCCGAGCGGAGGTAGGCGATCATCGCCGGGTCGTCTTCGAGCACGAGCAGCGTCGGCACGAAATCCTTGGGAATGGGGCGATGTAAGAAGAAGCTCGCGGCGGGCGTGACCGACGGCGGGGCTGCGGCCATCGACGGGGTGTCATTCGGACGGCCCGCAGCCGCTGACGCATACACTCGCACCGAATCGATTGACTCGAACATCGACTTCCAATCGAGGCGCCCGGACTTCTGTAGTTGCCGGAGCTCGAGCTCGATGCGGCCGGCGGCATCCGAAATCTCGTTGAATCCGTGCGTTTGTGCTGCGCTGCGTAGATCGTGGGCCTGACGAAGCGCGTCCGACACCACGCTGGTCCGCTCAGCCTCCGAATGTACACGACGTATTGCACCGGTGAGGTTGTCCGCGGCGATCGGGAGCAAGCTCAGATACGAAGCCTTGGCTCTGCCGGGGTCGACGCGAGGCTCGGAGAATTCATCCGGAAAGAGAATTTCGTCTGCGGAATCGTCCGCCGGCTGCGGCGTGACTGCCGCAGGCGGCGCGGGGCTTGCTTGGGCCGCGACGACGCCTGCAAGCGCGCGCGCGAATCGATCCACGGTGACCGGCTTGTGAAACACCTTGGTCACATCGAGCTCTTGGGTCAGGTGCCTGAATGTCGGCAGGTCCCTGTAGAAGGCGGAGACGAAAATGATGGGCGTGTCGAAGCCGTCCCGTCGGAGCTCTTCGATCCAGGTGATGCCATTGATGTCCGGTAGCAAGCCGTCTACGACGAGCAACGATGGCGATTCCTCTAGAATCATGGCACGTGCGATGCTGCCTTTGGTCGCGATCACCACACGCAGACCCTGGGCTTCGAGCGCCGGTGTGACGCTCGCACGAAACTGAGCGTCGTCGTCGAGGAGAAGAACGGTTGGAAGCACGTGGCGGGGAGTGTGGCACCGTTTGGAGCGCCCACAAAGCGGCCAGACCCTGTGTTCAGGAGGCGCGCTGATAGTCCGAATCCGCTTGCTCGAGATAGGCTCGAGCGACCGGATGGTCGGCGCGTTGCGCGATGACGGCCTGTAGGTGGCGAAGGCCCTGACCATGGTCGCCGGTCTCGATCTCGATAACGCCCAGGAGCGCGCGGGCATCTTGATGGGCCGGGTCGAGTTGAAGGATGAGCGTCAGCTCCTCGCGCGCCCCATGTGCGTTGCCGCGGAGTCTCAGCAGCTTGGCGAGCTCGAGCCGGATGTCGTGGAACTTCGGGCAGAGCCGCAGCGCGCGACCGAATTCGTGCATCGCATCCTCAGGGCGGTCCAAATCGATGTACGCCCGGGCAAGCGCTCGGTGAAGATTCGCGACCTTGCCGCGGCGGAAGGCGTCGTTTGAGGAATCGGACTGGCGCTGAGCTCGCTCCAGCGTGCGCACGCCCGAGCCATACTCCCCGAGCTCGTTGCACGTCACCGTGAGGTTGAGCGCGGCCTCGAGATAGCCGGAGTTGACCTCGAGCGCCTGCTGGAAGCACCAGCGCGCTTCGGGCAGCCGGCCGCCGAGGTGATAAATGACGCCAAGTCGATTGAACACGTCGGGATAGCGAAGGCCCTGCTGCACGAGTTTCTCGTAGTAGGGCTGAGCAAGGGGGTACTCCGCGCGATCGTAATGCTCGTTCGCGGCGTCGAGAATTTGTTGAGCCCAAGGAGCCATGGGGCTGAAGGTAGCGATCGGCCGGATCGCTGGCCAGAAATCCGCGCCAAGCCGATCGAGCTGGCACTCAGCCGATCTTGCCGAGCAGGGACTTGGCGCGCTTGGCCTCGTCGCTGTCGGGAAAACGCTGGACGATTTCGCTGAAGGTCTGCCGGGCCGCTTCGACCTCGTTGGTCCTGAGGTAGACCTGCCCAAGCAGAAGAAGCGCTTGCGGCGCGACGCCGGCGCCCGGATAGGAGGTCAGCAGGCCCTTGAGCCGTGAAATCACGCCACGGTATGCCTCTCGCTTGAGGTAGAAGCGGGCGACGTAGAGCTCGTGAGCGGCAAGCAGGCTCATGCATTTCTCCATGAGCTTGTTGGCATCGGGCACGCGCTGGTCGTCCGGATAGTCCACGACGAATCGGCGAAGCTGGATCAGCGCATCCCGAGCGGCACTCTGATCGCGCTCGCTCGAAGGGGGCGTCATGAACCAGCCGCCAGGGATTTGGTTGAAATAAGCCTCGGCGATTCGAAATCGTGCGTAGGGGATCTCTTTGTGCGAGGGACGAATCCGCACGAACTGACGGTAGGTCTGGATCGCCTCGGGGTAGGCTTGGTTTTTGAACTGGCAATCGCCGATGCGAAGCTCCGCGAGTGCTGCGAAACGGCTGTAGGGGAACTCTCGCCGGATCTCGCGAAAGGTCGGCTCGGCCGCGAGGCAATCGCCACGCCGAAAACTCAGTAAGGCTTTTTCGTAGCCCGTGCGTGCATCATCGTCGGGATCGAGTGTGCTCTTGCCCGTCTTCTTGAGACTTCCCGAGCTACTGCTGCAGGCGGCCGCCAGCACGAGCACGGCGATCCAGACCAGGCTGTCGAGGCGAAACCGCATCGCGAGTGGAACTAGCCTCTGGCTCGGCCGAAAACAAGGCGACGGATCTTTGGCGGATTTGGCCAAGCTCAGGCACTTGCGACCTGGTTGTCGATGAGGCGGGCCGGGTCGATTCCAAGGGTGGCGAGGGCAGCTTCCCAGCGCTTTTCGATCGGCGTGTCGAAGACGATTTCGTAGTCGAGGTCGACGGGAATCCAAGACCCCTGCTTCATTTCGCTCTCGAGTTGCCCTGCGCCCCAGCCCGAGTAGCCGAGGATCATCGCACAGGTGTCGGGTCCGTCGCCTCGGGCGAGGCGCTCCAAGAGCTCGAGCGATGCACTGCAAGCGATGCGCTGGGTCACCGCAATCGTCTGCCCCGTTGACGGCTGAGGCACGCCTTCTGCGTCGTAGAGGATCCAACCCGACTCCGGAGAGACGGGCCCGCCAAGCATGACCGGCGCGTTCACGCCAGCCGTCGCGTCGGGGCTGACGCCGACTTCGTTAAAGACGTCTTGGATGCCGAGGTCGGTCATACGATTGACCACAAAGCCAAAAGAACCCTCGTCGCCGTGATCGATCAGTAGCACCAGCGTATGATTGAAAAACGGGCACCGCATCGACGGTGCCGCGACGAGAAACCCCGGTGCAAGAGATGCCGACACGAGTCGAGACTGCCACCAAATCGAACCCTCTGCGAGTCTTAACTCGGAAGCCCGGAAAATGAGCAGGGTCCGGGCTGTCCTGCGTACCGGCGCCTTCTTCGGCTTCTCAGCTGGGATTCTCGGGGCCTACGAAACCCGGCGGGCGATGACTTCGACGTCCGGGCAGGAGGCGCTCGCAATTCGGTACCGTGCGCGTTTGACCAACGGGCTTCTGCGACTCTTTGGCGCGGAGCTGGTATTGGGCGGTCAGCAAAGACGCCTTGGCGGTGCGTTGGTCGTCTCCAACCACCAGAGTGCCCTCGACATCGCAGTGATGCTGTCCGTCTTTCAAGGTGTCCTAGTGAGCCGGCACGACGTCGCAGAGTGGCCGCTTCTCGGTCGTTTGGCCAAACACGGCGATACGATTTTCGTCGACCGCGAAGACCGGCGGAGCGGCGCGGTAGCGCTTCGGGAGATCCGCCGTCGCGCGAAAGAAGGACGCACCGTCGTTGCCTTTCCGGAAGGCCGAACCTTTCCAGGCGACTCCGTACACGAATTCCATCCCGGTGCGTTCGCGGCTGTTCGCTCACTTGGCGTCCCGATCATTCCCGTCGGCCTCGCCTACTCGCCTGCGATTGCGTACGGCGACGAATCGTTTGGCAAGCACATCGCTAAGATTGCCGCGCGAAAGCGAACACGAATCGCGGTTCAGCTCGGCGAGCCCCTGCCCCCTGATCTCGACGCTCGCGCCGCCGCGACGGCCGCGAGGTCGAAGGTCGAAGCGTTGGTCTACGACGCTCGACGGGCTCTCGACGACGATCGCACCTGAATTCGAGGCGCACGCGTGCCCGGCTGCCGCCTTCTAGGCGCAGGGCCCTCGGTTCGCTACGATTCGGGCTCGTTTTGCAGGAACGCCCCTGCCCCCAAGCCCATGGTTCGTCTCATCCGCCCATCGACAGACCCAGCCCAAGAGCGTGATGAACGCGTCTGGGAGTTCCTTCCTAGCGCGCTGTGGGACCTGAACTTTCGCGGCCCTCTCGAATGGATCGAGAAACAGGGGTGTCGCGATGCCGACGCGTTCAAGCAACTCGTGCGAAACAATCCCGATGCTCTCAGCGAATGTCTCGAGCGAATACGGATTCATCGAGTGAGTGCCGGTGCCGTTTCGCTGGTTGGCGCGTCTAGCGAAGAGGAGTGCATCCGTCGGTCCCGGGAGTTGTTGACCGCCGAGTCGAAGGCCGACTTTCTGCGCATCTTGATGGCCGCCTTCCGCAACGAGCACGACGTCCATTTGGAAACCGCGATCATGACCTGCGCCCGCGAGCCGAGAGATGTCCGCGCGCACTGGCGGTTTGTCGAAAGTGAAAGCGGGCGCTTCGAGCGGGCACTGGTTTCGGTGACCGACATGACCGCCGAGCATGAGCTCGAGCAACGGCTCGTGTTGGCCGAGCGCATGTCCGCGATTGGAACGCTCACCGCGAGCATCATTCACGAGGTCAAGAACCCGCTCACTTTCGTGTGGAATCATTTGCGTTCGCTGCGAGATTCGGCCGAGCCCCTTTCTCCGGAAGCCTCGGAGTTGATCCGCGAGGCCTATGAAGGCTCGGAGCGAATTCGGGTAATAGCAAATGAAATCACGTATTTATCTCACAGCGGCGAACGCGTCGAAACCGAGACGGTCAAGCTCCAGCAGGTTCTCGATTCCGCGATTCGCATCGCCCAGCCCGAGATCCAACACCGTGCGACGGTCGTTCGGGAATACGAGGCAGGCAACCTGTATATCCGAGGTCCGAGGACCCGCCTCGGTCAGGTGTTCTTGAATCTGATCGTCAATGCGGCGCAAGCCATCGAGCCCGGGGACCGAGCGCAAAACGCGATCACGATCCGGGCTCGGAGCACGGAAGAAGATCGCGTCTGCGTGGAGGTGCAGGACACGGGCCCCGGGATTCCTTCGCAACTGCTGCGGAGGATCTTCGACCCCTTCGTGACGACGAAGCCCGCGGGGCGTGGAACCGGCCTGGGACTCTCGATCTGTCGACGCATCGTGCATTCTCTGGAAGGGACGATCGAGATTCAAAGTCACCCCGGCCAGGGCACGGTCGCTCGTGTCGTCTTGCCGAAAGCGCCGCGCGCGCGACGCCCGCTCTCGATGCCGCCGACGTCGATGAGCGCGGTCCGGCGCGCAACGCACGGAAAGCTGTCGCTCCTGGTCGTCGACGACGAGCCGGTGATCGCGCGGCTGATCCAGAAGGCACTGGTCAAACACGATGTGACCACCGCCAACGACGGCCGCGAAGCGGTCGCTTTGATGGGGCAGCACGCATACGACGTGATTCTCTGTGACCTGATCATGCCGGAGATGACGGGCATGGACGTCTATCGGGCGGCCCTACAAAGGGCGACACCGGTCCACGATCGCATCGTCTTCATGACCGGTGGCGCCTTCACTCAGCGGGCTAGAGATTTCCTTCAGAGCGTTCCAAACCTGCGAATTGAAAAGCCTTTTGACCTGAGTCACCTCGAGCGTACGATCTACGAAGCTGCGGATATCGTCGACCCTCGATGAAAGAGGGCCCCCCTCGCGCCGAGGGGCTAAGAGGGAACTGATGGGCGGTAAGCGAATGATCGTGATCGGACTCGACTGCGCGGCGCCTCGCTTGGTGTTCGATTTGTACCGCCACGCGATGCCAAACCTCTCGGCGCTCATGGACCGTGGAACATGGGGGAACCTTCGGAGCACGGAGCCGCCGATCACCGTGCCCGCATGGACATGCATGCTGTCGGGACGCGATGCAGGAGAGCTGGGCTTGTACGGATTTCGAAATCGCGTCCCTCGCGAGACGCAATTGCGTCTGGCCGATGGGAGCGACGTCCATGTGAAACGCGTCTGGGACTGGCTTGGGGAGCAAGGATATCGAGTCGCCCCGCTGTTCGTTCCGCTGACTTCGCCTCCCACGCCGGTCCGCGGTCAGATGGTGTCCGGCTTCATGTGGCCGGGGGGCGATGCGCCATGGTGTTTTCCGCGCGAGCTCGAGGACGAGCTGATCGACCACGTAGGTCCCTACCGCGCAGACGTCGAGAACTTTCGCTCCGATGATCTCGACCGCATCTACGGGGACATCGTCACGATGACCGAGCAGCACTTCGAGATTGCGGAGCAGGTCTGGAAGACCAAGCAACCCGACTTCATGATGATCGTGGAAATCGGCGTCGATCGTTTTCACCACGCATTTTGGCGTCATATCGATCCGGAGCACCCGCGCCATGACGACGCGAACCCATGGAAGAGCCTCGGGCGCGAGTACTACCGGTTGTTGGACGCGCGGATCGGACGGCTCTGCGCCGCGACCGGCGAAGACACCCGCATCATGGTGGTGAGCGACCACGGGGCGCGGGCGATGCACGGCGGCTTCTGCATCAATGAGTGGCTGATCCGGAAGGGATATCTGAGCCTTCGCGAGACGCCTGCCGCATCGGGCCCGCTCGACCATTCGCTGGTCGATTGGCCACGGACGACCGCCTGGGCGGAGGGCGGCTACTACGCCAGGGTCTTTCTCAACGTTGCGGGTCGGGAGCCGGCCGGCGTCGTTGCGCCTGACCGAGTCGGCGCAGTACGCGATGAGCTCCGACGGGAGCTCGAGTACGCCCGCAATGATCGAGGTGAACGTGTCCCGGTCCTGGTACGCGATCCCGAAGAATACTATCGGCAAGCCCGCGGCTTCCCGCCCGACCTGATGGTCTACTTCGACGAGCTCCGGCTACGCGCGATCGGATCGGTCGGGAGTGGCCGCATCGTGGTGGAAGCAAACGACAGCGGCCCCGATGGCTGCAACCACGATTGGGACGGCATTTTCGTCATGAGCGGGGGGGGCACGCCGGCGCGGGGATTTGTCGAGGGTGCCGAGATCTATGACGTGACGCCGACGATCTTGGGCGCGTTTGGGCTTGCACGGCCGCCCGGAATTCTGGGTCGGGACTGGACAGTCTGACGGGGACCGCATGACGCGCTAAGGTCCCGCGATGGTGGCGGGGGCCTTGGTATTGGGCTTGGACGGCTTGGATCTCGGGCTCGTCGAGCAATTCGGCGCAGACTGTTTGCCGAATCTTCACTCCCTGATGTCGCGAGGGGCTTTTGCTGCGCTCGAGTCCGTCCAGCCGCCCGCCACGCTGCCCAACTGGACGACGTTCCTCACGGGGGTCGACCCGGCTTGCCATGGCGTTTTCGATTTCACGACGCGAAAGGGTTACCAAGTTCGGTTCACCGCAGGGACGGTCCGTGAGGTGCCGACCCTCTTTACGCGACTCGACCAGATCGGGCTTCGCTGCGCTTGCCTCAGCTTTCCCGCGACCTGGCCGCCGGAGAGACTCGAGCACGGGGTCTTCGTGAGCGGCTGGGATGCGCCGGTCGCCTTCGAAGCGGACCGATCGTTCATCTGGCCTCCCTCGTTGTACGAAGAAACGGTGGACAGGTTTGGAGCTCCCTCCTTCGACGACGTCGATGAGTTCCACGCCGATGCGCCGGGTTGGATCGATCGGCTGCCCGACGCCCTGGTGAGCCGCGTTGCGAGGAAGGCCGACTGGGCGCGATGGCTGCTCGATCGGCAGGATTGGGACGTGTTCGCGCTCTACTTTGGCGAAAGCGATACCGCGTCCCACTATCTGTGGGCGCAGCACGACCCGGATTCGCCGCGCCGCACCGCCAGTGTTTCGGATGCACAGCGCGAAGGTCTTCAACGGGTCTACGAAGCGCTCGACAAAGCGATCGGTTCGCTCACCAAAGCGGCGGGCGGGGACGATACGGAGGTGACCGTACTGAGCGACCATGGCTCCGGCGGCTCATCGGATAAGGTGCTGTACCTCAATCGGCTCCTGGCCCAGCACGCGTTGCTGCGCTTTCGGCCGCGGCGGGGTCGAGGCGGGGCGGGCCTGAAAGAGATCGCCTTGCGCCGGTTTGCGCCGCACCTTCGGGAGCGGCTGTTCCGCCTGGGGAACGCCTGGTTGCCAAGCCGCTTGGAATCGAATGTGCGCTTTGGCGCCATCGACATGGCCAATACGGTCGCGTTCAGCGATGAGCTGAACTACTTCCCTGGCATCCACCTCAACATGGCGGGGCGGGAGCCGGACGGCATCGTTCAACCTGGGCAGAGGCGCGAAACCATTCTCCGCATTCGGGCAGCCTTGCTTGGCACACGCGATCCATGGAGCGGTAAGCCGGTGTTTCGCGACTTGATTCCGCGCGAGGAGATCTTCGAAGGCCCGCACTTGGATCGCGCCCCCGACCTGCTCGTCGATCTCCACCTCGACGACGGCTACTCGTACAACCTGATGCCAAGCGAGCCCCAGAATGGGGCGAGCGCAGCGCCGTGGCGGCGAAGCCGCTTTACGGGGCACCGGTTCGCCGGCAACCCATTCCGCAAGCTCGCCGACCACGAGAAGCTCGGCAAGAAAGGCCGAAGCCTACCCGGCAGCCATCGTTCGCATGGATTCATGGCCCTGGCCGGACCGAGCGTGAAGCCCGCAGGCCGCCTCGACGCGCACATCGCGGACCTGAGCGCGACTCTGCTCCACCGGCTGGGCCTATCGGTGCCCTCCTCGTTCATGGGGCGGGTTCTTTGGGAGGCGCTCCGCGACGAAGCCAACGCTCCGGCTGTCGCGCTCCCGGCGCCTCGCCCGCTCGAGCCTCGCGGAGCGCGAAATGAAGCCCTCGTCGAATCACGACTCCGATCGCTGGGCTACATCGAATGATCCTCCACGTCGCCTGCCTACCGTTCCCCACCCACCAAGGCACGCAAGCTGCGATAGCCTCGATGCTGGAGGCGTCCACGCGCGTGGGTCGGCCGAGCCATCTCTTGGCCTACGCGCACGCGGCCTACGAGCTCGACGCGCCGTACGAGATTCATCGCATCCCCAACTTTCCCGTGGTGCGCTCCGTTCGGTCAGGCCCTTCCTGGGGCAAGGTCGCGCTCGACGCACGGTGCATCGTCGAGACCCGCCGGCTGGTACGCCGCCTTCAGCCGAGCGCTATTGTCGCCCATCACATCGAGGCGGCGGTTGCGGCGCTCGCCGCGCGGGTCGCTCCAGTCTACTACGTTGCACACACGTCTCTTGAACGAGAGCTGCCGGTCTACATGTCTGGGGTCCCCGCGCGACCGGTCCGCTCCATCGCGCGGCGATTGGAGGAGCAGGTGTGTGCGCGCGCAGCGGGGGTTGCTGCGGTTGCCCCTGCGCTTGCCACGCTCCTGGGCGACGGCGTTCGATACCTGCCGGTTCCCTGGTCGTCGTCGGCGGTCTGCAACCGAGTCTCGCGGAGCGAGGCTCGGTTGGCGCTCGGGATCGCGCCCGATGCGCAGGTGTGCCTGTATGCGGGAAACCTCGATCCATACCAGGGCTGGGAAAACCTCGTCGAAGCCATCTCGGTGCTGGCCCGCAGCCAGCCAAACGCCCGATTGCTCGTCGCCACCGCGTCAGACCCTGCGCCCGCTCGACAGCACGCGGAACGCCTGGGGGTCGCGGATGCCGTCGGGTTTTCTGGACTCGGATCGGAACGCGCCCGAATGCTGGCACACGCGGCCAGTGACGTCGCCTGGGTACCAAGACGCACCGAGGGCGGCCTTCCGGTGAAGATGCTCGACGCCTTCGCGCGGGGCCTTCCGGTCGTTGCGATGCGGCGGGCCACGGCGGGGCTTCCGCTGCGGGGCGTGTGTCACATCGTGTCCGACGATGACCCCGGAGCGCTGGCCGCCGCTGCCGAGGGCTTGTTTCAAGACGAACGAGCCGGAAACCTGCTCCGCGATCGAGCGCGCCGCTACCTGTCCGTTCACCACTCCGCAGAGTGGTTCAGCACGGCCCTGCGCCACCTGCTCGGGAACAGCGTGTCTAGCATCCCAGCCAAGCGTCGCGTGCCGCCTCGACGAGCTCCCTCGGCACTCCGAGTCGACTGAGCTCCTCGAGCTCGCACCAGCGATACCCATGGCCTTGCTTCTTCGCCCATCGCCGCCACCCGCTGTCAATATATGGGCGAACACGCCTTTTTTTGGATCCCAATCGAACGCAGCAAGTACCATTTTCCTCCCAGCTCGCGTTGGAAAAAGAACATGGTCGCCCACTTGGACGAATCGCTTTCATACGCCCAAAAACGTGCCGATTCCGGTGTTCAGCATCTTCTCCTCGGGGGGAAGCTCGATGTCGAAACCCCGGCCTTGGCGGAGCTAACTGCGGCCGCAGCAGCGCTCGCGATCGGCTCTAAACCCAAGGTACTCCTGCCGCTCGCGACCGCCGCCGTCGAATACGCGTTGGTTCGTCGCGGCGACTCTGTCTTGGTGAGTTGCTACGGCACGGCGAGCGCACCCGTCGTTTATCAACTCGATCGCGCGATTCCTCTGCGGCGCCTTCTGGACACCTGTGCACAATCGATGCTCGAAACGGCGGGCCAAGAGCTCGACCCGACCGCGCGGCAGATCGCGATCCGAGTGGCCGAACGAGCCCTCGCGACGAAAATCACACCGGACCCCGAAGGTCCAGCATCGCCGATCAATCAGCGAGGCGGCGAGCTCGACGCGCCGGGCGAGCACGTGCCGCTGGCCTTTGGATACGAAGCGGCAGTCTATCCTTCTTCTGCCTCTTCCCAAGGCCGCTCGGCGCGGGCGGACGTGCACGCGCTGCTGTTTGAGGGACACCTGTGGGCATTCGTACGTGGGCGTCGACTCTCCTTGGCGCGCGGCCCCATCATGTTGGCCGCGCACCGTATGGTCGTTGCGGTGCGCACGTTGGTGGAGTCCTGGGACAGCGCACGCCCGACTCACGTGCGTCTGCGCGCCGGCGGTTTTCAGATCGCGATGCGAAAGTCGTCTCACCAGCTCGTCAGCGTCGAGCTTTCGGCGGAGGGGCGTGGAGACCTGACCGCGACTTCGCTCACGATCGCCGAGGCTGCGCTCCCGATTCTAAAGCTCGCCAGCGACTTGCTCCGAAGTCTGGTTGCCTCCGACCGAGGTCAGAGCCGAAACCTCCGGGTCCGTGCCCTCCGGCAGGAGGTCCGCACGCTCCGCAGGGAAATTCGCTCGCGCCGAAGCGCAGACAGCTTCGTCAACCTCGATCCCGACCGCCTTCGCATGCACCACGACGGCGAGACCGAGCCATCCGAGGCGCCGAGCACTCTCCCTTCCCTTCAGTTCGACGAGCGCTGGCGGATTTGCCTCGAGGGGCTCGACGCGAACTCGGTCTTCATGTGCGGCGATCGACTCGTGATCGCGACGCAGACACACGTGGTCGCCGTCTCGCGGGACGACGGCAAGGTGCTCTGGGCACGCCCCGGTCCAGCGTCGACGACCATGATGTTTGGCTCGGTCCTGGTCCGGCTCTCGGCCGACGGCGAGGTCGAGCTCTGCGATGTCGAGGACGGCGAGCCTTACTGTTCGACCCATATCAGCCCGCGGATCGGCGGTCCTCCGATGGGCTTGATGGCCGGCGGGGACAACATCCCCCCCGTGGCCGTGGTGACCGAAGGCAGTCACCGGCTCGTTGCGATCGACGTTCGCACGGGCGAGCCACGGTGGCGCTTTGCGTCGCGGAGCGGCGGCGAATTCCGAATGACGAAAGTCGGCCGACTACTGCTGGTCACCTGTGGGGAAGACGCGATCCACGCGCTCGATATCGCGACTGGCGAAGACGTTTGGCGTTTCGCCGAGCGCGGCTGTTTTCAGTTCAAGCCAGTCATCAGCAGCGAAACGGTCATCGCAGCCGCCGCCCGGGGCCGGCGTGAGGGTGCGCTCTTCGCAATCGATCTCTACAGCGGCCAACCTCGCTGGAAGCGCGAGCTTCAGGGCCCCCCAACCTCCGATCCCTGCGTGGCCGCCAACGCTGCGCTGGTCTCGATCGCCGGCGAGGAGGCGATGCTAGGCGCGCACTGCTTGCGGACCGGTGAGTCTCTTTGGCAAACCAAAGACCCGGGCCTAGGCATCGGCGGCGCCGGCCTGACCTTCGACGAGACCTGGATCGTCAACGCCCCCTTCGGTCAGCTCAGCGCGCTCGACGTGCGCTCGGGTAACCTCCGCTGGAAAACGAACCTCGCCGATGCGCTCGCCGACGAAATTCCGCGCCGGCTCGAACCCGTGCTGCGAGGCGGCGCGCTCTTCGTGCCCGCATCGACGGTCCACGTGGTGCGTCCCGCCGACGGGCAGAAGCTTTCTGCGAGCCTGCCCTGTGACCTCGTCCCCGACCTCATGCGCGTCGATGAACGTGGCTGGGTCTACGTAGCCGAGGAGAGCGGTTACCTCGCAGGCTACGCGCCCAAGCCGATGCTCACGCTGATCCGGGGCGGTAGTCGCTAGTCGAGCGGAACGCAGTTGAACTGCATCGACCACCCCGTAAAGATCGGAGTGTAGAAGGAATCGCTCGATGCGTTGAGCTTTGCCTTTACCCGGAGGAACGGCATGTAGTTCGCGAAGCCATTCGCGATGAGCGCCTCGCCTATGTCATAGGTCTGCAGCGTCGTGTCGGTCGGGTAGACGATGGACATCGGAATTTGGGCGTCCATCTCGGCGAGGCTGTTTCCGGTGAAGATCTCGAACTCGACGGTGCTGTCCGAAGGCGTCGATCCGATCCAAGTCAGGTCGCCCCAGTCCGGCCGCTCCGGCGGCATTTCGCAAACGTAGTCCGCTTCGTAGGTGTTCTCGTAGAAGCCATTACCGTAGCTGAAGCCCGTGCCGGGAACCATCAAGCGAACTGGAATCCTCAGGAGCTCCACGCTTCCGTCGGCGATCGCGACCATCTCGAACTCGAAGACTTGCGGTAGCAGCGTCGGCGTCACGAAATCATTTGAAATCCGAAACTGGAAGCGGACGTCCGCGTCGGCCAGGCAGCCCAGGCATGTGTCTGTCCCGGTTCCGCCCAAGCAGTTGCTGACGCCCACGGTCGGGCATGAAGACGCCTCGATCAGCTTGACGAAGTCCCTCTCGTCGACCCCCGATGTCGCCGGGTTGTCCTCCGCGATGCTGGTGATGTCACGTCGGGTGTTGCCCACCAAGGCGTCGACCGCGTCGAGAATCGCGGTGGAAAGTCCGGTGCCATCGGTCGCGATTCGCTCCACGTACGGGTCGCCAGCCTGGTCGACCGAACCAGTGATGTTCGCTAGCTCTTCAGCTTCGGCGGTCACCACAGCCGCATCGGTCGACGTGGGACTGATCACGGTGAGGATCTTGACGCCCGCCGCCAGAAGCTCAGCTTCCACGTTGGCCCATGGAATAGGCAAGTCCGCCGTCAACCAGCTCGGGTCGGAGGGCGTGGTTTGGATGCGGATCTGGAAGGGCCGCGATTGGCGTTCGCGCTGCTCTTGTGATGCACCGCTGCATCGTTGATCGCGTAGAAATCGCCGGCCGGAAGGTTCATGCCATTGAGGCGGCCCCACCAGTTGCCGCCGCCGGGTCCGTTGTCGCAACCAATGAAGCTGCCAAACGAAGTCGCGAGCGCCACATTGGCGAATGGAAAGTGCGTGCCCTCGCCGTTGACCGACAAGGTCGTTGGGGCGCTGAGTGAGAACTTGACGAAGCCGTCGAATCCATCCGAATAACTCTTGCTCTTGCTGCCGCGTGGGCAGGAGTCCTGCATTCCAGGTGGTTGCACTATCGTCAAATCGGCCATTGGTCCCCATCACGGTGACCGACTTCATCGTCAAGTCGCCAAGGTCGTGCGCGGTGAAGGCGTCCGTCGCATAGAGCATGCCCGGGTCCTGCTCGACCGGCGGCAGGAGCGCGCCTGCGCCTAGGATCCCATTGAACGGGGGGTCTCCGTACGTCACGCTGCCCGGTAGCGGTCCGTTCCGCATCGGAGCGTCGGTGAACAGAATGATGATCGGTAGCGCGCCAGCCCGGAAACACGGGTAACCCCAGCGTCCAGCCGGGAACGACGGACATGCGCCACGGGTCGGCACGTAGGGCCCGAGCCCTTGGCCCGTCACGAGCGAGTTGAGGGCCTGCGTGGTCGCCTCGGGCCTGTCGCTGTTGGAGCGAACCAGCGAGGAGACGGCCTCAGGACGGTCGTTCACGTCATCGTCAAGTCGAGGTAGTGGTGAAACGGAGTCTGGGTATACGGTTTCGCGTGCGGCGATAGTGGGATCTCTTTGAACTCCCCCAAGCCCATCCAGAGATCGGCGATCGAGCATTTCAGCGCGCCGATGAGGCCCGTACCTCCAGCGCCCGAGCAGCCGGCGAAGGTGCCCCTCGTCAGGTCCCGGACCAGCTGTGCCTGCTCGCCTCCCATGGAGCCCGTGCTATCCATCAAGATGTAGGCATCGGCGAACCGAATGGCGCCGGTCACATTGATATCGGCAGCGACGGTGTTCGGGTTATCGGAGTTGTAGTACGTCGTCTCGTAGATGCCGTCGTCGCTCGCGTCGCCATCACATGGGATGCGCCAGCCCGGGCCCGGGCAGTCGTCCACGTAGTCGGGGACGCCGTCTCCATCGTCGTCGAAGATGGTGTTGCTGCCGGGCGTCAATGTCAGCGC
>JAOTXX010000039.1 GCA_029862185.1 Myxococcales bacterium
GATGCTCGTCGCGATTTTGTACGTGGTCGCGAGTTACAAGCAGCTTGCCGGGCACTACAGCTTCGATTTGCAGGAGCTGTCTAATTTGGTCTTACCGGCCGTGCCGCAGTACCTCCTGTTCTCGGCGTTTGCCTTGGCCTTTGCGATCAAGGTTCCGATGTTCCCGTTCCACACTTGGTTGCCTGACGCGCACGTCCAGGCTCCCACGGGCGGCTCGGTGATCCTCGCTGCCGTCCTACTGAAGCTCGGCATCTATGGCTTCATCCGTTTCGCGATGCCCTTGTTCCCGGTGGCCAGTCAGGTCATCGGCCCGGTGCTGGCGGGTCTCGGCGTGTTCGGAATCATCTACGGCGCCTACGCGGCCTGGGTGCAGCGCGATTTGAAGAAGCTCGTCGCGTACAGCTCGGTCAGCCACATGGGCTTCATCCTGCTGGGGCTCTTCGCCATGAACCGAAATGGCATCTCGGGCGCGATCCTGCAGATGATCAACCACGGCATCTCGACCGGCGCGCTCTTCCTTTTGGTCGGCGCCATTTATGATCGCCGGCACTCGCGCCTGCTCGACGACTTCGGCGGGCTCGCGAAGGTGATGCCCTGGTACGCCTTGTTCTTCGTCATCATCACGATGAGCTCCATCGGGCTCCCCGGTACGAATGGTTTCGTCGGGGAATTCATGATTTTGGCCGGCTCGTTCTTCTCCCGTTCGTCGATCGGCTTCGGCACGTCCTGGTTCGTCATGACGCTGCTCGCCGCGACCGGCGTCATATTCGCTGCCGTGTACATGTTGCATGCGGTGCTCCGCATTTTCTGGGGCAAGGTCGTGCATAGCGAAAACGAATCGCTCAGCGATCTCAATCGACGTGAGGTCCTATCGCTGCTGCCGCTCGTGGTGATGGTGTTTTGGATCGGTCTCTATCCCAAATTCTTCCTCGACAAGATGAACCCCTCGGTGGACTCCTTCGTGTCGGACTTCACCGTTCGGTACTACGAGGGGCGCCGGACCACCGAGCCGCATCTGATCGACCTCGACGAGCTGAAGCTCAAGCTCGAAGCGGCGCGCGGCCTTGCGATGGCGCAGCCAGCCGACGAGGAGGCGACGCGATGAGTGCCCTGATGGGAGTGTCGCCTCTGCTGCTGCTCGTCGGCGCCGGGTTGGCCATCATGCTCGTCGATGCCTTCAGCACGGAGCGATCCGAGCTCGCGCTGGTCACGGCCGCCTCGCTCTTCGCTGGAGCCGCCCTCGCAGGCTCCATGCTCGTCAGCGGAGACGTTCCGGCGGCTCACGAGCTCGTCACGCGCTACCTCGCCGTCGATAGACTCGGCTTGTTCTTCGATGTCGTCATTTGCGTTGGCGCCGGCCTGTCTGCGCTGCTTGCGGGGGGCTATCTTCGCGAGCACGGCTTCGAGCGAGGCGAGTTCTACGTGCTCATCATCTTCACGGCGTTTGGCGCCATGGTCCTCGCGCGCGCCGTCGATCTGCTGAGCATCTTCCTCGGGCTCGAGACGATGTCCCTCGGCGCCTACGCCCTGGTCGCCTACCGCCGGACGAGCGCCCGCGCGGTCGAGGGCGCGGTGAAGTATTTCCTCTTGGGTTCCTTTGCAGCTGCGATTCTGCTCTTTGGCAGCGCCTTGCTCTACGGGGCGACCCGGCACACCGATCTCGCCGGCATCCGGGAAGTCGTCGCCGCCGGGGACGCCGATCCGATACTCGTCGTGTTGGCTCTGGTCATGCTGATCGTCGGCCTGGCGTTCAAAGTCGGCGCGGTGCCCTTCCACATGTGGGTGCCCGATTCGTACGAGGGCGCCGCCACGCCGGTCACCACCTTCATGTCGGTAGCGGTGAAAGCAGCCGCGGTGGCTGTGCTCGTTCGCGTCTTGGTTGGCGCATTCGGCGCTCCGGCGAGCATGGGCCTCTATACAGGCTGGACGCCGGTCATCGTCCTGCTCGCAATCGCGACGATGGTCTACGGCAACCTCGCAGCGCTCGCTCAGTCGAGCGTCAAGCGAATGCTCGCTTATTCCTCGATTGCGCACGCGGGCTACATCCTCGTGGGATTCGCGGCGGCCCATGAAGTGGGTTCGTTCGCCGTGAGCTCGGTGCTCTTCTACATCGCGGCGTACACCGTCTCGAACGTGCTCGCCTTCGGTTCTCTGATTTTGATGGGATCCAAGGGCAAGGAAGCCGTGAGCTACGATGACCTCGCGGGTGCCGGCCGCCGACATCCACTAGCCGCGTTTCCGTTCGCCATTGGCGTTCTCTCGCTGCTCGGTATGCCGCCCACCGCAGGCTTCTTCGGCAAGTACTACGTCTTCAGCGCCGCGGTGCAGGCCGGTGGGCCAATGATCTGGCTCGCGGTCCTCGGCGTCCTCGCGAGCGCGGTGGGGGCCTATTACTATCTCAAAGTCATCGTCTATCTTTACATGCGTGAGCCCGAAGAGGGGCAGCCGATCGCGGTTCCGATGCAGTCGATCTACGTCACTGCTGCCCTAGTCTTAGCCGGGTACTACGTGGTCAAAATGGGTGTCACGCCCGGCCGCTATCTCGACTGGGCCGTATCGGCAGCGTCGAGCTTCATGAGCTAGGCCCCGGCGCTCGCGCGGCCCAGGCGGTCGCCCGGGCGAACGAGCAGTCGGCGTGGGCGTTCTTCGGGGAGCGCGTTGAACGCGCGCTTCCAGTCGGAAAAGCGGCCTCCCGCACGCACGGCGTCGAGCACGGCCAGGCCTTCGGCGCGGCCGCCCTGCGCCAACACGTATTCCACCCAGGCCCAGCGGGCGCTGGTTGCACGCAGCTCGACCCGGCCTCGAACCCCGCGACGGAGGCGACGGAGCCGCGCTTCGACCAGGGGCATACCCGCAAATGGAGTGCCATCGAGCGGGGTGTTCCGCTTCGCTACGAAGGGAGCCACGCCGAGCGAGAGGGGAATCAGGGAGGACAGCTCCGCTCCAAATTCGATGAGCTCGTCGATGTCTTCGTCGGTCTCGTCCGGGAGGCCCACCATGACGTAGAGCTTGAGGCGCTTCATGCCGTGTCGGCGCGCGAGCTTGGCCGCGTTCCGGAGCTGTTCCTCGCTGGTATTGCGTTGGATGATGTCGCGCATGCGCTGACTGGCGCCGTCGCTCGCCGTGGTGAGAACGCGATGGCCGCCTCTGCGAAGGGCGGCTACGAGCTCGTCTGTGAGGCGGTCTGCGCGAAGGGAAGACAGGCCGACCTCTCGTCCCGAGTCGACCAGGGCGTTGACGATGTCCGCGATCTGCGGGTGGTCGGTGGTGGCCGCACCCACCAGACCCACGCGTTTTGCCTCGTCGGGAATCAACGACAGGACGCGGTCCATCTTGACGATGCGCATTCCGTCGTTGGTCGAGCGGCGCATCACGCAATAGGTACAGCCGCGGTGACATCCGCGTTCTGGCTCGATCAGAAACATGTTCCGGAGCTCGGTGTGTGGCGTGATGATCTGCGAGTAGGCGGGGAGGGTGGCGCTGTCGGCCTTGTCGATGGGCGGCAGCAGATCGCCCTGCGAGCTCGGGACGAAGACGTGAGGGTGAGCGGACAGGCTGCGCATGGCGCTGTCTTTGGAATCCGACCCGAAGATCACGCCGAGGACGTCGTGCACCGACTGGTCGGCTTCACCCATGACGACAGCGTCGACGAACGGCGCGAGCGGAAGCGGATTGCTGAAGGTCAGTGGCCCACCGGCAAGGATGAACGGATGCTGCTCGCTCCGGTCTTCCGCAAGCGGCGGGATGCCTGCCAGCTCCAGGCACTGAATCAGGCCGGCCAGCTCGGTTTCATAAGCCACCGAAACCGCGATGACTGGGTAGTCGGAGACCGGTCGCAGCTTCTCATGCGTTACCAGCGGCGCGCGTGACTGCCGCCACGCGTCGAGATCGTCGGGCAGAAATGCCCGGTGGGCGGCCCGACCCTCCGTCGCATTGATCGAGCGATAGATGGTCTGATAGCCAAGGGACGACATCCCGACGCGATACGGGCTCGGATACAGCAGGGCCACCGCCTCTGGAGCGTCCTTGTCGATCGTTCCGATCTCGTCGCGCACCCGCGCCAAGATCTCGCCTTTGAGGTCGCTCATTCAGCTAGCCTACGGCTGACCGCGCGCTTAGTCGACGGGGCTGCCCACGCGGGACCAGCGGATGCGTTCCAACACCGAGTCCCGTGTGTTCTTCCACGACATGTAAATGAACAAGGATTTGCCCTTGATGCGAGAGTTTGGGACTGCGCCGATCAGCGGGTTGCGGCTATCGTTCGAGCTGTCTCGGTGGTCTCCAAGGACGTAGACATGGCCTTCGGGAACTTTCAGCGGCAGGCGGTCGAGCGGGAAGTCGTGCTTCGAATGGCTGATCCGGTGCGGATCGCCGTTGAGCGTTTCCTCATAGATTCTACAGGTCGGGTCCAGGTTCTTCTGTTCATCGAGCGAGCAGGGGCCCACGTCCACCGTCTGTACCACCTCGCCGTTGCGCGAGATCTTCCCATCGCGAATGAGAATCTCGTCTCCACCGACGCCGATGACGCGCTTCACGATGTCCTCGTTGTCGGCTGGGCTGTGGAGAATGATCACGTCGCCGGGTTCGGGGCCGCCCCAGTTCACCACGGCTTCGTCAGTGAAAGGAAGGAACAGCCCGAACGGGTATTTCGCGACCACGACCCGATCGCCGTCGAGTAGGGTGGGCTCCATCGAGGGGCCGTCGATGGCGAAGGCCTCGAACAACGTCACCCGAATGAACAGGGCCAGCAAGAGCGCGCCGCCGATCGTGAGCCGATTCGACCGCCAGCCGTCGCCCTTCCGCTCCCCCTTAGAAGCAGCTTTGTCTTTTGGTTTGCTCATTCGTGCGAGACTACCGGCAAGCAGCCCGCGCGGGGCACTTCGCTGGCGCGGACGCTAGTCTGCGGGTAGGCATGCGTCAAGCGAGCCCATGACGACCCTCTGCATCGATACCGCAACCGAATACGGCACCGTCGTGGTCGTTCGTGACGACGGCGCTCTTGCGTCGGCGCGCTGGCGGTCGCAGGCCCGCCACGGAGAGAACCTTTTCGGCCACATCGAGTCGGCATTGGCAGATGCGAGAATCGGTCGCGAAGCGCTCTCGCTGATCGGCGTCAACATCGGGCCCGGTCGATTCACCAGCCTTCGGGTCGGCCTCGGCACCGCGAAAGGTCTCGCATTCGGCCTCGGACTGCCGATTGTCGGGGTGAGCTCCCTTGCCGTGCTCGCCCGAGCGATCGAATGCGACCGCGATTACATTCGGGTACCGGTCATGAATGGCTATCGAGGGGATGTGTTCGCGGCGGCATACCTCATCCGCGGCGCTGCGGTCGAAGAGCTCGCGGCGCCGATTTTCGGTCCGCCAGATGTCGTGTTTGGCGAAATCAGAGAGCAGCTAGGCGATCGCCCGGTGTCGGTTGGGGGCGAGGGCGTTCGTCCGCATGCGGAGCTCATCGAGTCCGAGCTCGGTGTGCAACCCGATGAAGCGCAGATGGCGTTGCAAGCGCCAACACCGGGGGCGATCGCAGCCGAGGTGCAGTACAGGTTTCGAACCGCCGGACCATCCGATCTAGACTCGCTCGAGCCGAATTACCTTCGTCCGAGCGACGCGAAGCTCCCCGAGCAGACGCCGAAGCCCGGCCGTTCGGGCTAGCTACTGCGATGCGCGGCGATCGCGTCGCGGTAGGCTCGCTCGTAGAGTCGGGTCGTGCGCTCCCAGGAGTGATCGAGGCGCATCACTCTGCTCTGTACTTCGCGGAACGCCTTGTTGTTGGCGAAGGCCGCCGTCGCGCGTTGCATCGCGGCGAGCAGTGACCTCGTGGTGGGCTCGTCGTAGAGAAGACCCGAGCCCGTCTTCAAGGAGGCTTCGCAGTCGACCACCTCGTCCGCGAGCCCGCCGTCACGGTGAACGATGGGCAATGCGCCATACCGCTGCGCTCGCATCTGAATGTTGTCGGACGGCGCTTCACTGCCGGGGACCACGATGAAGTCGCTGGCTCCGATCAGCGTGTGCCGAAATGCTTCCTCGCTGCCGGTCTTGATCTGAATGCGGTCCGGCCATTGGTCCCAAAGCTCTTCGTAAATGGCGACGAGCTCCCCTTTGCCCTCGAGCTGCACGACCAGCTGCACGTCGTTGCGCAAGAAGTCAGGCCCAATTTTCGCGAGCAGGGCCATGCCCTCGTCATCCACGTGCCCGATGGCACCGAACAGAGGCACATCGCTCCGCACCGGCAAGGTCAGGTCGTGCTGGAGCTCGGCTTTGCACTTGTCTTTTCCGTCCATGTCAAAAGGATCAAAGCGGGCGGGGAGATGCCCATCGGTCGCGGGGTTCCAAAGCGCGGGGTCGATCCCGTGGCGCACCCCGGTCAGCTTGGAGCCGAGTTCCCGGAACACCTCGCTCGAGCGATGTTCGCTGTCAGGACGCTGCAATCGGTGGGCGTAATTCGGGGAGAGGGCGGTGACCTGATCAGCAGTCAGAAGGCCGGCCTTCAAGACCGTGACACCGGCCTCGTCGATCGCTTGGTCGCCGAGCCCGAGCCAATCGGCGTCGGCCGAATCGAAGCGGCCTTCCTCCGAGGCGTCATAGATGGTGAACACCGTCGGCAGGTCAGGGAGCTCTGAGCGCAATCGCGCGACCACGGCGCCGGCGGCCCAGCCGTGGGCGTGCACGATGTCGTAGTTGTCCGCGTTTTGCAAAATGAGCTCGGTTGCCGCCCTTGCGAAGACCCCGACCCGCGACGCTTCGAGCTGCCCCCCTTCGCCAGTGAGCGAATCCGCCGACAGGAGGACCTCCTCGTTCCCGATGAAGATCAGGTCTACGCCATCGGGGTTTCGTCCGGTGTAGAGCTCGCAAGACCACGCTCTCCCACCGAGGTCGAACTTTAGCTTGGTGAGACGGCGCGCCAGCGCGAGCTTCACGGTGTCGATGTGGCCGTAGAGCGGAGACAAGAGGTCGACCGCGTGGTCCGCGCGACGCATCACCTTGGCCAGGGTCGCCACATCCTGGGCGTCTTTGGTCGAGGTGAATGCTTGAGGGGCGATGAAAAGGATTCGCAAAGTGCTGGACCATAGCGACTGTTGGCCCTGGCGGCCACGTGTAAAACCCGCCTTGCGCCGCGACCGTGCTGGTCCAGGCTTGTTGAATGGAGAAGCACGAAAAAGTCGCTGTGACCGGGGCATCCGGCCTGGTGGGCAGCGAGTTGGTGCCGACCCTTCAGCGGAACGGCTACGAGGTCCTTCGCCTGGTGAGGCGCCCCCCGAGGGCAGACGGCGAGGTCCGTTGGGATCCGGACGGCGGGACCATCGACCGTGAAGGCTTGCAAGGCGTCACCGGGGTGATTCACCTGGCTGGAGACAACGTGGCGTCCGGTCGCTGGACCGAAGCGAAGAAGGCGAAAATCCGCGACAGCCGGGTCCAAGGCACGGCGCTGCTCGCCCGCGCCGTCGCGGAGCTTTCACCGAAGCCGCGGGTCCTGGTGTCAGCTTCGGCGACTGGGTACTACGGCGTCCGAGGCAACGAGGTCCTGGACGAAACCGCGAGCCAAGGCTCCGGCTTTTTGGCGTCCGTCTGTGGCGAATGGGAAGCGGCTGCGGAGCCCGCGCGCCAAGCCGGGATTCGCGTCGTGCATCCACGCATCGGCATCGTTCTCGCGGCCGAGGGCGGGGCGCTCGCCAAGATGAAAATGCCGTTCCTGCTCGGCGTCGGAGGACGGATTGGCGACGGAAGTCAGTACATGAGCTGGATTACCCTGGAGGACCTGGTTTCGGCGCTGGTGTTCGCCTTGGAGCAGGACGGGCTGGAAGGTCCGGTGAACTTCGTCTCGCCCACGCCGGTCACGAACGCGGATTTCACCGCCGCCCTGGGCCGCGTGCTCAGACGTCCAACGGCGCTGCCGGTTCCGAAGTTTGCGCTCCGACTGGGGGCCGGCGCAGAGATGGCCAACGAAATGCTCATCGGTGGAGCACGGGTCGTTCCGGCCTCGCTTCACGTGCACGGCTTTCGCTGGGAGCATACCAGCATCGAGCCCGCGCTTGATTCGCTGCTCTAGCTCTACTCCGCAGCCTAGACGACGGCGTCCCGGTCGAGCTCGATGAGAGTAATCTCTGCAGGCGCCGCGATTCGCATCGGCGGCCCCCAGTAGCCCGTTCCCGAGCTGACGTAGATCTGGGAATCGCCTCGCCGGTGCAGGCCCGACACGAACGGCTGAACGAGGCGCGTCAGCAGACCAAAAGGAAAGATTTGGCCGCCGTGCGTATGGCCCGAAATCTGGAGGTCGACGCCATGTTCGCGGGCCTCGTCGAAATGCACGGGCTGGTGTGCCAGCAGGACGACCGGCTTGTTCGCATCACGCCCCTCCAACGCACGCGCCATGTCCGAGCCATGACCGTTTCCGAACCGGTGTGCGGTCCAATCGTCGACGCCCGCGAGGTGGATCGTCTCGCCGTTCTTGGTGAGCTCCACGTGCTCATTGCGTAGCGCCTTGATTCCGAGACTTTGAAGGAACGCGAGCCAGGAGTCGGCGCCGGAATAGTATTCGTGGTTTCCCGTCACGAAATAGGTGCCGAGCTTCGCTCGGATCTCCCCGAGACGGGCCACCGCCGGACCGAGGTCATCGACCGAACCGTCGATCAGGTCGCCGGTAATCGCGACGATGTCCGGCTCGAGCGCATTGACCTTGCGGACCACGTCTTCGACGAAATCGTGACCGATCGTGAGACCGATGTGCATGTCGGTCAGCTGGACGAGACGAAGCCCGTTGAGCGACCCCGGAAGCTTCTTGAGCCGCACGGCGACCCGCTTGACTTCGACGGGCCGAATCGCCGACCAGACGCCCCAGCCCGAGAGGGCGAGCCCGAAGGCACCAGCGCCACCGGCAAGCAGTTGAGCGAGGAACTCGCGTCGGCCGCCGTTGACCGAGGCGAAGCTCGCATACTTCACCCAGCTCCAACGCGCGAGCTCGCCGCCCCAGAGCAGCACGAGCAAGAGAAACATCGAGCCCATCCATACGTAGCCGACCCAAGAGATTGGGATCGCGAGATCGCGAGGCAACATGCGCCAAGCAAGCATCGATGCGGGAATCGACAACGCGAGCAGCACCAGGGCGATGGTCGCGACTTGGCGCCAAGGGGACGGCCACATCGGGTCGCGAATCAGACGCGCCCAGAGGTAGTAGTGAGTGCCCAGCGTCAAGCCACATATGACGCCGAAGAAAATGAGGATGCGACCGAGCGACATGAAACGTTTACTCGAAGCGCATAAGGATCACGGCATCGAGCGTCAAGTCGCTGCTTGGCCCGGAGTGGCAGGGTCGGGCGAATCGTAGCGCTTTCGGCTCTCGTTGAGATAGTCGAGAAGGCGATCCCGAACCTCTGGGTGCGTCAGGGCGACAATCCGCGCAGCAAGGAATGCGGCGTTCTTTGCGCCGTCGATCCCGACCGTGGCGACTGGAACGCCAGGGGGCATTTGGACCGTAGCCAAAAGCGCATCCACACCCTGCAGCGCGCCAGCGGCGATTGGAACGCCGATGACGGGTCGAGTCGTGTGAGCGGCCACCACTCCGGCGAGGTGGGCAGCCATCCCTGCACAGGCGATGAAGACTTCAACGCCAAGCTTCTCCGCGGCCGCGATGTACTCGGCCGTTTCGTGCGGGGTCCGGTGTGCGGATAGAACGCGCACATCGTTGGGGATGCCGAGGCCATCGAGAACGTCACGGCCCTTGAGCACGACGGGAAGGTCGTTCGGGCTACCGGTGAGAATCGCCACGACTGGGGTATCGTTTTTGCTTAGCTTGCTGCTCGTCAACGTTGCTCCTCCGAGCACACGCTTCTAGCGCAAAGCGGACGCGACGTCACCCGCTGGCAATCAAAACTGTCCCGTCTCATTGAAAGAGAGCGGTTGCGATGGCATTCTCCGGCGCCGGAGAGGCAGTACGTGGCAAAGGGCGTCTACATTGCATCGATACAACCGCGTGCTGGCAAGTCGCTCGCGGCGCTTGGCTTGATGGAATTGGCCTCTCGGCGGGTGGAACGCCTCGGGTTTTTCCGACCGGTGGTCAACGGGCTCGCGGAATCGGACCGTGAGATTAGCCTCATGCGGTACCGCTACGCGCTGAAGCAGGACGCCGAAGCGTCGAGCGGTGGCCCGTACGACGAGGCGCGCGTCATGGCCGGGTCCGATCGATCCGATGAGCTGCTGGCGCGCATCCTTCGGCGATACAAACATCTGGAGTCCCAATGCGACTTCGTGGTCTGCGAAGGCAGCGACTACACGGGGGTTGGAGCGGCGTTCGAGTTCGAATTCAACGCGCGCGTGGCCGCTCACCTGGGCATCCCGGTGTTCTTCGTGGCGAATGGCCAGGACCGGGAGCCGGACGAGATTCTCGAGGACGTCAGGGCTGCTCGGCGCGCGTTCGAACGGGAGGGCTGCGCCATCGTAGCGACGCTGGTCAACCGAGTTGCCCCCGACCAGCTCGCAGACGTCAAGGAACGCTTCGCGGAGAAATGGCGCGGCAAAGATCCCGCCTACTTGGTGCCGGAGGAGCAAACGCTCAGTCATCCGAGCGTGGCCCAGGTCATGGCCGCCCTCGATGGCAAGCTGATGTTCGGTGACGAGCAACGTCTGCAGGGGCTTGCGCGCGAGTTCGTGGTGGCAGCGATGCAGCTGTCCAACGTCCTTACGCACTTGCGGCCGGGCTCGGTGGTGATCACCGGCGGCGACCGGGCCGACGTCGTTCTCGCCTGTCTGGCGTCGGTGCGTTCCGAGTCCTTTCCGAACATCGCTGCCATCGTCCTGACCGGCGGGCTCGAGCCACCGGAACCAGTCGCTCGGCTCATCAGGGGCTTGAGGCGTACGGCGGTGCCCGTCATCGGCGTCGCTGACGACACCTTTACCACCGCGACCAAGGTCAACGCGGTGGGAGGGGCAATTCGCCCCGGGGATGACCGCAAAATTGCGACCGCCCTCGGGCTCTTCGAGGAACACGTGGACCTGCCCGAGCTCGCCGAGCGCATCCAGGTGAGCCATTCGCCGCGGGTGACGCCATTGCGTTTCGAGTACGAGCTGATCGAACGGGCGAAGATCAGCCGTCAACACATCGTCCTTCCCGAGGGGACGGACGAGCGCATTCTACGCGCCGCAGAAATCTTGCTGCGGCGGCGGGTGGTCGATCTCACCTTGCTCGGCGATCCGGCCGAGATTCGGGAGTTGGCTTCCACGCTGGGGCTCCATCTCGACCGTGCGCTGTTCGTGGACCCGCTCACTTCCGACTGGCGTTCCGACTTCGCGGATACCTACTTGGACTTGAGGAAGCACAAGGGCGTGACCGAGCACAGTGCGCACGATTCCATGGGCGACGTGAGCTATTTCGGCTCCATGATGGTGTACAAGGGAATGGCCGATGGGATGGTCTCCGGCGCCGCCCACACGACGGCGCATACGATTCGTCCCGCGCTGGAGTTCATTCGGACCCGGCAAGGAGTCTCGGTGGTGTCGAGTGTGTTTCTGATGTGTCTGCGTGACCGGGTGCTGGTCTACGGTGACTGTGCGGTGAATCCGAACCCAAATGCGGAACAGCTCGCGGACATCGCCATCAGCTCCGCGGAGACCGCAGCGATTTTCGGGATCGAACCTCGCGTCGCCATGCTCTCCTATTCGACCGGCGCCTCCGGTGACGGAGACGATGTGGCCCACGTCCGCGAGGCCACCAAGATTGCCCGCGCCCGTCGCCCCGATCTTCTGATCGAAGGTCCCATGCAGTACGACGCTGCCGTTGACGCTGGGGTGGCACGCAAGAAGCTCCCAGACAGCGAGGTGGCCGGGCGGGCCACGGTGTTCATCTTTCCCGACCTCAATACAGGCAACAACACCTACAAAGCCGTGCAGCGCTCCGCGGGCGCGGTGGCCATCGGGCCGATCCTTCAGGGCCTCAAGAAGCCCGTCAACGATCTGAGCCGGGGATGCACGGTGCCCGACATCGTCAACACCGTGGCCGTGACGGCCATCCAGGCCCAGATCCCGTCGAGCGAGCCGTGAGGGTTCTGGTTCTCAACTCGGGAAGCTCCTCGATCAAGTACCAGCTCTTCGACATGCGCGACCGGACCTTGCTGGCGAAGGGAGCCGCAGAGCGGATCGGCGAGCCGGGCAGCCGACTCGTTCACGGACAGCGGGATTCGACGGGGGCGCTCCACGAAGACGTGGTCAACTGCGCGTTACGGGATCACGCCGCTGCCCTCGACCGAATCATGAGCTTGCTCGACGACGGCGGTGTAGCGGAAGATCGCAGCGAGCTCGTCGGCATTGGACACCGAGTCGTCCACGGGGGGGAGGAGTTCCGCGACCCTTGCGTGATCGACGAACGGGTGATCGAGGCCATTCGGAAGCTCTCCCCGCTCGCGCCCCTGCACAACCCACCCAATCTCCTGTGCATCGAGGTAGCGATGGCTCGCCGGCCGGACGTGCCCCAGGTCGCCGTCTTCGACACAGCCTTCCACCAAAGCATTCCGCCGCACGCCTATCGGTACGCGGTCCCGGAGTATTGGTACGAATCCCACGGCGTCCGCCGCTACGGTTTCCACGGCACCTCTCATGCGTACGTCGCGAAGCAGGCCGCCCTGCAACTCGGCCGACCGCTCGGCGAGCTCAACCTGATCGTGCTCCATCTGGGCAACGGCGCCAGCGTGACCGCCATCGAGAAAGGCAAGAGCGTGGATACCTCCATGGGCCTGACCCCTCTCGAGGGCTTGGTCATGGGGACGCGCGCTGGCGACATTGACCCCGGTGTGCTCATCTACCTAGCGCGTCAGCGAGGCATGGGCGTCGACGAGATCAACGCAGACCTCAACGCGGAGAGCGGCCTCGAAGGCCTCTGCGGAGTCAGCGACCTGCGCGACGTCCTCCAACGCGAAGCAATCGGCGACCCGCGTGCACGTCTAGCCCTCGACGTGTACGTCCATCGAATTCGCAAGTACATCGGCGCGTACACGGCCGTGCTCGGTCACCTGGACGCCATCGTTTTCACGGCTGGCGTAGGCGAGAACTCGCCCGACATCCGCGAGCGGGCTTGCGAAGGCCTCGGTGCGCTCGGAGTGGAGGTCGACGAAACCCGCAATCGGGCAAAGGCGATGGGCAGCCGCGCAATCCACCGCGAAGGCGCCACAGTCTCGGTACTGGTGGTGCCGACCAACGAAGAGCTGGAGATCGCGGAACAGACCCTGCGGTGCATCCAACCCCCGGCAGCAGCCAGCAGGTGATAGGACTTGCCCACGCTGCGGAAACAGAAGAGGCCCCCACGCTCTTGTGAAGAACTAGAAGATGGCTCCAGCGATAGGACTCGAACCTATGACCAAGCGATTAACAGTCGCCCGCTCTACCAACTGAGCTACGCTGGAATGGCTGCGAGGGATAGCGTGAGTTGCGCCCCTGTCAAGCAGCCGAATTCGCTCTGAATTGTGGCCCAGAGATTTCAATCGGGTCACGTTCCCCCGCGCCGCTCCACACGTCGACATCGGTGCCAGCGTCAGCTGCAGAGCGGCTGCCAGCGTCGGATAGGGCGATCCCTAGATCTGGAAGTGAACGCCAGTCAGCTCTTCAGAGACGTTCCAAAGGCGTGCGGCGACGTTCCGATCGTGCGAGCGCTTGTTGGACTTCACCTTCTTGGGCGGCCCGTTCATCTCCATGAAGCCGCTCGGGCCGACGTACTCCGCGCCCTGTACGCTCGGGTCGGTGGCGGCGTAAAGAGTCGGTAGGGCACCCATCAGGGCATTCTGCGCAAAGAATCGATTCATGAACCGCACGGCCTTGGTGTGCGCCTGAAGGTTGGTTTCGGTCCAACCTGGGTGTGCCGCGACGGCGAGGGTGGCTTTGCCAGCGGCCGCCAAGCGCCGCTGTAGCTCGTAGGTGAAGAGCAAGTTCGCCAACTTGCTTTGCCCGTATGCGGCTTGCGCCTTGTAGCCGTTCTCCCAGTTGAGATCCGAGAAGTCGATCCTTCCCATCAGGTGGGCGACGCTGCTCACGGTGACGACGCGCGCATCGGGCGTGCTGGTGATGAGGTCCAGCAAGGACCCGGTCAGTGCAAAGTGGCCGAGATGGTTGACCCCGAATTGCGTCTCGAAGCCCTGGGCGGTCTTGCCGTACGGAGGCACCATGATACCCGCGTTGTTGATCAAGAGATCGAGGCGCGAATGCTTGGCTCGAAACGCGTCGGCGAAACGTTGAACCGAGCGCAGATCCGACAGGTCGAGCTGCATCACTTCGACATCGGCGCCGGGATGCGCTGCGCGAATCTCGTCGGCCTTCGGATTCGCCTTTTCGAGGTTTCGACATGCCATCTGCACCGTGGCGCCTTTTCCGGCGAGGACGCGGGCGGTTTCGAACCCAATTCCACTATTCGATCCGGTTACGATCGCGATGCGGCCGGATTGGTCACCAAGCGCCTCCGCGCTCCAGTCGTGCTTGCTCATCATGGACTCCTCGTGATTTCCGGGTCGTGTGTCAGAAGTGCGTTAGGCGTTTAGGCCGAGCCACCTGGCGCTTCGGCGATCCGTGCGCGCAGGGCTCGGACGGTTCGGCCAGCGGCTCGCTCGTTCTCTCTGCTGAAGATGGACGAAGGCAGAGGGAGCGCTGGGTCGACGTAGATCTTGAAGTCGATCTCGGTGCGAGCCCCGTCGTCCACCGGGGTAAGCTTGAAGCTCGCGTTGAAGGCGTCGATGTTACCGTCAAGAAGCCTTCCCTCGACGACTCGCGACGCTCCGTCTTGGGGACGCTCCGCGAGGTTCAGCTGGCCGTAGAGCGTGTACATGCCCTTGGCGACGCTGACTTCCATGTACACCATCGCCCGGCTCCCTCGCTGTGCGAGCACCCTAGACTTGGTGAAGTTGGGCATGAAGCGTACGTAGTTGGCGTAATCGAGAACGATGGGAAGCACCTCGTCAATCGGCTTGTCGACGACGAGCACCGCGTGGCCGCCGGCGATCTCCGAACCCTGCTCCGGGATCTGCGCCGTGAAGATCCCCGCGTTTTCCTCCTGTGCTTCGGTCGCAGCGGCGTGCCCCGGCACGGTGCCGATCAACCACGCGCTTAGGAAAACCGCCATTGGAAAAGTCTGGCTCATCATGCCGCGGCTTGGTCTAGAGCTGTTTCGCATCGCGAATCTCCTCAATCTCTCCGGCTGGCGCAATCAGGGCTTGCTTCCGGGCTCATATAGATTACACTGCACAGTGTAGTTTCTCTTGTGAAGAGGTCAAGAGAAAAATGCACTGCACAGTGTAGTTTTGGGCTAAGTTCATGGAAATACAGAGAGAATCACGGTTTGTTGCCAAGCGAGAGACCATCTTGGCCGCCTCGACCGCTGCGTTTCGGGACGAGGGATACGAGTCGACGAGCATGGACCGAATCGCCGAGCTCGCCGGAGCTTCGAAACGCACCGTCTACAACCACTTCGGCAGCAAAGAGGCGCTCTTTCAGGCCGTGGTCGCGAGGCTTCTCGAGGAATCCATGGCTCTTCATCAGGTCGCCTGGGACTCGAACCGCTCCCTCGAAGAACAACTGATCGACTTCGTTCGCGCCAAGACACTCCTCTCGGAGGACAAATCCGCGCGCTGCCTAACTCGCGTCGTGCTCGGCGTGTACATCAAGCAGCCGGATCTCTTGCGAGAAGTCATCGCACGCGTGGCCGAGGACGAAAGCATCTTGGCCAATTGGCTAAGAGAAGCCGACCGAGCGGGGCGTCTCTCGGTTCCGGACCCGGAGCTCGCGGCCCACATGTTTGGGAAGATGACGGCCGGCGTGCTGTTCTGGCCCCAGCTCCTCGAGGGGCAGATGGATCCCGACACCCGCGAGCTTCTGACGCACGAGCTCGTTCAGACGTTCCTCGCGCGTTACCGCTCGGCTTCGGGCTGATCGCTGCTCGCGGGTTGCTCCGCGGATTCCGGCTTGGCCCCGCCGTGACGGCCCGTCCAGTGGGCCATCGACGTGTCGGCGCCGAAGAGATGAGAGATCTGATCGTAGAGGCTCGTCGGCAGGAGCTCGCGCAGGAGGGGGGTGATTTTCACCATCCAGGGTTCTTTCACGTAGACCGAATTGTGCTCTACGGCTTCGACGACCTTTTCAGCGACAAAGTCCGGTTCGAGGATCTGTGTGGCCTTGGGGGCCTCGGCGCCTTCGAACATGCCGGTGCCGATGTAGCTCGGACAGACGATGGTCACGTGAACGTGCTTGTGGCCTTCCACGTTGAGCTCGGCGCGAATCGATTCGGAGAACCCGATGGCTGCCCACTTGCTCGACGCGTAGCTCGAACCGTAGGGAAGGCCGATGAAGCCCGATGCGCTCGCGATGTTGACCAGGTGGGCTTCCGGCCTTGCGACCAGGTCGTCCAAGAACGCGTGCGTCATCGCAACGACACCTAGTGTATTGACCTCGTAGGTCTTGAAATGGTCGTCGAGCGGCGTCTTGGTGAATGGCCCGCCGAAGACGACTCCCGCGTTGTTCACCAGAACATCGATCGGACCCGCTTCGGCGTCGACCTGCGCTTTGAACGCTGCAATGCTCGCGGGATTGGTGACGTCGACCGGAAAGCCCCAGGCCGGAACACCCAGGGCCGCGATCGTCGCGGTGGCTTCGACGAGCTTTTCCTCGTCGAGGTCCCCGAGGACGATGCTCGAACCGCGCCCCGCGAACTTGATCGCCATTTCCAGGCCGATGCCCTGCGCTCCGCCTGTGATCAATACGCGTCTGCCGTCCAGCTTGCTCATCGAGACCTCTCTACGGACTAGCCGCCCGGAGTGATCGTCAGCTCGACCCGGGCGGTCTGGTTGGGGGTGAGAACCTGGAGAATGTCCACGTTCGCGTCCCATGTCCAGCTGCAACCGCGCTCTTCATCGCATCCATCGAGGGACCAGCCATCTGGATAGTGGCGGCTTTCCGGTACGTAAACCTCGGTGGGCAGCGTTGCGGACGGCGACGGGTCGAATGCGAGCGAAAACTCGCGGGTGTCGGGATCGTACGAAAACGAACGAGGGATGCCGGCCACGCGTTGCGGATACGGCCGCACGACTTGATTGGCATTCTCACGTTCGAGGAACTGACCCTGCTCGCCTCGCTCCCAGATGCCCCAGCCCCCCGGGTCGTAGGACCAGTAGGTCCAGCCGAGCATCATGCGGTCACCCATGTCGAGGAGCTCTCGCATGAAGAGATCGGCATTCGGCCAATTCGGGTCAAAGCCCCACTCTCCGAGCAACAGAGGCGCCTTCTGCACGCTGGTCTCGACATTGCGGCTGGCCTCCCAGTTCTCGAGCGTGACATCGGAGTCGGGGTCGTAGGCCTGGTTGAACTCGAACTGGACCGAATAGAGGTGCGGTCCGTATCCGATACGCGGTTCGCCCTCGCGCGGGTCCTCGAGCTCCAGGATGAACGATGGCTGCCCGTTGGCGGGCGCCGCGACGCGAGGTTCGTAGAAAATCCAGCCATCCTCGTCGACCGCGCGAATCGCTGCGATCATTCGACGATAGAAATCCGTGAATAGCGTCCGATCGAAATCGGCGGCGTCCCCATCCGGAGGGGTGACCGTGATGTCACGCGCATCGTAGACGGAGCCCGGTGACGGTTCGTTCAAGATATCGTAGCCAAGGACAGCCGGGTGGTCTTTGAAGCGTGCGACCACGGCGGCCCAGGCGTCCGCAAAGTGGTCCTGCAAATCGCTGTGCTCGCCCGGATATTCGAAGAAATTGTCAAACGCCGCCATCACGGCGGGCGCAAAATAGTTCAACGACCAAACCGGATTCTGGTCGAAGGGCAGATCGTCGTCTTCGATTGCCCACTCGGGTGCGCCATCACAGCAGAAACGCGCAGCGTACACGTCTTGGTGCATGTCGAGGATCACGTAGACCCCGTTGTCGGCAAACCAGTCGAGGCGTTCTTCGGTCTTGTCGAAATATGCATGGTCGTATTCGCCCGGTGACGGCTCGACCGCGTCCCAAAAGATCAGGTAACGGACCACATTGAAGCCCCAGAGCCGCGCATAGCGCTCCACGTCTTCCGCCTGCAGATCGGGAAGACGTTCGGGATGCCCCTTTGCCGAGCTCATGATGTTCATACCGCGCAAGATCACGACGCGGCCGTCGTCGTCCCGGACGAAATAGGTCCCATCCTCGATGGGCTCTAGGGGCGAGCTCGACGTGCTGCCATTGCTACAAGCAGACAGCAACGCCATCACGGCCACAAACGCGACCAGTCGAAGTGCACGATCTGGAAGCGAAGCCGAGTAGCTCGTCATCCCAAGGCCTATTCCTCAGGAGGCAGCAGCACGGTGTCGATGACGTAGAGCATCCCGTTCTCGGCGGGAATCCGCGCAATGATCTTTGCATCGTTGAGCGAAAGCTCTTCGCCGTTCACGTGCTCAATCGCCTTTTTGCCGTTGGCCATCGACAGCGTCTGTCCTTCCTTGAACCAGCTCGGTTGAATGGCGGACGTGGTGACGTGGTACTTCAGGATTTCCCGAAGCGCGTCGACGTTCTCGGGCTTGACCAGGTTTTCTACGGTGCCTTCGGGCAGCTTCGCAAAGGCGTCATTGGTCGGGGCGAATACGGTGAGCGGGCCGGACGCCGCGACCGAAGTCACATAGTCCGCTGCCTTCAGTGCAGCGACCAGCGTCGTGTGATCTTTCGAACCGAGGGCAATGCTGACGATGTTGTTCTCGTGCAGCGGCGGAACGTTCGACGCCTCCTTTGCGGGGGCTGCCTCCGCGCTTGGGGCGGGCGCAGCGGGTGCTGCCTCCTGCTTTTTGCAGCCGGCGATCGCGAGCCCAGCGACGAGCCCTCCCATGACCACGATTCTCACAAGATCCTTCATTACAACCTCCCCGCAGGAAATGCCTCCAAGCGCGTGCGGAGTATAGACGGACAATTTGCACCCCGGCATTCCAAATCCTCGGATTCGCAGCGACGCGCAAATCGTGCGCGGCAGGAGAATTTGGCGAATTTTTTTCTCCTGGCGGGGGTTTGCTCCCCGTGTGGGTGAGCCTAGACTCCGCTCCAACCAGGAGGGTCTATGCGTGCAAAGTGGATTGGGTTGCTCATTGGATTGATCGTTGGGATTTCGGGCTGCACCCCGAAGGAAGCCGCGCCCACTGAGCCCAAGGCTGCAGAGCCCGCACCTGCTCCGGCCCCTGCCGAGGAACCCGCGGTCGACCCGGTCGCGGCGGCTTCGGAGATTTTCCAGAGTCGATGCATCGTTTGCCATGGCGAAGGGGGCAAAGGGGACGGCGCCGGCTCGGCCGCACTCGACCCGAAGCCACGGGATTTCACGTCCCCAGAGTGGCAGGACTCGGTCACGGACGAGCACCTTCGCAAGATCGTCATCTACGGCGGCTCCGCCGTCGGCAAGGCTGCGACGATGCCTGCAAACCCGGACCTGGACGCGAAGCCGCAAGTGGTCGCCGAGCTCGTGAAGTACGTTCGTGGCCTTGGGAAGTAGCCCGACTTGTCGTGCTATCTGGCGTAGTTATTGCAACCCGCTTCGGCGCAGAAGGCTCCGGCTCAGCCAGAGGGCCACGCTTGAGACAGTTGTTCTCTCCCCGTTCTGAGGAGAGTGGTGTAAAGAGCGCCCCGTTCGCTGGGGGGGCTCGTTTGGAGGATTTCCCTTTCGCTGAGGGAATTGAGGAGATGTAATGAAGTTCAACAGGATTGGTGCGTTTGGCGCATCAAGTATCGGGGTTCTGTTGGCTGCGATGGTCTGCATCGGATGCGGCCCACAGCAGACAGCACAGGTGTCACAGGCTCCCGCGAGCTCCACCGCCGACTTGATGAAGCAGCGCGGGCTCAACGAAGCCGACGTGAGTGCGGCACTTCAGACCTACACGCCCACCGGCAAAAAGGACACGTACCTGACCTTCGCGTCGGGCGGTCACGGCGGCAACATGATCGTCATCGGCGTCCCGTCGATGCGAATCTTGAAGTACGTCGGCGTCTTCACCCCGGAGCCTTGGCAGGGCTACGGCTACGGTGACCAGTCTAATGCTGTCCTCGAAGGAGGCAGCCGTTTTGGCAAGGACATGACCTGGGGTGACATGCACCATCCGGCGCTCTCCGAAACCAACGGTGAGTACGACGGCAAGTTCGTCTTCGTAAACGACAAGGCGAACGCCCGCATCGCGGTCGTCGACCTGCACGACTTCGTCACCAAGGAGATCGTGACCTCGCCGCTCATTCAGAGCGACCACGGCGCGACCTTCGTGACACCGAACACCGAGTACGTCATCGAGTCGAGCCAGTACCCGGCTCCTCTCGGCGGTGGCTACGCACCGATCGAGGAGTATCAGGATAAGTACCGCGGCGCGGTGATCTTTTGGAAGTTCGATCGCGAAAAGGGGAAGATTGATCGCTCGAAATCCTTCGCCATGGAGCTTCCGCCGTACATGCAGGACCTCGCCGATGCTGGAAAGCTCGCAAGCGAAGGCTGGGTGTTCATCAACTCGTTCAACACGGAGATGAGCTGGGGTGGCACCTTGGAAGGCAACCCGCCCATGGAGTCGGGCGCTTCCCAAAACGACATGGACTACCTGCACATCATCGACCTCAAGAAGGCCGAGGCTGTCTACGAGGCTGGCAAGACGACGAAGATCGCGGGCATGGACGTCATCTCGCTCGAGACCACCAATGCAGAGGGTCTTTTGCACCTCGTTGGCGAGCCGAAGAGCCCGCATGGCGTGGACATCACGCCAGATGGCAAGGAGCTCGTGGTTTCGGGGAAGCTCGACACGCACGCCACGGTCTACAGCTTCGAGAAGCTCAAGGGCCTCATCGACGCCAAGAAGTACGACGGGAAAGACCAGTACGGCATTCCGATCCTTCCCTTTGCCGACAGCATTCGAGGCCAGGTCGAGATCGGCCTTGGTCCGCTTCACACGCAGTACGACGACAAGGGCAACGCCTACACCTCGGTCTTCATCGAGTCTACGGTCGCAAAGTGGTCGCTCAAGGACCTCAAGATGCTCGAGAAGGTCAAAGTGCACTATAACGTCGGTCACATCGTGGCGGCCGAGGGAGACACCGTCAGCCCCGATGGTGGGTACCTGATTGCGATGAACAAGTGGGCACTCGATCGCTTCTCGAAGGTTGGTCCGCTGCTTCCGCAGAACTTTCAGCTGATCAACATCAACAGCGAACCGATGCAGCTCCTCTACGACATGCCGCTTCCACTTGGCGAGCCGCACTACGCTCAAATGATCAAGGCCGATAAGCTCAAACCCGCCGACGTTTACAAGCCCGCTGGCTACGACGTCGTCACCGACAAGCCCAATCCCAATGCGGTCACCGCGGGCAAGGAGCGTATCGAGCGCGAAGGCAAGGACGTACACGTCTACATGACCTCGGTGCGAAGCCACTTCACCCCGGACATCGTCCGTGTGAAGAAGGGCGACACGGTCCACCTGCACATCACCAACGTGGAGCAGGCCCACGATGCAACCCATGGTTTCACCGTCGGCTCGTACAACGTTCACAGCAGCCTCGAGCCCGGCAAGCACGTCGACATCACGTTCTTGGCGGACAGAGAGGGAACGTTCCCATTTTACTGCACTGAGTTCTGTTCGGCCCTCCACCTCGAGATGGCGGGCTACCTCTTGGTGGAACCCAGTTGATCCGCGGCGCCCCACGCGTCGGCCGCGGGCTGAACGCTCCCGGCCGTGCGCGCTGGTGCGTGTTCGGGCTCATCGCGCTAGCGGCATGTGCGTCTCAGGACGCGCCGCCTCTCTTTGATCAGGCGGCGTTTCCGGCGCCCCCGAGGCCACGCGACTGTGTGACGGTCGCTGCAGGGTCGAACCTGCAGTCGACCGTCGACGGCGCCCCAGAAGGGGCGGCGTTTTGTCTGGAGCCAGGGTCATACCCCGGGCCTTTGACAGTCGACAAGCGGGTCCAGATTTGGGGTCCTCGCGATGCGGTGATTCGTTCCGCGGGCAAGGGGACGACCATCCAAATCGACGGGAGCGGCTCGTCGCTCGCTGGACTGACCGTGGATGGCAGCGGTGGCCGCTTCGACACGCTCGATGCGGCTGTGCACGTCGTTGCCGACGATGTCCGCGTGGAGGGCGTTCGGGTTCAGGGGGCGGCTTTTGGGCTGCTGATCGAAAAGGCCAACCGGGCATCGATTTTGAACAACGTCGTGCAAGGCCCCGACGATGGCCCCCTCGGCCTTCGAGGAGACGGAATTCGACTCTGGGAGACCCGTGACTCGGTGGTTCGCGACAATCAGGTCATCGGCTGCCGCGACATGGTCGTCTGGTACTCCAGCCGCAATCGACTCGTTGGAAATACGGTCGTCCGAAGCCGATACGGCACACACTTCATGTACAGCCACGACAATCACGTCGAAGGGAATCGCTACATCGACAACGTGGTCGGCATTTTCATCATGTACAGCCGCAACTTGGTGCTGCGCGACAACCTCCTTGCTCGGTCGACGGGCCCGGGTGGCATGGGCCTCGGCATCAAGGAGTCCGGCAACTTGACGGTGTCGGGCAACGCGTTCATCGCGAACACCAAGGGCGTCTACATGGATACCGCACCGCTCGAACCCGACGACTTCAACACCTTCGAGAACAACGCGTTCTTTCATTCGGAGGTGGCCGTGCTCATGCACTCGAGCGAAAAGCGAAACGCGTTTCGGGGCAACCAATTCGTGAGCAATCGTAGCCAACTCCAGGTGGAGGGAGGCGGTGACGCGCTGGACGTCGAATGGGACGGGAATTCTTTCGACGACTACGCTGGTTACGACATGGATCGCGATGGTTTCGGCGACATTCCCTACGAGCTTCGTCGACTGAGCAGCCAGCTCGAGAGCACGTATCCGCAGCTGCAGTTCTTTCGAGGCGCGATCACGCTCCAGCTTCTCGACGCCATCAGCTCCCTCTTTCCGATGGTGGAGCCAAGAACCACGATGATCGACGCGCGGCCCAAGATGGGCGCGGTCGACTGGAGTCGCTTCGATGCGCGTTGACGGCCGGGCGATCCGAAAGCAGTTCGGCCGAGTCGAAGCACTTCGAGGGCTCGACTTCAGCATCCCGAGTGGCGGGAAGGTGGGGCTGATCGGCCCGAATGCGTCCGGGAAGTCGACGCTGATTCGGATTATCCTCGGCTTGCTGCGCTGTGACGGGGAGCTCCTGCTCGACGGCGAGAAGAAGCGGCACATCGAGGCGGCCGACCGGATTGCATACGTTCCGCAGATCGCACCGAAGTTCAACGCGTCCGTAAGTGAGGTGATCAGGGCGATCACGCGGGTTCGAGAGATCTCGCCGGACGCGGTGCTGAGCGCGGGCGCAGAGCTCGGCATCGATCTGGCTGCTGCGGAGCGGCAGGCGTTCTGCAATCTGTCTGGCGGCGCGAAGCAGAAAACCCTGATTTCGCTCGCACTCGCCAGCGAAGCATCGCTTTACGTACTCGACGAGCCAACCGCCAGCCTCGACACGCAGTCCCGCAGAGACCTGTTCCATCTGCTCTCCGAGCGTACGCAGGGCGCCACGTTGATCCTTTGTTCCCACCGGCTCGAAGAGATTCGCACATTGGTCGATCGGGTGATGGTCCTGGACGAAGGACGGCTCGCGTACTTCGGGCCGACCGAGGATTATCTGGACCGAATGACATTGAGCACGATCGACGTCCAGCTCCGCAACGGTGTCGACCACGAATCGCTGGTGGCGATGGGCTTTCAGGCAGGGGTGGCCGGCTGGTGGAGCCGCACTGCCACCCGCGCCGAGAAGCTCGATCTCATCGCGCGACTCTCTCAACGCTTGGAGGGGCAGATCATCAATGTGCTGGTGCGTGACGCCGATGCCGTCCAGCTCGAAGAAGGAGGAGGCATCGACGATGTCCACCAAGATCATTAAGGCACTCTTGTTGGCGATTGCCATCGTGGTCGTGGTCGTGGCCTTGGTTCGCTTCAACCAGGTGACGCTCGCAGCGGGTGCCGTTCCCGTCGTTTGGGATGCCGAGGTGTGCGCCCACTGCAAGATGCATGTGGGCGATCCGCGTTTCGCAGCGCAACTGCAAACCACGGACGGCGAGGTCCTGAATTTCGATGACCCTGGTTGCCTCTTCGACTACCTTCAATCGAACGAAGCGTCGGTCCACGCACTCTATTTTCGCAATCACCTCGAAGACGGCTGGCTGTCCGAGGCTGATGTGGGCTTTCTTGCCGCCGAGGAGTCCCCCATGGGTTACGCAATCCGCGCGGTCCCCAGGGGGACGCCCGACGCGCAAGGCATCGACTGGGCCAAATCGCGGGTGCAGGACGGCCCCCACCAGCGGAATGGGGGGCCATGAACCGGCATTTACGGTCCTACTTGGCGGTAGCCCAGCTCGATCTCGCCGAAGTCCTTCGGTCTCGTTGGCTGCTGTTCTGCATCGTCGTCTATGCGGTGCTTGCCGTGGTGTTCTTGCTGGTGGGCATGCGCGAGTCGACGGTGTTCGGATTCACCGGCACCGGGAGGGTCTTGGTCTCTTATGTCCATGCGCTGCTGGTGCTGTTGCCCTTGATGGCGCTCGTCGCGACGGGTTTGGTCGTCAACAAGGCGCGGGACGACGGCACGCTGGAGCTCCTCTTCAGTCAACCGATTTCGCGAGGGGCCTTCTTCAGCGCCATCTCCAGCGTGCGTTTCCTGGTCCTCCTGCTGCCCCTCGCGGTGCTCATGGCCGCCGTCGGCGTTTTTGGGCGTCTGGCCTTCGGACAGCAAATCGCCTGGAGCTTCATCGGGCACTGTCTCGTGCTCTGCTCCGTTCTGGTATGGTCATTTTGCGGGATCGGCCTCTGGGTGTCGACGACGGTGCAGAACTCCGCGCGTGCGACGATGTACTTGCTGCTGATCTGGGTGGCGGGGATCGCGCTCATGGACTTCGCGCTGGCCGGCATGATGCTCCAATGGCGGGTCGAGCCGAGGGTCGTGTTTGCACTGGCAGCTCTCAACCCCGTTCAGAGCATCCGAATGGCGCTGCTGTCATCCGCTGACCCCGAGCTCAGCGTCTTGGGGCCGGTTGGCTTCTATCTTGCGAACCGGATTGGCGGCACGGGGCTCTACGCGCTCGGTGTCGCATGGCCCATGTTGCTCGGGTCGCTTGCTTGGATGGGCGGGCTTTGGAAGTTGCGCCGAGGAGACGTCGTTTAGGAACGGAACGCCTGGAGGGGGCACAATGTCAAACGCAATGGACGCATTCTATCGATTCTTGGACGAGCCCATCTTCCCATGGGCACGAATCGTTCTCGCTGTGCTCACGATCTTCGTCGGACTGAGCTTCACGGCACCGATGTGGCACATCAACATGAAGGCGCCGCAATATCCGCAAGGGCTCGACCTCTACATCTACTCGTACAAAGTCGATGGCGGAAACGATGGCAACGACGTCCAAGAGATCAACGTGCTCAATCACTACATCGGTATGGCGCCCCTCGACCGCGCCGCGCTCAGCGATCTCGACTGGATTCCGTTCCTCTTCGCCGCGATGATCATTCTAGCTTTGCGAACGGCCGTGATCGGAAAAGTCGGATCCATGCTGGACCTGTTGGTCATGACGACCTATGCAGGCGCATTCGGCTTCGGACGCTTGTATTACAAGCTCTATACCTTCGGCCATAATCTAGACCCCAGAGCGCCGGTGACCGTCGAGCCATTCATGCCAGCGATGTTGGGCAAGAAGCAAATCGCGAACTTCTTGACGGAAGCGGGTCCTGGGCTCGGCACTTGGTATGTGGCGATATTCGCGACCGGGCTGACCCTGCTTCTGTTGATCCACCTGATCGTCGGCCGAAAGCGGCACGTAGCCTCCATGGGCGGCTGAGCAGCCAAAACCCCCGTCCGACAACAGGCCGCTGGCAGGCCGCTGCTGGCTGGAGTCCTGCTCCGAGGCCTGACACAATGACTGGGCCCGATGGAACTGAACCTTCACACGTTTGTCGTCTCCGACATGCACCTCACCGAAGCGGAAGAGCCCGACCCGGCGCGCCCGCTCTGGATGGCGTACAAGCGTCGCGAGTTCTTCATCGATGACGATTTCGCGAGGTTCCTCGCCCATATCGAGGAGAAGGCGGATGGGCCGATCGAGCTGATCCTCAACGGTGACATTTTTGATTTCGACAGCGTCACCACCGTGCCCAGCAAGGACCGGCACGTCGAGTGGTTGGAACGGGTCCGTGGACTTGGAAGCGAGGAGTGGAAAAGCCAATTCAAGATGAAGGTCATCATCGATGACCACCCGCGCTGGTTCGAGGCCCTGGGCGCGTTCATCGCCCGGGGGAACCGGGCGGTCTTCGTCGTCGGCAATCACGACGTCGAAGTCTATTGGCCCTCGGTCCAACGGATGATTTGCGATGCGCTCGGCGCCGCTCTTCCATCGAACATCGGCGAAGAAGAAGACGACGATCCGATCGTGTTCTGCAATTGGTTCTACCTGAGTGGCGGGGACACCTACATCAGCCATGGGCACCAATACGATCCCAACTGTGTCGTGCGTGACCCGATCGATCCCTTGGTCGAAGTGAACGGGCAGCCGCGAGTACGGATTCCGTTCGGCGACCTTGCCGCGCGATACATGCTCAACGGAATGGGGTACTTCAATCCCCACCAATCGGAGAACTACATCATGAGCGCCACTGCGTACGTGCGTTTCTTCTTCCGGTACATGTTGCGTACTCAGCCGCTGTTGATTTGGACCTGGGTTTGGGGTGCGTATGTGACGCTGTGGATCTCGCTTCGCACGCACTGGCTCCCCGCGATGCGCGATCCGATGCTCGTCGACGACAAGGTGCGATCGATCGCCGCGCGCGCCCAAGCCACGCCATCGATGGTTCGCAAGCTCAACGTGCTTCACGTCCCATCCGCGACGAACAATCCGTTTCGAATTGCGCGCGAGCTGTGGCTCGACCGCGCGTTCTTCCTCTTGATCGCGCTCTTCCTCGCCTGGCAGGTGGTCCTCCACATCAACATCGCTTTGCCGATCAGCCCGCTTTGGGTGTTCGTGCCGGCGCTGATCCTCATGCTCCCTTACGCGGCCTATGCCTCCTCCGTTCGGGCGACGGTCTTCGAAACACCGCTTCTCACGCCGACTCTCGCGGAGCTGATCTTCAAGATCACCGGCGCGCGCCGCGTGGTTTTTGGGCACACCCACGAGCCCAAATGCGAGCAAGTGGGTCCGATCACGCTCTACAACGGCGGGTTTTGGTCCCAGGCGTTTGCCGACCCAGAGTGCACGATCCGCCTCGGGGAGCAGACCTTCGTTTGGATTCGCCCCGCGGACGACGGGTCGGGCCGGGTAGGGGAGCTCTGCGAATGGAAGGCGGCCGAAGAGATGCCGATGCGCTCGATTTGTGCTGAAACGCAGAGTTCCGTGGCCGAGGTCGGCCTTCGTGTTGGAGCCGGTGCGTGACGAGACGCTTGCGAAGGCGAGCGTCACCAGTGTATGCGTCGATCCGAAGAGCCGGGAGAAGGTGACGGTGCCCGTCGCTCTCCCCAACGCTGTCGGAGCTTCGGCCCGGCGCGCACGTTCGATGGGTACGGGATCCGGCAGATGTCGTCCGCGCCGTGGCTGGCTGGATCAAGGCGCGAGACTCGAAAAGGTGACAGGAATGTTACGCGGCTTGCCGCTGAGCGACTGGTGCGTGCGGCGCCAAGCTCTCAAACTGTGATCTCGTTGAGCGCGCCTGCGAACTCTGGGTCTCTAATCTCGATGTTCGTAACTCAGCTATGAATTCAGATGCTTCAGTTGCAGCTCGGCACCGACGCCCCCTGAACGAGCTGCGATGGGAAGTACCCGCCGGGGTCGCTGAACGCTAGCGCGACGCTTTCGGCATTCGCTCCGAAATCCCCCCGGATTCGAAGGTGGTTTGGCCCACCCACCTCGTCGTATTCCATCGAGAAGACGGTGGGCTCCGTCCATTGTCCGAGGATGCCAATCGCGATGCCGATGGGGCCCGTCTCCGAAAACCTCGGCACGCCGTCCATGCCGACGGGTAGCTCGAATGCGTCGCTCCCGAGCGTGAGATCGAACCAGACCTCCGAGGGAGAGTCAAAGCGGAGCGAAATACAACGCACCCCGAACTGGTTCGGGTCCAGTCGGTACACCTTGCCCGAGATCTCGGTGGCGATGGGCGGAAGGGTAGGGACCGGCTCAGCCTGCGGGGGCTCGGTTGCGTTCCGGATGGCCTCGCTCAACCGAGCGAACGCCTCCGGATTCGCATCGAGCGCGGAGTCGGATTTCAGTCCCGCCACCAAGAGCGGAGCCACGTCGCCTCGGACGTCGAGGCCACGTCCGGTGAAAACCGCGACGACGTCTTTGTCTGGCCAGACGATGATCGCCTGGCCGCTACGGCCGCGCGCTTCGTACACGCCCTCGAACGCTCCGGCGAGCACCCACCATTGAAAGCCGTAGCCCGTTTCACCATCGTCGGTGAGCACGAAGGACTGCGATGCGAGTTCGACCCAGTCCTTTGAAACAATTTGCACGCCGTTCCACGAGCCCTCGTTCAAAAAGAGTTGGCCGATTCGTGCCATGTCGCGCGGATAGAGTTGCAGATCTCCCCAACCGCGATTCACACCCTGTGGATCGGTGGGCCAAGTCACGTCCATGATTCCCAAGGGCCCGAATAGGTTCTCCTTGGCAAACTCGAGTGTGCTCGTTCCGCTGGCGTTCGCGATCATCGCAGACATCAGGTGCGAGCCTGGGCTGCAATATGCCCACTCGGCGCCGGGCGCGACGGCCATGGGAAGCTCCAGGGCGTACTGCACGTAGTGATCGCTTCCGATCATTTCATTGAGCTCGGGCTCTCCCGGGGTCCGGCCGCAGCTCAGGCCGGATGTCATCGTCAGGAGATGCAGCAGGTCGATGTCGGACTTGCCGTCGAACGTCGGAGAAGGCGCGAGGTCCGGGAACGAGGCGAGCATGCCCTGATCGAGCGACATCGAGCCGCGGTCAACCGCAATGCCGATCAGAGTCGATGTGACGCTTTTGGTGACCGACGCGATGTCGTGCTTTTGCTCTCCCAGGTACGGATAGAAGTACGCGTCCAATATCAGGACGCCGTTTCGAGCTACCTGCACGCTATCGATGGGCAGGCCTTGCACGTCGATCTGCCCGATGACCTCGGCAAGTGCCGCCGAGTCGAAGCCCTGCTCTTCCGGAGGCGCAGTAGGCCAGTCCGCACCGACCGTGACCGACTTGGATTCGCCGTTGGAGCAGCCGAAGCAAAGCCACATGAAGGAGAACGCCAGAACCGAAGAACGCCATGTGCTGAGCACCGAAGGTTCCTTTCCAGGCAAGAGCGTCAAGAGTTTGGGGGCACTGTGCGAAAAAGTCTACGCACCCGCGCGAGGCTGATCATGCCCAAGCATTTGGCAAAATTCCCCGCCTCGTCTAAACATTTGCAGTATCTCTGCGTCGAACTGGCATGAGGACGGGCTGGACGCGCGCATGGGAATCCGGGGAGCATTCGATGGTTTGGACCAAAATGGCATGTGCGACTTTCGTCGCCATCGCGCTGATCGGCTCGCTGATCTGGACTCCCGCTTCGGGGGCGCAAGTCGACAACGACCCGGCCGCCAGAAACATCCTCTCGCTCGAAATCAGGGGCCTTCGAAAGGGCACGATAGGCCAGATGGCCTGCGCGCTGTTCTGGCAGAACAAAGGCTTCCCTCGTAAACATCGTCGTGCGCTTCGGCGAACCTGGGTTGATGTCGAGGGGGAGAGCGTCACGTGCGTGTTCAAGCGGACGGGGCTAGGGGAGTACGCCGCATCGGTTTTCGTCGACATCAACGGCAACGGCAAGCTCGACACCAACGCGATCGGCAGCCCGAAAGAGCCCTGGGGCGTTTCACAGAATGCCAAATCAAAGAGATTTGGCCCGCCCCTCTACAAGGATGCGAAGTTCACTTATCAGGGCGGGGCGGTGACGATTCCGATTGAGCTCGTCTACGACTAGACGAAGATGATCTGAGCGCCTTCGCTCATGTCCATGAAGTCCATCGCGGTCAGCACGTCTTTGACCTGCGGCACCAAGTCGTCCTTCGTGAGCTTGAACATGTCGAGTGCCATCTGGCAGCCGTAGAGATCGGCGCCGGCGTCATCGAGCATTTCGATGAACTCGCGAATCGGCGGGATGTCGAGCCGCTCCATTTCCTTCCGCATTTGCGCCGTGGCCAAGGCTTCGACCCCCGGCAAGCCTGCAATCATGGCTGGAATGGGCGCAGACGGGTTGCCCACGAGGTTCAGGTGAAGGTGGTCGATCTTCTTCTTGTTGACGATGTCGAGTCCCCAGAACGTGAAGAACAGACGGGCGTCGACACCCGCCATCCGCGCCGCGTTGGCCAAAATCAGCCCCGGGTAGGCCATGTCGAAGCTTCCTTTGGAGCAAATTACGCTCAAGCTTCGTTTCTTCTCGGTTCCTGTGTCGGTCATGACTTTCTCCTAGAACGCGTGGCTACAGGCACGACTTGGGTTTGGGGATGCCGGCGATCTTGGCGATGAGCTTCGCTGGACCATCGGGGAAGAGTTTGTAGATCGACTTGATCGGCGTTTCCGATCGCTTGCTGATCTTTCTGAGCCCGGGGCTCGAGCCGGACTCGCCTTCGATCGTGCGCGCCGTCTTGAGCACCTTCCAGTGCTCGTCTCCGAGCTGTATTCCCATTTGCGATGCAAGCTCCTGCGCGAGCTCTTCAGACCAGTCGTCGCGATTCGCGAGATAGCCCTCTGCATCGGTTTGCAAAGCCTCGAGTGACATCATGCGCCTCCTAGTTCCGCTGCGGCGGAGAGTTGTTTACCTGCCAACGACATCGTTGGGGAAATGGGAATCGGCCGCGCGGGCAAGAGCGCATGCCAGTAGACGTGTCGGAACATCAGCTTTGCCCAGTGGTTGCGCCGGCACTCTTTGAGCAGGGGCAGCGGGCCGATGCCCGGGATGGGGAACTGCCCGGGAAGCGGTTCCGTCTCGTAGTTGAAGTCGATCAGCATGGCCTTTCCGTGGCCTGTTTCGACGAAGCAGTTGGAATGCCCGTCGAAGCTTGGCTCGAGCTCCTTGCCGTCGATGGCTCCGAGGATGTTTTCGGCCATCAGGTCGGCCTGGAAGTGCGCGACCGAACCTGCCTTCGAGCTCGGCAGGTCGGTGGCATCTCCAATGCAGAAGACACGCTCGACGTTCTTGGCGGCCAATGTGTGGGGGTCGGTCGGCACGAAGGCGAGCTCGTCGCCCAGGTCGCTGTCCTCGAGGAAGCCGGCCCCCATGTGCGGCGGGATAGTGACGAGCAGGTCGTAGGGGACCTCGCGTTCATCGTAGGAGCGAATCACGTTCTTCTCGGAGTCGACTTCGCCGGTCATGAACTCGGTTTCGACCTGAATGCCTTTGTCTTCCAGGAGGTAGCCGAGGGTTTTGGAGGCGAGTGGTTTCGTGAAGGCGCCGTCGAGCGGTGTTGCGTAGACCAGCTCGGTCTTGTCGCGAATGCCACGCTTCGTGAGATAGTCATCGGTCAAGAACGCAAACTCGAGCGGCGCGACCGGACACTTGATGGGCATCTCGACGATGTTGATGACCAGGCGGCCGCCTTCGAAGTTGGCGAGCCCTTCTCGGAGGGCCTTGGCGCCGTCGAGCGTGTAGAAGTCGAAGACGTTCTTCCGCCAGCCCTCGCCCAGCATACCGTCGATCATCTCGGGTCGGACCTCCGTGCCCGAAGCGATGATCAAAAAGTCGTACGAGAGCTCGTCTCCTTTTTCGAGCTCGACGAGGCGGCGGTTGGTGTCGATCGCTTTGACCGTCTTTTGGTGCCACGTGATTCCCTTGCCGAGCGTGGATCCGCGTTCCCGGAGGATTCGCTCTTCGGTTTCATTTCCGAAAGGCAAGAACAGCAACCCGGGCTGATAGAGATGCGTGCCGGAGGGGTCCACGATCGCCACGTCCCAGTCCTTCGGGAGACGTCGTCGTAGCTTGTTGGCGATCGCGGTGCCGGCAGTCCCAGCACCCAAGATGACAATGGTTTTCATGTTGCGGCCTCGTCTGAGCCCGACGAGTGTGCAAGCAGCGTGCCGACGCGTGCCCTACTCAACTAGGAAATCGTGCGTACGATGACCACACTCTTGTCAAACGCAACGGCCTGGTTTCTTCGTGGCTTCGCGTGTCGACGCGCTCACGGTCATCTGCTTGAAGTGACGGGCCTGTCAGACGTTGTCGGACACGGCGGCGGGCGCGCGATCCGAAGGCGAAAATTGTTCGGCCGATAGGGGCTCGTCTGCATTTTTTGCGCGGTCGCGCATGGCGGTCAGAAACCGCAGCGTGCCGTCGAGCATGCGGGCCGTACGGGGCGACGCGAAGATGTCAAACGCGTGCTGCGCGCCTCGGAGCTCCGTGTACGTGACCGGAGCCCGTGAAGTGTTTCGGAGTGTTTCGACGAAGAGACGCGCGTCTTCGACCGGAGCCAAGGTGTCGCGATCGCCGTGCACGACGAGAAAGGGTGGCGCGCCCGGGTGGACCCGATCGAGCGGGGAAGCGCGATGGAATTTCTCGGGCTCCCTTTCGAAGAACGCTTTCATGATCATCGGTTCGAGCATCTGAGAACGAAAGCGCGGCAGCATCGTGTTCAGCCGGTTGGCGAAGTCGTACACTCCGTATACCGGCACCGCGGCCTGCAAGCTCGTATCCGCAGCTCCGAAGCCGGGCTGATACTCGGGGTCGTTTGCGGTCAGGGCCATCATCGCGGTGAGGTGGCCGCCCGCCGAGCCACCGGTGACTGCGATGAAGCTCGGGTCGACGCCGTACTCATCGGCGTGCTCTCGAATCCATTTCAGAGCGTACTTGAGGTCGACCAGATGATCTGGCCAGGTCGCGGCCGGGCTCAATCGATAGTTGACGTTGAAGCAGACCCAGCCGTTCGCGGCGAGGTGTCCGATGAGGGGCCAGCCCTGCTCGCGCTTGTCTCCGATGATCCAGGCGCCGCCGTGAATCTGCATGATCGCCGGACGGTTGACGCCCGGTTCGTCCGGCATCGCGACGTCCAACCGTAGTGTCTTGCCCGCGACTTCCCGGTACGTGACGTTGCGAATCACTTTGACGCCGGCGCGGCGGAACAGAAACGGCACCACGAGCTGCGCAAGCGGGAGGCGCGCCGCATTCTCGGGCTCGGCGAAGTCTGCAAGCGCATCGTCGAACGTGTGGCGAGTATTGTGACCGTCGCGAAACAGAATGAGAAGGCCAAGCCAGGAGGCGATCGTGATCCCCATGCCGAGTAGCCCAGGCCAGTGCGAAAGGGCGCCGAGCTCGAGAAACAAGACAGCTGCGATGGCTTGCCAAACGATGTGGTGGAGGGCCAGCTCAGCCGTGAGCCAAGAACCGAAGAAGCTGGGCACGAAGAGAGCGGGAATTCGCCGCACTGGCACGAAGGCGTTCAGTGTGAACACCGCTCCAAGGAGGCTCACCGCAAGGAACAACCATGCAACGTGGGTTTCGCTGAACCACATAGGCTCTGGCCTTCTAGCACGTTCCGCGATAAGGCGATGCCGATGGGCAACGAAGAGCTCTCGTTTTCGAGGATCACCCACCTGCCGAATCGTCCGATTCAGCGCCTTCAGCGGCCGCTACAAGCGTTTACACACATCGAGTCGGCGAGCGGGGTTGTCCTCTTGATTTGCACAGCCATCGCGCTGCTTGCCGCGAACTCGCCCTACGCTGAAACCTACGACGCCTTTTGGCACCACGAGCTTCGCTTCGCCGTGGGCAACCTTGCGCTCTCACACTCGCTTGCGCATTGGATCAACGACGGGCTGATGGCGATCTTTTTCTTCGTCATTGGCCTGGAGATCAAGCGCGAGATGGTCATCGGCGAGCTCAGCGATCGCCGGAAGGTGGCGCTGCCTGTCGCAGCGGCACTTGGCGGCGTCGTCGCGCCTGTGTTGATCTATCTCGTGCTTCAATACGGCGAGGCCGGGGAGCGGGGCTGGGCAGTGCCGATGGCAACGGACATTGCATTCGTGGTGGGTTGCCTGTCGCTCCTCGGGAACCGCATCCCCCGCGGGCTGAGCATCCTGATGCTTTCCTTGGCGATCGTCGACGACCTCCTGGCGGTATTGGTGATTGCCGTCTTCTACACCGATTCCATCAGTGGCGCCTGGCTGGCCGGCGCCGCCGTTGGAATCGCACTGATTGTCCTGCTGAGCCGACTCGGCGTTCGCTCGATCGGCATTTACGTCATCGCTGGCCTCTGGGTCTGGCTCTGCACGCTCGAATCAGGGGTGCACCCAACCATAGCTGGTGTGGTCGTCGGCTTGTTGACGCCCGTCCATCCTTGGCTCGGTGGGGAGCGGTTCCTCGGCTTCCTGCGGCACGTAAACGACACGCTCCGCAAGCCAGAGACCAGCATCGAGCAGGCCAGAGACCTCGTCGCGGACCTTTCGTTCGCCTCCCGAGAGGCTGTGTCACCCCTGTTTCGCCTGGAAATTGCGCTTCATCCATGGGTGGCGTTCGCCATCATGCCGCTCTTCGCGCTTGCCAATGCCGGTGTCGCGGTCGAGCTCGATCGCATCGGCGAGCCGGTTTCCCTCGCCGTCGCTGCAGGGCTGCTCCTCGGTAAGCCCATCGGAATCTTCGGCGCTTCCTGGTTGACGGTGAAGCTCGGTTGGGCGACGAGGCCCGCGAGCGTGACCTGGCCAGTACTTTTCGGCGCCGCATTCCTCGGGGGCATCGGTTTCACCATGGCGCTATTCATCGCGGCGCTGGGCCTTTCCGGAGAGCTCTTGGTGTCGGCCAAAATCGGCATCATACTCGGTTCGTTCGTGAGCGCCGTCCTCGGCATGCTGATTCTTTCCATCGTCACCAAGAAGAGCTGATGCGCATTCTCGTCGTAGCCTCGGTCCTAGTGCTTGCGGGCATTGCTCAGGCCCAGTCCACGCCGGTGTTCTACTCGTACACCGCCGGCTCCGGCCGCACCGTCTATGTGAACCGCTTCTCGATGGTACCTCCGGAGAAGCGTTCGGAAGCTCGCGCCGTCGACCTTTCGCGCGTCAGCCTCAACGAACGCCTAGCCGAAGAGCTCGCCGATGCCGTCGAGGACGAGCTTCGCTTCCTCAAGGAGTCCGATCCGTGCAACGAAGCGCGCATGGAGCGAACCGCTGGCGCATGGCGGCACGTTTGGCACCGCCACGGCCCCTGGATTTTGGCCAGCTTGGCGGCGATTCTCTTGGTGCTGATGACGCCCTGGATGGTTCGGCGAACGCCCCCGGGGGTGTGGTCGCGCCTCTTGATGATTGCCTTGCCGGCCCTGGCGATGACTGCGCTGGTGGCGATTTCCGCAACGCGCGCCAGCAGCTCGCTCGAGGCGGTCGAGCAACTGTCCAAGCTCTGTGACGCGAACGAGAAAGAGGCCACCCCAGAAAAGCAGATCGTGAGGCTCAACGAGATGCACTCCTACATCGACGAGCTCTACCAGCAGCGGTTCACCGAAATGGAAGCCATCACGGAAATGGAATGATCGAGCGTCCCAGCTACGATGATGCGAGCAGGTGTCCTCTCTGCGGACAGAGCAACGATTGCGCCGTCGCCGCGGGTCGCGATCCGGATTCGTGCTGGTGCATGGCGGCGACGATGAGCCCGAGCGCGCTAGCGTCGATTCCCGCCGAAGCGCAGGGAAAGATCTGCATTTGCGCGCGCTGCGCCAGCCGTGGCCCTTTGGACGGCTGAGCTTCGTCTAGCCCGCAGAGGCGGCGGGGCCGCACGGATTGCACTGGCTCGCCAGCGCGTCGTGCTCGACCTGGATGGTCGCGTGCTCGATGGCAAAGCGGACCGCCAGAGTTCGATTCGCCGCATCGATGATGCCCTGGTGGTCCGCGTCTTCTGCGATGATCAAGTGGGCGGTCGCGATGTTTCGCCCGCTCGTCAACGACCAAACGTGCAGATCGTGGGTATCCAACACGCCCGGAAGCTCTCTCAGCGCCGACGTCACGTCTTGGATGGAGATGCCCTTTGGCACGCCTTCCATGAGGACGCCGAGGGTTTCCCGCACGAGTCCCCAGGCGGAATACAAGACGAGCGACGCAATGACGAAGGATGCGACGGGGTCGGCCCATCGCCACCCAAAGAAGTAGATCACGACGCCCGCGGACATGGCGCCGACGCTTCCCAAGGTGTCGGCCATGACGTGCAGCCATGCGCCACGGACGTTGAGATTGCTCTGACGGCCCCCGCTGAGGATCATCAGATTCGCCAAGTTGATCGCTAGGCCACCCGCTGCGACCGCCAGCATTAAACCGCCTTGTACCTCGGGAGGCTGGGCGAGGCGCTCCCAGGCCTCACGCGCGATCAACGCGGATAGGGCAACGAGCGCAGCGCCGTTCGCGAGTGCGGCGAGAATCTCCGCTCGGTGAAAACCGTAGGTACGCTGCGTGGTCGCCGGGCGTTGAGCCAGCGTCACTGCCATCACAGAGAGGCCGAGCGCGGCTGCGTCTGAAAACATGTGCCCCGCGTCGGCGAGCAGGGCCAAGGAGTTGGCTGCGAGGCCCCCCACGAATTCGGCAACCATGTACGTGGCCGTCAGCGCAAGCGCGATGGACAATCGTCGACGGTTGCCCTGGACATCGGCGTCGGTGGCGGGATGGTGGTGGTGGTGATGCCCCATCTGGACAGCTTGCGTACCACGCCCTCAGGTGTCGCGCGATCTAGCGGCAGTTCGCGGTAGTGGTTTCCCGCTCGCTGTAGTAAAAAACCGACTTCAGAGTGGTGCCCAACAAGGCCGTACTGTCAGGAGAAGCCCCATGAGCGATAAAAAGGTTGTGACGTACCCCGGTGCCAAGTCCGATGTCCATTGGGACGGGCGCCTGTGCATTCACATCGGTGAGTGCGGCCGGGCCAACAACGAGCTCTTCATCGGCGGCCGGCAACCCTGGTGTCAGCCCGATCTGGTGGACCCGGATGAGGTTGCGGAAGTGGTCGGTCGCTGTCCGTCGGGCGCATTGACGTACGAGCGTAAAGACGGAAGCAGCCGCGAGGTCGCAGATGCGGAGAACGTCGTCTACGTGATGTACAACGGTCCGCTTTACGTTCGTGGAGACTTGGACGTGGACGGTGCCGCCGAAGACATGCCCGGAGTCCGCTTCCGCGCAGCGCTTTGCCGTTGCGGGCAATCGAAGAACAAACCGTTCTGCGACAACAGCCACGAGGAGGCGGGCTTCAAAGACTATGGAGCGGTCGGAGACAGCGGGGAAGGGTTCGAAGCGCCCGGCGGGACCCTCAAGGTCGGCCGCGCACCCAACGGGCCGCTCTTGCTCAGCGGCAACTTCACCATCGTTGCGGCAAGCGGGCGCAAAGCTTGGACCGGAAAGAAAGCAGCCCTCTGCCGCTGCGGGCATTCGCAGAACAAGCCGTTTTGCGACGGTTCACACAAGACGGCGGGCTTCCAGGCCGACTGAGCGCTGTTGATGAGCTGAAGGAGATCTAGGTGAGCTTCTCGACGATGATGGACCGGCCGCTCCTGATCTCGGATTTGTTCGAGCATGGTCGGCGTTTTTACCAAGGCAGCCGTGTGGTCACCGTTGGTGAGGGTGGGGACCGGGTGGCCAGCTATGCCGAAGTCGCCAATCGCACGGAGCGACTCGCCAAAGCGCTCATGGAGCTCGGCGTCCAGCGGGAGGAACGCGTCGGGACCTTCTGCTGGAACAGCCAAGAGCATCTCGAGGCGTACTTCGCGATCTCTTCGATGGGCGCGGTCATGCACACGCTCAACATACGACTGTTTCCCGAGCAGCTGGCCTTCGTGGTCAACCACGCGGCGGACAAAGCGATCATCGTCGATGACTCGCTGGTGCCCTTGCTCGGGCGAGTTGCCAAAGAGCTGAAGACGGTCGAACACATCATCGTGGTCGGCAGCGGCGACGATGCGCCCTTGCGCGATGCGCCGCGGGCCAAGCTTCACCGATACGAGGACCTCTTGTCGTCCCAATCGCCGGGTATCGATTGGCCGGTTCTCGACGAACGCGCGCCGGCGTCGATGGCGTACACGAGCGGCACCACCGGAGATCCGAAAGGCGTGGTCTACAGCCACCGCTCGACGGTGCTTCACTCCTACGCGCTCACCTCCGGTGCGGTCGCCGGGCTGAACGAAAGCGACATGATCCTCACCATCGTGCCGATGTTTCATGCCAACTGCTGGGGGCTGCCATACGCGGGCTGGTGGGTTGGCACCGATTTCCTCCAGCCGGCGCAGTATCTGCAACCAGAGCCTCTCGTGGGCATGATCGAGCGTCATCGCCCGACACTTGCCGGTGCCGTGCCGAGCATTTGGACGGGCGTTCTCCACTATGGAGAACGCAAGGACATCGATTTGTCTTCGTTCCGCTTGGTCATCTGCGGTGGCTCTGCCGTTCCCGAGTCTTTGATGCGCGCATTCGACGAGCGCTATGGGGTCACGCTTCTGCAGCTCTGGGGCATGACCGAAACCAGTCCGGTCGGGACGATCGCGTCGGTCCCGCGCGATATCGAAGGCGAAGACGCTTGGCGATATCGAAGCCGAACGGGGCGTCCCGTTGCGGGGATCGAGCTGCGCATCGTCGACGATGTGGGCCGCACGCTGCCGTGGGACGGCGAGTCGGTGGGCGAGATTGAAGTTCGCGGCCCCTGGGTGACCGGCAGCTACTACGGCGTCGACGACGTGGAAAAGTTTCACGACGGCTGGTTGCGAACCGGCGACGTTGGCTTCGTCGATGAACGCGGTTACGCACAGATTACCGACCGCGCCAAGGACGTCATCAAGTCGGGCGGTGAGTGGATCTCCTCGGTCGAGCTCGAGAACGCCATCATCGCGCACCCTGAAGTCGCCGAGGCGGCCGTCGTTGGCATCCCGGATGAAAAATGGGATGAGCGTCCGCTAGCCTGCGTCGTCCGCAAAGAGGGCAGCACCATCACCCCCGAAGAGCTTCGCGCCTACCTCGGCGACAAAGTCGCCAAGTGGTGGCTCCCCGAGCGATGGGCCTTCATCGAGGAAATCCCCAAAACCAGCGTAGGCAAGTTCGATAAGAAAGTACTGAGAAGCCAGCACGAGGCGGGGAAGCTGACCGTCATCGAGAGCTAGGCGGATTCAGCGGCAGCGTCAGACTTAGTTATACCGCCCGCCCACCCCCACCCGTAATTCTCCCTCCGCGCCCTTCGCTTCGCTTGGGCTTGGCGGCGCGTCGCGCCGGGCTTCGCCTTCGGCTCGCGCTGCCGCCTGCCTCTGGGCCGTGCCAGTGCCCGTGCCAGTGCAGGAGCCGGCGTCCTTGTTCAGCAGCAGTCCAGTTGCGTTCGGGTTTGTTCGGCTGCTTCGCGTAGGAGGTGGATGCTACGCACGGCTTGGTCTCGCTCGGCCGGGGGGATTCGCCCGAGGATCGTGGCGATGCTGCTTTCCGTGAGGCGGTAGAGGCGCTTGGCTTCCTTTTTTCCCTTGCCCGTCAGTGAGACCAGCACGCGGCGGCCGTCGTCTTCCGCTCTCTTGCGGGTGACCCAGCCTCGGGCTTCGAGGCCGTCGACCAGCCTGGTCATCGCGCCTTTGGTGACTCTCGCTTGGGCGGCTAGTCCGCTCACGTCCCATTCGCCGTCCATCAGTGTCTGAAGGAGCACGCACTGCGCCGGGCTCACCGTTCCGCAGCAGATCTCCTCGCGCTCGAACGAGGAGAACATCCGGCAGAACGCGATGACGTCTTCGACGACGGAGCTCATCGCTTTTCGGCGGTCACCGAGTAGCTAAACACGGTATCTGCAAGCTCCAAAATTCGTTCTTCGCCGACGAGCTCGACGGCGGCCTTCCACATCGGGTCCTGCAAGCTCGACGTCAGCATAGGGGCGGCCGGCTTTCGCGTGTGCTCGATGTTCTCGAAGCCTGCCGCACGCATGTGTCCAAAGTACTCGTCTTCGACCAACGCGCCCCCGACGCAGGCGATCCAGCTCTCCGCGACCTTCGCGATGTCGGGTGGCAAGGGCTTGCTCAGCACGATGTCACTCACGGCGAGGCGCCCGCCTGGCTTTAGCACGCGATGCGCTTCTCGGAACACCTGACCCTTGTCGGGGCTGAGGTTGATGACGCAGTTGGAGATCACGACGTCGACGCTGTCAGAGGCGACCGGGAGGTTTTCGATGAGACCCTCGCGAAACTCGACCGTTCGCGCGAAACCGGCTTTGACCGCGTTGGTGCGGGCCCGCTCGAGCATCTCAGGGGTCATGTCGACGCCGATGAACCGGCCCTCTGGCCCGAGCTTCTCGGCGGAAAGCAGGGCGTCGAAGCCGGCGCCTGAGCCCAGGTCCACGACCGTTTCGCCCGGCTTCAGGCTCGCGAGCGCCGTCGGGTTGCCGCAGCCAAGGCCGAGATTGGCTTCGGCCGCTGCGCCCGTGATCTCCTCTTCCGCGTAGCCGATGAGTGCTGCGGTTTGCCCGTGAGCGCTCGTCGCGGCGCCGCCGCAGCAGCCGCCTCCTTGTCGAGCCACCTCTGCGTAGCCCGACTTCACGACGTCATGTATCTGATCTTTTTCCATCAAAGCCTCCGATAGTTGAATGATGCAACTAAATGATTGAGGCCGTCAACCAAATTCGTCAAGACCCTGA
>JAOTXX010000108.1 GCA_029862185.1 Myxococcales bacterium
TTCCCTTTAGCGCGGTGCTCGGAGGTGTGCCGGAGCTTCGAAAGATCATCGCCGCCGCAAAAGAGCAGAAGAACTACTACGGCAAGAAGACGATTCTATTCATCGACGAGATTCACCGATTCAACAAGGCGCAGCAGGATGCGCTCCTCCCCCATGTGGAGAACGGCACGGTGACCCTGATCGGGGCGACCACGGAGAACCCATCGTTTGCGGTGAACTCCGCTTTGCTGTCTCGCGCCCGAGTCTTCGACCTGAAGCCACTCGAAGCCGCCGATTTGCGCCAGCTGCTCGAACGCGCCCTCGCGGACCAAGAGCTCGGAATCGGGCACGCCCCACAGTCGGTCGATGACGAGGCGCTCGCTGCAATCTCTCAAAACGCGCAGGGCGATGCCCGACGCGCATTGTCGGCGCTCGAGCTAGCCAGTGATTTCGCGCAATCTGCCGGCGTCGAAGCAGTCACCGTGGCCATCGTCCAAGAAGCGTTGGCGACCCAGACGCTGCTCTACGACAAGTCCGGCGAAGAGCACTACAACGTCATCAGTGCGTTCATCAAGTCGATGCGCGGCAGCGACCCCGACGCGGCCGTCTATTGGCTGATGCGCATGCTCGAGGCAGGCGAAGAACCGCTGTTCGTTCTTCGACGGATGTTGATCTTTGCAAGCGAGGACGTCGGAAACGCCGACCCGCAAGCATTGGAGGTCGCGGTGGGCGCGGACGCTGCGTTTCGGCGGCTGGGAATGCCCGAGGGCATCTTTCCGATCGCGCAGTGCTGCACCTATTTGGCAAGCGCGCCGAAGAGCAATGCGAGTTACAAAGCCTGGAAGATGGCCCAAGCCGACGTGCGAGAGCACGGAGCCTTGCCGGTCCCAATGAAGCTCCGCAACGCGCCCACCGAAGCAATGGAATCCTGGGGATACGGCGACGGCTATCGATACCCACACGACGAAGGTGGTTTCAGCGCGGAGGAGACCTATCTTCCGGACGCGCTGGTCGACCGCAAATACTACCGTCCGACGGACCAGGGCTTCGAGGCGCGCATTCGCGAACGGCTTCTGGGGCTCCGGGGTGCGCCTAAGGCGAAGGGGGACGGGTCGGGCGGGCCCCAGGGAGGAAAACCCTGAAAATCGCTGCGCCCTTTTCCCCGTCGGCCTCGATCGTGCCGCCCACGCCGTCCAGCACCACTGCGGCTGCGAAGAGCCCCACGAACCGGCTGTAGCGGCCGTCGACCCTGCCCTTGAGCGCCTGCTGTCCCTCGAGGGTGAACGCGGCTTTGCGAAGCTCAGGGGCGATGGCTTCACCGGCATCGTGAACTTCGATGACCACACGGTTGCCTCGCTGGTAGACGCGAACCGTCGCGTGTGGATCGGGCACGTTGGCGCGCGTGTTGTGAAGCAGAAGGTCGACGACCTCCACGGCAACCTGTGCGCCATGCGCGTGGAGCTGACCTTCCCTGGCGATCTCGACTGTCACCGGAACCGGTGTGTCGGCCCGCTCGAGCCGCTCCAAGAACACGCCCACATCTCCGTTGGCGGCCTCCAGGGGCACATGACCCGTGAGCCAACGGCTGACCCAAGCCAGCATGTCGAGGCCACGGCGCAGCTCTCCCACGCCGAGCCTCACGTCCTGCAGGGCATCGTCCGAATCGTCGTCGGCTAAACCAACCTCTTGGAGAAAATCCACGTTGGCGCTGATCGTCGCCGCCGGGTTGCGGAGGTCATGAACGAGCAGACCCAACACATGGCCCATCTCGTTCGCATCGATCTCCTTGGGCTTCACCACCCGTTGCCCTTACCACGGCGTATAACTCAAGGGAAGAAGAGCACTTCAGCCTCGCCGTGCTCTTGGATGAGCGCGGCGATGTACGAGAGAATTGCGCTCCGGCGGTTTAGAACCTCGGCGATCTGGGCGTCACTCAAGAGGGGGATCGACTGCTGACTCGGGTCTCGGGCCAGCTCGTTGCGGATCGATGCTTCGTCGAGGGCTGCCAGATGAAGGATCAGATCCTTCGAGAATCGCTTGGTGCCCGTGAAGCCTTTGAGCAGCTTCTCATAGCGTCCTCTCAAGAGCGGCGTTGAAAACGCGCGATCGTTGTCTCGCAAAAAGGCTCGCTGACGCTCTCGATCGGTCGGTAGGTTGCCACCGCTGACCCGATCCCAGTTTCCGATGAGCAAGTCAAAGACGGTCATGGTCGACAGGTCCCGGGCGAGCGCGGTTTTGCCTCGAGGAATGTCTCCATCCTGGAGCCAGCTCTGCCAGCTTGCTTTGTTTTCGAGCCCGACCGACCGGAGACCCTTGATCCAATAGACGGCCGCAGCGGGCGCCGAGCCGTCTTCGTCCCACAAGACCGCACGTCGAATCGCCCTTCGCCGATCGAGCATGTCTTCGTGAAACCGCTGATTGATCTCTTTCCAGGTCGCGCGTCGGTAAACCGCGGGGGGCACGTTGTCGAGGCCGAGCAGCCGGCTGATCCGATACGCGGCAATCTCGTAGCGGTAGCCGTCCTGAATCTCGTGGCTCCTGATCCTCAGGGCGGCGGTCACTCGCTCGACGGTCCGCATCCGCAGGACGACGGAGCTGTGACCGACGGGCTTGAAGCTCCGCGAATCAGCGGACGAAATGACTTCGAGAATCTCGTCTTGTTCGAGGTCGGTTCCAACGAACCTCGGCAGCGGCCCGGGCTCGGCAATTGCCACCGAGCCCAGCCAAATGACCGCGGCCGCCGTGAGCGTGACGCTAGCGGACGCCTGCAAACAGGTTCTTCGCAATGACCATCCGTTGGATCTGAGAAGTGCCTTCGTAGATCTGGAGGATCTTCGCATCGCGCATCAGCTTCTCGACCGGGTACTCGGTGATGTAGCCGTTGCCGCCGAAGACCTGAACCGCGTCGGTAGCGACTTGCATTGCACTGTCTGCGCCGAACGCCTTGCTATATGATGCCACGAGCGAGTTTCGGCCGCCCTGGTCGATCTGCCAGGCCGCCTTCCAGACGAGGAGTCGAGTCGCCTCGTACTTGATCCCCATCTCGGCGATCATCGCCTGAACCATCTGATGTTCGGCGATTGGGACGCCAAATGTCTTTCGCTCGAGCGCGTAGGCGATCGATTCTTCGAGGGCGCGCCGCATGAGTCCGCAAGCGCCGGCACCGATGTCGGGTCGAGTGCGGTCGAAGGTCTGCATGGCCAGCTTGAAGCCGTGCCCTTGCTCAGCGAGCACGTTGTCGGACGAAACGCGGACGTCTTCGAAGTTGACGACGGCGGTGTTGCTGGCGCGCTGGCCGAGTTTGTCTTCGGTCTTTCCGATGGTGACGCCGTTCGCATCGCGGTCGACGACGAACCCCATGATCCCACTGTGGCGGAGCGACGGGTCGACCGTCGCGAATACGATGTACCAGCTGGCCCAGGCGGCGTTGGTGATGTAGACCTTCTCCCCGTTGAGGATCCAATCATTGCCGTCTTTGCGGCAACGCATTTGGATCCCCGCGGAATCGCTTCCCGCGACGGATTCCGTGATCGCATACGACGCAAAAATGGGCTCCGAGGTCAGCATCCCGAGGTACTTCTTCTTTTGCGCTTCGTTACCCGCGATGAGGAGCGGCGTTGCGGCAAGCACGTTGGCCGTCATGCTGGTCTGGATGCCCGTGCAGCCGAACGCGAGCTCTTCGGTGAGAAGCACGTGATCGACTTCGCCCATGCCCGCGCCGCCATACGCCTCTGGGATGTTCGGCGCGACGAAGCCGAGCTCCCACGCCTCTTTGAAGACGTCCATTGGGAACTCGTGGGTCTTGTCCGCCGCGCCGGCGACGGGGATGATTTTCTCGCGTGTGAAGCGGCGGCTCGCCTCGACGAGGGCCTTCTGTTCGGGGGTCAACTCGAAATCCAACATGTTGCTACCTCTCGATCAACGTCGCCGTTCTTGCTCGCGACGCTCCAGCTCGGCCCTCACGGCCTTCGCTCCCATTCGAAACCCGAGCGCAAAGCCGATCAGCAATATGCCCGGAATGTAAATGACATGGGCGATGGATGGCATCAGCTGCCACCGCTGGCTCGAATCTCGGCACTGAGCCGTTCGAGCTCCTCCGCCGTATTGCGCTGCAGGCCGCGCATTCGCATCAGATAAAGAAACAGCAGCGCCCAAACGATCGCGTAAGCAGCCAGCATGAGCGCACCGCCGGGAACGCTTTCGGCTTCGGGCCCGCGGACTCCGACGAATTGTGCGGCCCTCTCCTCGGCGGCATCTTCCTTCGTTTCGGCAGACCCACCATCCGGCTCGGCCGACTGCTCATCCGCAAAAGCGAAGGGAGTGATGAGCATCGTGCATCCCAGCACGAGCGCAGCGATCAGAGCTTGCATGTCAATTCCTTCATCGGTGCATCAACTCGAACCGTAGCTTGGCGGTTTGTTCCCGTTGTCGTTCCGCAGACGCCCGCGCCCAAATCAAGAGTACGGCCAGGCCAGTGAACGCGATGAAGCTGAGTCCAAGCGCCCAGTACATCTCGGACTCGAGCCCGCCCCCCTTGCCGGTGATCACAGTCGGGTGAACGCCCCTCCAACGCTGCACGCTGAAGTGAATCAACGGCAGGTCCACCAGCCCGAAAAGCGCCAAGCCGGCGGCGAAACGCTTCTCGACTTCCCCCGCGTTGCCCATGGATCGAAGCGAGAGGTAAGCGGCGAAGATCATTCCAGCTAACAGAGTCGTCGTGAGTCGCGGGTCCCAAGTCCACCAAACGCCCCAGGCCTTGCGGGCCCAGAGGGGACCGGTGAGCAAAACGATGAGACAGAACAGCGAGCCGACTTCCGCCCCAGCGACTCCCAAGGCGTCCCACTTGGGGTCACGCTTGAGGAGGTACACCGCGCTGCCGACGGCCGATACGCCGAAGCCGATGTACATCGCGTAGGCGCTCGGAACGTGGAAATAGAAGATCTTCTGCACGATCCCCATCTGTTGCTCGACCGGGGCAACGACGAAAATCGTGTAAAGGGTCACGGCGAATAGCGCCAGGGTCGCGAACGAGATCAGCGACCAGGCGGTCGAGCTACCGGATTGGCGTGTACGGTCCATGATTGTGCCGGGTCGAACGCTAGCATGCAGCCGTGAGGCCGTCAGCCTCCTTAGCCCGTCAATTACTGGAATAGATTAGGGCGGGCTTGCTGCTTTTGCAGTGCGCCGCTAAAGACGGCGCTGATGGATTTGCTCGACCGGCGGTTCCTTTTCGTTGTGGGTAAGGGCGGCGTCGGAAAGACGACCGTCGCGACCGGGCTCGCGCTCGCGGCAAGTCGCCGCGGCAAGAAAGTCCTGCTCGCGCTCGTCAACTGCCAGGAGCGCGTCAGCGAGCTCCTCGACACCGATCCGATCGGCCCGGAAATCGTCACGATCCGCGAGAACCTCGACGCGGTGAACATGACCCCGGACGCGGCCCTCGAGGAATACGGGCTGATGATCTTGAAGGTGAAGGCAGTCTTCAATGCGGTCTTCAGAAATCGACTCGTGCGCGCCTTCCTGAAGGGCACCCCTGGCCTGGAAGCTTGGTCGATGCTCGGGAAGGCATTTTATCATGCCTGCCCGCCGAGGGGAGAGCCGGACTACGACCTGGTGATCGTCGACGCGCCGGCGACTGGACACGCGCTCGACATGCTTCGGGTGCCGTTCGTCATCGAAAGCGTCGCACCGCCGGGGCTTTTGCGACGGGATGCGGCGCGCGCGGTCGATATGTTCCGCGATCCCGAACGATCGGGCGCCGTCCTGGTCACCCTCCCCGAGTACATGCCCGCGAGTGAAACCATCGAGCTCTCGGACGCCCTGTCGAACGAGCTACGGATCCCGGTCCTGCAACTCGTCATCAACCGTGTGCTCAACGTGCTCTTTGCCGAAAAGGAGCGCCCGGTTCTCGAAAGCCTCCCGTCGGAGCTCGCAGACGATAGCCAGATCCGCGGACTGGCTATAGCCGGCAAGCGACGCGTCCTTCGCGAAACCGTTCAGTCGCGCGCGGTGCGGCAGGTGTGCACCCACATCGACGCCCCTTGCAGCGAGCTGCCCTACTACAATGGTCTGGAAAAAGACCCGGCCATCATCGAGGCGCTGAGCGAAGCCCTCCTGCAGACGGTGTGATCGCTTGCGGGCAGTCGACAATCCAGTAGCTTGCGCGTCGAGGTGATCATGCCCGGCTCGGCTACGTCAGGTCTTTCCTTTCAGACACCGCTCATTTTCGAGCAAGGCTCGCCCGGTCGCAGCGGTGCGTCGCTCAGCGCCGACGACCTTCCGGAGGTCGACCCAAAGCGTGCATTCGGCGACATGGCGCGACAGAGCCCGCCGCAGCTTCCCGAGGTGTCCGAGCCCGAGGTCGTCCGCCACTACGTGCGCTTGAGCCAGCAGAACTTCGCGATCGACATCGGGATGTACCCGCTTGGCAGTTGCACGATGAAGTACAACCCCAAGGTCAACGAGTGGGCGGCGCGCTTGACTGGTTTCGCCAACCTGCACCCTTACATGCCCGATGAGCTCGTCCAGGGCGCCCTGGAGCTGATGTGGCGGCTCGAACAGGGGTTGGCCGAGGTTTGCGGGATGGATCGCGTGTCGCTGCATCCCGCCGCTGGTGCGCAAGGCGAGCTGACGGGCCTGATGATGATTCGAGCGTACCACCGAGCTCAGGGTCGCGACCCGAAGAAGGTGCTGATCCCGGACACGGCCCATGGAACCAATCCAGCTTCCTGCGCGCTCAATGGCTTGCAGGCGGTGTCCTTTCCGGTCGGGGAGGAGGGGATCGTCACAACCGAAGCCCTCGCGCCGTTCGTCGACGACGACGTCGCGGCCGTCATGGCAACCAACCCGAACACCGTCGGGCTTTTCGAATCGGAGATGGCCGCGATCTCCGAGCTCGTGCACAGCAAGGGCGGCCTCGTCTACGGCGATGGCGCGAACCTCAATGCCTTGATGGGCAAAGCTCGGCCAGGCGACCTGGGGATCGACGTCATGCAGTTCAATCTGCACAAGACCTTCACGACCCCTCACGGCGGCGGCGGCCCCGGATGCGGTCCGGTTGGATACAAGGCGCTTCTCGATCCCTTTGCGCCGGTCCCGGTCGTCGAGCAGCGGGACGGGCGTTTCGTCCTCGACTACGACAGCCGGCCGGCTTCGGTCGGCAGGCTGCGCTCTTTCCAAGGCAACTTCGGCATGATGGTGCGAGCCTATGCCTACCTCAGGGAGATGGGCGCCGAAGGCTTGAAGCAGGCCACTGAGCTAGCCGTGCTCAACGCGAACTACCTGCGAGTCCGCCTGGGCGAGGTCTGGCACGTCCCTTACGAGCGAATCTGCATGCACGAAGTGGTGATCAGCGATCGCCATCTCAAAGATTCGCACGTGACCACGATGGACGTCGCAAAACGGCTCATGGATTACGGTTTCCACCCGCCGACGGTGTACTTCCCGCTGGTGGTGAAGGGGGCCATGCTCATCGAGCCAACCGAGACCGAGAGCTTGCAAACCCTGGACGAGTTCGTAGACGTCATGAAGACGATCAGCGACGAGGCGAACGCTGAGCCCGACCGTGCCAAGTCGGCGCCCCAGGTCACGCGTTTGCGTCGGCTCGACGAGACCCAGGCTGCTCGGAAGCCTGTGCTGCGCTGGACAGCTCCCGAAACACCGCCCGAACCATAGTCTGCTTCTGGTGAAACGGCAGGAACGCCGCCTTGAAGCCGTTGATGACCATTCGGTGAATGTCTTCGCGATCCATGCCCATTCGGCTATGGCAAAGCCAGAGCTCACGCGACACGGTCGTGTCCGCGATTAGTCGGTTATCGGTGTTGATCGTCACACGTAAGCCGAGGTCGTGATAGAGCTTGAGTGGGTGCGTTCGAAGATCTTTGACCGCGCCCGTCTGCACGTTCGAGGACGGACAGCATTCGAGCGCAATGCGATGGTCATTGACGTAGTGCAGCAGGTCGCCGTCCTCGCGAAGCCGGCAACCATGGCCGATGCGGTGCGCGCCGCAAACGTGGATAGCTTGGTGAATCGATGCGGGACCATAGGCCTCACCGGCATGGATCGTCACCGCGATGTTGTTGTCGCGAACCAGCTTGAACGCGCGAAGATGATGTTTGGCCGGATGATCGTACTCCGCGCCCGCCAGGTCGAACGCGACCACGCCACGGTTCTTGTAGGCGACGGCCAGCTGGGCCATTTCAAACGACGACTCGGGCGAGATGTTTCGAATGCCACAGAGGATGACGTTCGCGATGATGCCGTGGTCCTTTTGCGCGTCCCAGAGCCCTGCAAGCACGGCTTCGACCACCGTCGTGAGCCGGAGCCCACCGCGCGCGTGAAGGATGGGCGAGTAACGCACCTCCATGTAACGAACGTTTTCGGCAGCCGCGTCCTCGCTCAGCTCGTAGGCAACCCGGTACAGAGCGTCGGCGCTTTGCAGAACCTTGAGCGTCGTGTCGAACGCCTTCAGGTATTCGACCAAGGAGCCCGCATGCTCGCCGCAGTGTAGAGCCCTCTTCAGATCGTCCGGATTGTCTGCGGGCAGCTTGATCTTCTGCGCCTCCGCGAGCTCGAGCATCGTGGACAGCCGCAGCGAACCGTCGAGGTGAACGTGCAGGTCCGTCTTTGGAAGGGCTTGAATCTGGGAGAGCGTCAGCTCCATCCCGTTCATTATACCGCGTTTGAACGACCTTAACCCGCGGACTCGAGACGGCCCAAAACCTCAATGACTTCGCCGAGTCGCTTCGCCGCGACACTAACCCGTGTGGGCATGCCCCCGTTGAGGCCCAGGGCCCGCACCAGGTCGATTCCACTGTCGAAGCGTGCCGCCACGGTAACCGTGGTCTCGTCGTGCACCAGGGAAATCGGCGCCAGTCGCTGGCCGATCAGGAGCAGTTCGGTCTTATCGTACGGGCCGTCGCGCCGCGTCGCGTCGCAGATTGCGAGGCGGCCACGAACTTCGTAGCGGGCCGAAAGCCGCTTGGCCTCGCGTTCCCTCTCTTCGAGGGCTTCGGCCACGACTTGGAACTCGCGGTAAATCGCCGCGTCGTGTGCGCCGTCGGCCAAGTAGCGCACCATCAAGCCTCGAAGGCCTTCGTCGCGCGGCCTTGCGCGCAGCGCTCGGTCTAGCACGCGCGCGCGTTCACTCGGCTCGCCTAGGCGTGTGTCGATCGCACGGGCATCGTCATCCGCTCCTTCATAGGGCTCGACGCCGCGGCGAATCCACTTGGCCGCCGAGCAGAGGCCGTCGAAGTCCACGTGGCAGCAGATCGTGTCGACGTCACCTGCGGCCGCGACGCGCTCCGGCGTAACCAATTCCGGACACGCCCCGTGCTGGGCTTTGGTCGTCAGAATGAATCGGGCATCGTCGGCATAGTCCGCGTGTCGATCGTGGTCATGGTGGTCGATCCACATCGCTAGCCGAGAGCCGAGGCCCGAGATGAACGGCAGCGTCGTCTTTTCGTAGCTTGCACCGCCTGCATTCGCGGCAAACGCCACATCCAGCACCACGACGCGCCCAGGCAAACTGCCGGGCTTGGGCAGCTTGCGGGGCGTTCCGTACGCCAAATGCGGGAAACTATTCACGATCTGAGCATGCGGCCCAGCCGACACGGACGCAACTCGCGGATAGCTGGATCGGTTTTTCCCAAACCGATGCCTTGGGGAAACACATCGGAAATATGGCGCAGCCATAGATCCCCCCGTGCCGCTGCCGAGGGTGCGCCGCGGCCATGACTAAGAGGTGCAAAGATCATGGAAGAACAACTTTCGGAACTGACAACGTATGCAAACGCATTGTGGGTTCTCGTTAGCGCCGCACTCGTTTTCTTCATGCATGCGGGCTTCGCTCTCGTCGAGAGCGGGTTCTGCCGCAAGAAAAATGCGGTGATGGTGTTGATGAAGAACTTCGGTGTGGTCGCGATTTCGTCGATCATCTTTTATTTGGTTGGCTACGGCGTGATGTTTGGGGAAGGCAACGCCTTCGTGGGGCTCGCGAGCTTTTTTCCGAACAACGGGGGAGCCGACGCGGATCTGCCGCCCTATGTCTTTCTCTTCTTTCAGCTCGTCTTCGCGGCGACCGCCTGCACGATCGTGTCGGGCGCAGTGGCCGAGCGCGCTCGGTTGCTGACCTTCTTCTTCTTCACCGCGATCGCGACCGTCATCATCTACCCGGTGGTCGGTCACTGGGTCTGGGGCGGTGGCTGGCTCTCTGAAATGGGCTTCATCGACTTTGCCGGAAGCACGGTCGTTCACGGTGTCGGCGGAGGCATGGCCTTGGCAGGCGCCCTGGTCGTCGGCCCGCGAATTGGGAAGTACAAGCGGGATGGCTCGGTCAACCCGATGCCCGCGCACAACTTCCCGCTCGCCGCGCTCGGTGTGCTCATCCTATGGCTCGGATGGTTTGGGTTCAACGGCGGCTCCGAGCTCGCGATCGACGCCGAGGTTGGCCGAATCGTCCTGGTGACCAACCTCGCCGCGGCCGCCGGCTTCTGCGCCGCCCTGACCTGGATTCGGATCCGCAGCGGCCTGCTGGACCTTTCGATGGCCCTGAACGGCGCGCTCGCCGGCCTCGTGGGCATCACCGCGGGTTGCTACAACATCACCGGCGGTTGGTCGATCGTGGTTGGCATCGTTGCGGGCATGCTCTGCGTCGAAGGCGTCCTGCTGATCGACAAGATGAAAGTCGACGACCCGGTCGGTGCGATCACCGTTCACGGCGTCTGCGGCATCTTCGGCACGCTTGCCGTCGGCCTCGTCGGCTACGGCAGCGCGGGGACGGGCGAAGAGCCGATCGGCTTGCTGGTCGGTGGCGGTGCCTCGCAGTTGGTGAATCAGGCAATTGGCGCCGGAGCGGGCGTGGCGTTCGCGTTCGGCGTCGGTTCCGTCGTTTGGCTTGCGCTGAAGTTCCTCGTGCCTGGCGGCGTCCGCGTCTCCGAAGCGCACGAGCTCGAGGGCCTCGACATCGCTGAGTGCGGGGTCGAAGCGTACAACGAGGAGCTCAAGGGCTATCACACCGGTGCCGGGACGGGCATGTCGGCAGCGCCCGCGGAGTAGTGAGCTTCGAGAGGAGGGGTGGAGCGGCTCCCCGGTCTGCTTTGCCCCTCTTCTCGACCCTTTTTTTCAATGTTGAATTTTTGGATACGGATTTTGAGCGTGGCGACACGCTGGGAGTGGAGGTAGTGATGAGGAAGTTTCTTTCCCTGGCGGTGATGTGCAGTTTGGCATTTCCCGCAATGGCCCTTGGGCAGCC
>JAOTXX010000161.1 GCA_029862185.1 Myxococcales bacterium
CGCTGGCCAAGCTCAAGGACTGACATGTGGTCGGATTTCGAACGCGGAGTGATGAAGCGAGCGCTTGCGGAAGCGAAGCGCGGCTATCCGAGCCCGAACCCCCACGTGGGTGCGGCGATCGTTCGCGACGGGAAGATCCTCTCGGTGGGTCATCATGAACGGGCCGGCGAAGCCCATGCCGAAGTCGACGCAATTCGGAACGCCGCCGCGTCGGTCGAAGGCGCTACGCTCTTCGTGACCCTCGAGCCCTGCAATCACCGAGGTCGAACGGGTCCATGCACCGAGGCGATTCTCGATGCCGGCCTCGCACGCGTCGTGATTGGTTGCCCCGATCCGGCGCCGCATGTCGCTGGTGCAGTCGACCGTTTGAGGTCGGCTGGCGTCCACGTCGACGTCGGATTGATGGAAGGGGAGTGCACCGCGCTCGTCGCCGACTTCGCCAAGCACATCCGGACGGGACTCCCCTTCGTCACGCTGAAAGCCGCCGTGACGCTCGATGGAAAGATCGCGACGCGCTCCGGAGACTCCAAGTGGATTACCGGAGAGGAAGCCCGCACCGAAGCCCACCGAATGCGCGATCGAAGCGACGCGATTTTGGTCGGGGTGGGGACCGTCTTGAGCGACGATCCGAAGCTCACGGTTCGACGAGTCGAAGGCAGAGACCCCATTCGCGTCGTCCTCGATGCCGACCTGAGAACGCCAGCGGGCGCAGCGGTCCTCGACCCCGGCCAGACCTCGAACGCGGGGACGCTCATCTTTCATGCCGCCAACGCCAACGCCGCGCGCCACGAGCATTTCATCGCGAAGGGCGTCGAGTTGGTCCCCGTTTCGCGAGGCGAACGGGGCGTCGAGCTGCTGGAGGTGCTTCAGCGGCTCGGCGAGCGTGGCCTGGTTCGGCTCATGGTGGAGGGCGGCGCGCATGTGCACGGGTCTTTTCTGGACCTCGGGTTGGCGGACCGTGCAGCGATCTTCATCGCGCCTCGCATCTTGGGAGACGCAGGTGCGCTTTCCTTTGCGGCGGGCTCGGGCGCCGAATCGATCGAACGTGCCTGGCGCTTGGTGCGCACCGATTTTCAAGCTCTGGGACCGGACTGGTTGGTCGCCGGTGACTTCGAGAGGATGCAGTAGATGTTTACGGGATTGATAGAACAGCTCGGGACGATCAATGGCATCGAGCAACGCGAGGACGGGCTCAGCATTCGCATCCTCTGCACGCTGCACCCCTACCGGCTCGGGGAATCGATCGCGGTCAATGGGACGTGCCTCACCGTGAAGTCGTTCGACGAAAGCGGGTTCGAGGCGGACGCCTCCCTCGAAACCATCGACAAGACCAATCTCGATAGCCTCGAGGAAGGCGACCGGGTTCACCTCGAACGCGCGCTCGCGCTCGGCGATCGCTTGGGCGGCCATCTTGTGACGGGGCACGTCGATGGCGTTGGCTCGCTGGTCGCACGAGCTTCCGAAGGAAGCTACATCCGCGCAAGCTTCGACGTCCCGCGCCGGCTTGCTCCGTTTCTGGCGCCGAAGGGCTCGATCACCGTCAACGGCGTCAGCCTGACGGTGAACACCGTTGCAGGCACGCGCTTTGACGTCATGCTGGTGCCATACACGCTCGAGGAGACGACCTTCGGGGAAATGGCAGACGGGGCCACGGTCAACCTCGAGGTCGACATCCTCGCCAAGTACGTCGCAAGCCTAATGGGCAAGCCCGGCGTGGACGCGCCCGAAGGCTGAGCATTTGCAGCGGTCCGCTGGAAGAGCGAGCCCTTTCGCGTCATGGTGGCGCCCATATGACGAGCGCGATCGAGCGGGTCGTGGCGGCATTGGATGACATCCGTAAGGGCAAAATGGTCATCCTTGTCGACGACGAGGACCGCGAAAACGAAGGCGACGTGTGCATGGCCGCCGAAATGGCGAGCCCCGAGACGATCAATTTCATGGCACGACACGCTCGCGGGTTGATTTGCCTCAGCCTGACCGAGGACCGAATCCGTCAACTCGACCTACCGATGATGGTCGACGACAACCGCTCGTCGCGTTCGACTGCGTTCACGATTTCGATCGAGGCTCGCAAAGGGGTCACAACGGGCATCAGCGCAGGCGATCGGGCGCATACGATTCTGACCGCGGTCGCAGACGACGCGGGGCCCGCGGACTTGGTGAGCCCAGGCCATGTGTTTCCGCTCAAGGCCGTTCCGGGCGGCGTGCTGCAACGCACGGGGCATACCGAGGGCTCCGTCGATCTCTCACGGCTTGCAGGGTTGAAACCAGCGAGCGTGATATGCGAGATCATGAAAGACGATGGCTCGATGGCTCGCTACCCGGACCTCGTCGCATTTGCCGAAGCGCACGCGCTGCGCCTGCTCACGATCGCGGACCTCATCCACTACCGCCTCGCGCGCGAACGGCTGGTCCAGAGGATTCGGCAGACGCCTGTCCAAATGCCGACGGGACGCAGCTGGATCGCTTCGGTGTACCGAGTTGAGGTCGGCGACCAGGAGCAGTTCATGGCCCTGAGCTTCGGCGAGCTGACTGCGGCGCCGACGCTGGTGCGTGTGCACCGCGGGAGCGTGCTCGGGGACGCATTCCAAGTGCGCATGGGCGACCGTGTCCACATCGCCGACTGCGTCGCGGCGATTGAACGGGAGGGCAATGGGGCGATTCTGTTCTTGCCTGGGCATCCGGATCCCGAAACCGATTTGGCCTTCTACCTGAACGAACCGCTCCCTCGATCGCCCGAAGAGCCCGGCGTCGTTCTCCGCGAATACGGCTTCGGCGCACAGGTGCTCTCGGACCTGGGGCTCGAGCAGCTGCGTCTACTAACCAACCGGCCGCGGCGGATCCCGAGCCTCGACGCCTACGGGCTCAATGTGGGCGAACAGCTTCTCGTTGCACCGGGCGGTCAGCTCACTCCCGTGGCTTCG
>JAOTXX010000162.1 GCA_029862185.1 Myxococcales bacterium
TTGGATCCGCACCGAAATCCCTCGCATCCCGCTGCTCGCGGATCTCTGCCGAAGCAACGAAGACTCGTACATCAAAGCGGAAGCCGGTTGGTTCTAAGGCTCAGCGAGCCTTCTTCTTGGCGACCTTCCGCCGGCAGACCTCGTTGATGAGCCTCAGCTCTTCGATCTGCTCGTCGATCTGCTGCTTCTTGGCTTCTAGCTCGGCGATCATTTTCGCGCTTCTCGCCGCAGTGATCTCCAGTTGCTTGATCCGCCCTTCCCCCTGCTGCCCGTAGAGATCGAGGTAGTCCTTGATGTCCTCGAGGGTGTAGCCGAGCGACTTGGCGCGGACGATGATCCGAAGACGGGCGCGATCCCTGCGCGAGTAGATTCGGGCGCCGTTGAGTCGCTTGGGCGAAAGAAGGCCCTTGGCTTCGTAGAAGCGAATGGCTCGATGGGTCACCCCGAATTCGTCGGCCAGGTCCGAAATCGAAAAGAAATCAGGGGCCTCGGCCTCGCCATGCGCCTCGACGAAGGCTCTGGCCGCGCCCATTTTTGCCTTCTTCGTTGCCACCGTCATCCGCCCGACGATAGCTCAGCAACCCTGCCGCGACAACAGATGATTTACGTATACTTGATATGATTGACGTATACGTAAAGCTGGGGTAGAAGACCCACCTAGCCCTCGTGCGAGGAGAACCCAGATGGACAAGGCGATCATCACTTGCGCGCTGAATGGCGTGCTCACGAACCCCACTCAGCACCCGGTCCCGGTCACGCCGGAACAAATGGCCGCTTCGGCCCGCGATGCGTACAACGCAGGCGCGTCGATCGTACACATCCATTTTCGCCGCCAGGAGCCAGGAATGGGCCACTTCCCGTCCTGGGATCCGGAAGTCGCAGCTGCTGCGAGCGATGCGATTCGTGAGGCCTGTCCCGGCATCATCATCAACCAAACCACGGGCGTCATCGACGAGGACGTTTCGGGGCCGGTTGCTTGCTTGCACCGAATCAAGCCGGAGATCGCCGCCTGCAACGCGGGCAGCCTGAACTACCTCAAGCTCAAGAAGGACAATACCTGGGCCTGGCCGCCGATGGTGTTCCTCAACGGCGTCGACAAAGTCCAGAAGATGCTCGACGCCATGCAAGAGACGCACACGACCGCCGAAATGGAATGCTTCGACGTCGGTATCGTCCGCTCGGTCGGCCTCTACCTTCGAGCCGGAATGGCCAAGGAGATGCACTACAACTTCGTGATGGGTGTCGCTTCGGGTATGCCTTGCGACCCCGACCTGCTCGAGCTCTTGATGAAGTACAAGAGCGGCGATGCACACTGGCAGGCAACCCTCATCGGCCGCGCAGAGATTTGGGAGACGCATCGACGGGCGGCCGAGCTCGGCGGCATGCTTCGAACGGGCGTCGAAGACACCTTCTACCTGCCGAACGGCGACAAGACCACCGGCAACGGGCAATTGATCGAAGCGCTCGCCCAGTGCGCGCGCAACGTTGGCCGCGAGGTGGCATCGCCGACGGAAGCCAGGGAAATGCTGGGCTTCAACTAGTGTTCGGGATTGTCAGCGGATCGACCCGGAGGTAAAGACGAGCCATGGCCAATAAGGTGTATTCCAACGCGACCGAGGCCCTCGATGGCTTGCTGAGCGACAACATGACCTTGATGTCCGGCGGCTTTGGCCTGTGCGGTATTCCCGAATCACTGATCGAAGCAGTCGCCAAGTCTGGCGTCAAAGGTCTTACGGTGATCTCGAACAACGCCGGCGTCGATGGCATCGGTCTCGGCGTGATGCTGGAGACGCGCCAGATCGTGAAGATGGTCTCCTCGTACGTCGGCGAGAACAAGCTCTTTGCAAAGCAGTTCCTCGATGGCGACCTCACGGTCGAGTTCAATCCCCAGGGCACCTTGGCCGAACGGATTCGCGCAGGCGGCGCGGGCATCCCGGCCTTCTACACCAAGACCGGCGTGGGAACGTTGGTCGCCGAAGGCAAGGAGGTTCGAGAGTTCGACGGTGAGCAGTACGTGATGGAACGGGGCCTCGTCGCCGACGTTTCCATCGTACATGCGTGGAAAGGCGACACCGAAGGCAATCTAATCTACCGAAAGACCGCGCGGAACTTCAATCCGATGATGGCTACCGCCGGCAAGGTCACGGTCGCCGAGGTCGAGCATCTCGTCGAGCCCGGTGAGCTCGCGCCCGATCAGATCATGACCCCGGGGATCTACGTCGATCGCATCATTCACTACGCAAACCCCTCGAAGCACATCGAGCAACGGACCACGCGCCCGCGCGCCTGAGGAGAGAACGATGGCTTGGACCCGCGACCAAATGGCTGCACGCGCCGCGAAAGAGCTTCGCGACGGCTTCTACGTAAATCTCGGAATCGGCATACCGACCCTAGTCTCCAACCACATTCCGGCCGGGATGACCGTCCAGCTGCAAAGCGAAAACGGCATGCTCGGAATGGGCCCATTCCCTTACGAAGGCGACGAAGACGCTGACTTGATCAACGCTGGCAAGCAGACCGTGACCGAGCTGCCCACGACGAGCTTCTTCTCGAGCGCCGAGTCGTTTGCCATGATTCGCGGCGGGCACATCGATCTTTCAATTCTCGGGGCGATGCAGGTTGCGGAAAACGGCGACCTCGCGAACTGGATGATCCCCGGAAAGATGGTCAAGGGAATGGGTGGCGCCATGGACTTGGTCGCGGGCGTTCCGCGCGTCGTCGTCGTGATGGAGCACACGGCCAAGGGCAAGCCCAAGCTCCTGAAGCGCTGCACCCTGCCGCTCACCGGCACCCACGTGGTCGACTTGCTCATCACCGACCTCGGTGTTTTCGAGGTCGACAAGAAGGGCGGCGGGGGCATGACCCTGGTCGAGCTGGCCGATGACGCAACCCTCGCGCAAATCGCCGAGAGCACCGAGGCCG
>JAOTXX010000040.1 GCA_029862185.1 Myxococcales bacterium
GGCTTGGTCGTCATCGTCCGATTTGCCGGTTGCTTTGCTGATCGAGTCACGCATCTCGGTGTCGGCCGCCACGTTGCGGAGGTTGTAGTAGTCCATCACGCCGAGGTTGCCTTCCTTGAGCGCTTCAGCCATCGCTGCAGGGATCTTGGCTTCGGCCTCGACCAGGTGTGCGCGCATCTCCTCTACCTTCGCGCGCATTTCCTGCTCGGCCGCCACCGCGAGCGCTCTTCGCCCTTCGGCGCGCGCCTGCGCAACCTGTTTGTCCGCTTCGGCCTGCTCGGTCATCAGCTTGGCGCCGATGTTGGTCCCCACATCGACGTCGGCGATGTCGATCGACAAGATGTTGAAAGCCGTGCCGCTGTCCAAGCCGCGCGAGAGCACGTTTTTGGAAATGGTGTCCGGGTTCTCCAGAACTTCGGCGTAGTTCAGCGATGAGCCGATCGTAGAAACGATGCCCTCGCCGACGCGCGCGACGACCGTCTCTTCGGTTGCGCCACCGACCAGCCGGTCGATGTTGGACCGAACCGTGATTCGCGTGACCACCAAGAGCTGAATGCCGTCCTTGGCTACGGCGGTGATCTTCGGTGTCGTGATGACTCTCGGGTTGACGCTCGTCTGCACCGCTTCGAGCACGTCGCGGCCCGCCAGGTCGATCGCAGCCGCCTGCTGGAAGCCGAGCGTGATGCCCGCTTTGTCGGCGCTGATCAGCGCATTGACCACGCGTTCGACGTTGCCTCCCGCAAGGTAATGCGACTCGAGGGTGTTGGTCGGCAGATCGATGCCCGCTTTCACCGCGGTGATGCGAGGATTGACGACGGCGCCGGGTGACACGCGCCGCAAGCGCATGCCGATGAGCTCGCCGAAGCCAACCCGCGCACCGCTCGACCAGGCCGCGATCCAAAGGCGGACCGGGATCAGCCAGACGAACAGCACGAAGACGACGATGATGAGGAGAAAAATTAGGGCGACTGGAGCGAACTGCATGGGACTTCCTTCCTAGGTTGCATCGGGGATTCGCACGACGACGCGTGCCCCCTCCACCGTCATGACTTCGACCTCTTGCTGGCGGTCGATGTATTCACCTTCGGTCACCACATCGACCTCGTCCGAACCAAAGCGGACACGCCCGCTTGGCCGGAGTGGGGTGACGGTGACCCCTCGACGACCAATCAATCCGGTTCGGTCTTCCTGCGAAAGCGTTTGCGCTTGGCTGTGCTCGAGCACCATTTGTCGCCCGACCCGGCTCTTTGGCAGCCAGATGAGCATGATGCCCGCAGCGACGACCGACACCGCGCCTGTCATGCCCCCCCAAAAAGGGCCGAGCTCGGTCCAGGCGGCGATCGCGCCCGCTGCGAGGGCCAGCAGGCCCAAGGCGCCTGCGACGCCGAAGCCTGGCACCACGGCCACCTCGGTGAACAGCAGGATCAAACCGATCACCAGGACGATGACGATGACGACCGCGGTCACTTCACCCCCGCAGGACGAACGACCAGCTCGGGGCCCTCCTTGCCGATCACGACAACCTTCGTGCCACGCGCGATGAACTCGCGCTCGCTCGTTGCCTCGTGGCGCTCTCCGTCGATGATGATCTTCCCGCCCGGCCTCAGGTCGGTCAGCGCCTCGCCGGCCTGTCCGACGAGATCCGATGCGCTCGGCGCAGAGAGAAAGCCTGTCTCGGCGTCCTGCAAGACGAGTGCTTGGCCCATCGCGGTCCGTGAAAACAGGCGCATCACGACGAGGGCCAGGACGAATGCCCCGAGCAGGGACAGCAAGACCCGCGTCATCGCGTCCGCAAGCACCCCCGTCTCGAACGAGACATCGAGTGGAATGCCGATCAAGGCGAGCACGAGCGCGGCGATCACGAAGACCAGCCCGAGCACGCCGGGCACGCCGAGCCCGGGAACGAAGAAGATTTCGACGACGACCAGCGCGACGCCGGCGATGAACAGGAGAGCCTCCTCCCAGCCGACGAGATGAACGACCGCGTGACCTCCAAAGAACATGGCGAGCGAGACGAAGCCGACGACGGTGAATGCGCCTACGGTACGCGTATAGAACGCGACCATCAGGCCGAGCATGCCGACGGAGAGCAAAAGGCCGCTGATCGTCGGCTCGGTGAGCCAGCGCGCGATCTCTTCGCCCCAGTTGAGCTCACCCTTTTCAATCGTCGGGTTTTCAAGGGTGAGCATCGCCATCACCTCGTCGAGGTTGGCCGCCTTGCCGTCGGCCATACCCAACTTGAGGGCCTGGTCGGTATCGAGGGTCAGCAGCTTGCCCGCATCGACGATACCCTGGATCACCACCTCGTTGTCGACCATCGCCTCGGCAATGTCGCCCCGCCTGCCGTTGGCTTCTGCGGTCGCCCGCATCTCCGTCCGCATGTAGGAAACCATCTTCTCGCCCACCGCATCGGCCTGCCCGCCCGGACCGGCTTGAATCGGCGTCGCGGCGCCAATGGTCCCACCCTCGGTCATGATCACGTTGTCACAGGCCAGGCTGATCAAGGCGCCTGCGCTGATCGCACGTGGGTGGATGAAGGCGACCGTGCGGGGCTTGGCCTCCAGCAGCGCGTCTCGAATCTGGATTGCAGCGTCGACGCGCCCACCGAGCGTGTTGACTTCGAGCACGATCGCCGCGGCGTCGGGATGGGTTTCGATCTCGCGCCGAACGAAGGCAGCCAGCCCAAGCTCGACCGTGCGGTCGATCGCGATGACGACCACCTTGCTACCGGCAGGTGCGTCGATCGGAAGGGCCTGGACGTCACTTTGAACGTTGGCGCTCGGCTGCGGCCGATAACCGGGGTCGTCGTCATCGTCGGGCTTCTGGCCCAGCGTCGCCTGCGCGGTGCATAGAATCACGCTGGCGATCAGAAAGCCGCGGAAGCTCAAGCGCGGATACTGTGCCCACCTCACGCCGGGAAACCTAGCGCCCTTGGGACCCGTGCTCAATGCGTACGTTCAGTGGCTCAGGACCGGGCCGGCCGTGATAGGCTCCCGACCTCCCCCGAGCGAGGATCGATGCCCCCGGTGCCCCCCAAAAACGCTGGACCCGTTCGCGAAGCGCATCGTTTCGACGAATCGAGACTCGATGCCTGGATGGCGGAGAACGTCGAGGGCTATACAAGTGGGCTTCAGGTCTGCCAGTTCAAAGGGGGTCAATCGAATCCGACGTATTGGCTCGCCGACCGCGAGCGCCAGTACGCGCTGCGCAAGAAGCCGCCCGGAAAGCTGCTTCAGTCGGCCCATGCGGTCGACCGCGAATACAGGGTGATGCGCGCGCTCGCTGACACCGACGTGCCGAGCGCGACGATGTACGCGCTTTGCGAGGACGATTCGGTCATCGGAACCTCCTTCTTCGTCATGGAGTACGTTCAAGGGCGGATCTTTTGGAATGTGCAGCTCCCGGAGCTCGAGCCGCCGGAGCGGCGGGCCATCTACGAGGAGCTCGCTCGGGTCTTGGCTGCGATTCACAGCGTCGAGCTCGGCGCGGTGGGTCTCTCGGACTATGGACGCCCCGATGCCTATGTCGCCCGGCAGGTGAAGCGCTGGGCCAAGCAGTACCTCGCCTCCCAGACCGCAGACGTAGAGCCGATGAACACCCTCATCGAGTGGCTGCCGGCCAACATCCCGGACGACGAGGCCACCGCACTGGTGCACGGGGACTACCGGCTCGACAACATCATCTTCCACCCAAGCGAGCCTCGGGCGCTGGCCGTAATCGACTGGGAGCTTTCGACGCTCGGCCATCCGCTTTCGGACCTGGCGTACACTTGCATGCTGTACGACGTGATGCTCCCGAAGATCGGCGGCCTGGCCGGGGTGGATTTCGAAAAGAGCGGCATCCCCGACGAAGGCGCCTTCGTCGCGCGGTACTGCGAGCTGGTGGGCCGCAATAGCGTGCCGGACTTGAGCTACTACAAGGCGTTTTCGGTTTTCCGCCTAGCTGCGATCGCGCAGGGCGTGTACAAGCGCAGCCTAGACGGGAACGCCAGCTCGACGGAGGCCGCCATGTTTGGCGCAGCCGTGCCGCACTTGGCGGGAATCGGTTGCGGGCTCGCAGGGATCGGATAGGGCGATGATCGACCGAATCGTATTGTTCAAGTTGAAAGACGAGTACTGCAACGACGCGGCACGCGCCGCGTTTGCCGAACGAACGCGGCGCGACCTCAGCGCGCTCGAGAGGGTCCGCAGCGTCACCGTCGGAGTGCCGGCCGACGAAGCGTCCGAAGCGAGCTGGGACATCAGCATCGTCGTCCGCTTCGATTCCATGGAAGACGTCCAGCAGTACATCGTCGACCCAGCCCACCGCGCCTACGTCGACGGCTACGCGATGCCCCGTATCGAAGTCCGCAAGGCCTGGAACTTCCACAGCTGAAAACGAGACGGCCCCCTATTTGATTGGCTTAAACTGGGGAGTCCGCGCAGCGGGCAAGACGCGTTCGCACCGGGGCTGTCGGTCTGCTAGCTTCGCCGCGCAACGATGATCCCACGCTACACACCCGCCGAATTTCAAGATCTCTGGTCGCAAAAACGCAAGTACGAGACCTGGTTCGATATCGAGGTGGCCGCGTGCCGCGCGATGGAAAGTGCAGGCCTGGTTCCCGCTGGAACGGCCGACGCCGTAGCCCCGTTCCGCGCGCAGCTCGATCCCGACGCAATCGACGAAATCGAGAAGGTGACCCGCCACGACGTCATCGCGTTCCTGACGCACGTCGAAGGCCTCGCCGGGGAGCCCGCGCGCTGGCTGCACCGCGGCATGACCTCGTCGGACGTACTCGACTCCTCGCTGGCCCTGCTTCTCGTAGAGGCGACCGACAGCCTCTTGGTTCGTTTGGACGCGGTGCTCGAAGCGCTGCGCGGCCGCATCGAGGAGCATCGACGCACCCCCGCGATCGGTCGGTCTCACGCCATTCACGCCGAGCCGACCACCTTTGGATTGATCTTGGCCGGCCATTATGCAGAGCTCGCCCGCGGACGAAAGCGGCTCGAGGTCGCGCGATACGAAATCGCCGTCGGCAAGATCGCCGGTGCCGTGGGGACCTACGCCCACCTGACGCCGGCCATCGAAGCCGAAGCGCTCGGCGCCCTGGGACTCCGGCCCGAGACGGCCTCGACGCAGGTCGTCGCGCGCGACCGTCATGCCGCCTACGTCTCCGCGCTCGGAATCGTTGCCGCAGGCATCGAGCGCTTCTCGACCAACGTCCGTCATTGGCAGCGAACCGAGGTCGGTGAAGCTGAAGAGCACTTCAAAAAAGGCCAAAAAGGGTCGAGCGCCATGCCGCACAAGCGCAATCCCGTTCTGACCGAGAACCTCTGCGGCCTCGGCCGGGTCGTCCGCGCCGCGGTCGTCCCGGGCCTCGAAAACGTCGCCCTTTGGCATGAGCGCGACATCAGCCACTCGTCGGCCGAACGCATGATGCTCCCGGATGCGACGGCAACGCTGGCCTTCATGTTGGACCGGCTCCGCGGCGTGGTCGCCGATCTGGTCGTTTACCCGGAGCGGCTCCGGCAGAACCTCGACCAGACCGGCGGGCTTTGGGCGAGCGAGGGCATCTTGCTCGCCCTGATCGGAAAAGGACTCGGCCGGCAGGAGGCCTACGTGCTCGTTCAGCGAAACGCGATGAAGGCGTTCGAAGGAAAGGGGGAGTTCCGCGCGCTCCTTCAAGAGGATGCGGACATTCGCGCGCGGGTCTCGGCCGATGAAATCGATCGCGAGTTCGACATGAACCACGCGCTTGCACACGTCGACACGATCATCGATCGCGTCCTGGAAGGAGATTGAGATGACGGTCTCACCGGAAATCCTACAAGAGGGGCTCACACGAACCCTCGATGGCACCAACTTCGAATCGCTCGGGCGCAAATACGAGGGCAAGGTTCGTGACTGTTACATTGCAGACGGCAAGCGTTACATCGTCGTCACCGACCGCATCAGCGCCTTCGATCGCGTGCTTGGGACGCTTCCCTACAAGGGACAAGTGCTCAACGGCCTTGCCGCGTGGTGGTTCGAAGAAACCAAGCGCATCGTTCCCAACCACGTCGTCGACGTTCCGGATCCAAACGTCATGGTCGGCGTCGAGTGCGAGCCGCTTCCCGTCGAAATGGTCGTTCGCGCCTACATCACCGGTGTCACCTCGACCAGCATCTGGACCCACTACGAGAAGGGCACGCGCATCTTCTGCGGGCACGAGCTTCCAGACGGTTTGAAGAAGCACCAGAAGCTTCCGGATCCGATCTTGACCCCGAGCACCAAGGCGGCGAAAGGCGATCACGACGTGTCGGTCTCCCGCGACGAAATTCTCGCGATGGGTCGCATCAGCGCGGATGACTTCGACGAGGCGGCTCGCTACGCGATGGCGCTCTTCACGCATGGCCAGAAGGTTTGCGCCGATCGTGGTTTGATCCTGGTCGATACCAAATACGAATTCGGGAAGACGCCGGAAGGCAAGATCGTCGTCATCGACGAGATCCACACCCCCGACTCGTCGCGGTTCTGGTACGCCAACAGTTATCCGAAGCGATTCGAGGCAGGCGAAGACCCGGAGAGCTTCGACAAGGAATACGTCCGACGCTGGCTTGCCAGCAAGGGCTACAAAGGCGACGGCCCCGTGCCGACGATCCCCGACGACGTTCGAGTCGAAGCGTCGCGCCGCTACATTCAGGCCTGCGACGAGATTCGCGGCACCGCGTTCGCGCCGGACACCACGGACCCATCGTCACGAATCGCGAAGAACCTGGGCTTGGAGGGATCATGAAAGCGAACATTTTCGTCACGCTGAAGCGTGAAGTCCTCGACCCGCAGGGCGATGCCGTTCGACGCTCACTCGGCTCACTTGGCTTTGAAGAGGTGAAATCCGCGCGCGTCGGCAAGCTCATCGAGCTCGAGCTCGACGGCAACGACAAGGCCTCCGCCGACGCCCACATCCAATCCATGTGCGAGAAGCTCCTGGCGAACCCCGTCATCGAAGACTTTCGCTACGAGATCGTCGACTAGGGAGGATGACGGTTCTCGGACTGCCGGATGTTCGCAATGTGCTCGTGGAGCGAACCCCACGGGAGCTTGCGGAGCACGAGAAGTGGGCCGCGGTGGCGATGCTCCTTCGCGAAGGCGTCGCGGGGCCTGAATTGTTCTTCATCCGGCGGGCGGAACAACCGCAGGACCCCTGGTCGGGGCACATGGCGTTTCCCGGTGGCCGGCAGGACGCGGGCGACGCGACGCTCCTACAGACAGCGATGCGCGAGACCCGCGAAGAGGTTGGCCTCGACTTGTCGATCGAAGCGGAGCACATCGGGCAGCTCGACGACCTTCAGGCGATCGCCCGCGGCAAGCCTCAAGAGACGGTGATTCGCCCCTTCGTCTTCGAGGTTCACCGCGAGTCGCCGCTCCAAGTCGACGATCGCGAAGTCGCCGAGGCGCTCTGGACACCGCTTCTGCCGCTCTACCGAGGCGAGGTCGACACCGTCCGCCCCTATCAATGGCACGGCACGAACATCGACTTCCCCGCCTACGACGTGGGCGGCCGTGTCGTCTGGGGGCTGACCTATCAGATGCTGCGCTCGTTCTTCCGGATTCTGGGCTAGCCAGCCGTCGGCCCGGTGCTAGGTTCTCCGGCAGCCATGCCTGAAGCCGATCCGAATCGCCTCGTTCACTGTATCAAGCTCGGCCGCGAGCTTCCGGGGCTCAGTAAGCCCCCTTTCCCAAACGAAATTGGGCAATTTGTCTTCGAAAAGGTCTCCAAAGAGGGTTGGGACCAGTGGCTCGAGGAGAGCGTCCGCTACATCAACACCTACCGGGTCGACCTCTCTTCGCGCGAAGGCACCGACTTCATGTTGAAACAGCTGCGAATTTGGCTCGGTCTCGAAGAGGGTGAGCTGGCTGCGACGGCCTGGACCCCGCCCAGCAAATAGGCGCGGCAGCCTACCGCTTCCGCTGGAAAATTGGCCGTCGTCCGGGTGCTGAGCGACCCCGTTGTCAATTACTTCCAGCGGGGGAAGACCGGATGACGCATCGAGTAGTAGGGCTTGGTTTGGCCTTTTGTTTCTTCTTGTTCAGCTAGGCTGCAACGAAATCGTGACGCCGCCGACAAGTGGCGGTGGAGGCGGTGGCAGCGGTGGAGGCGGCATCGACGTCTGTTCGGACGAAGGCGGACGGGCCGTTGCGATTGTCCTTCCGACGCCCGCCTCCGACCCGAACGTGGACGCGCTCGTCACCAACCCCAACCTCAGCGTGGAATGCGCGGTCATGGCCACCGACGCGTTGGTGGGCGACTCCTCCCCGGCAGGTCGATGCGCGAGCGCGACGGTCATGACGTTTCTCGATTTGGGGCCCAGCGTCGTGATCCTCGCCCCGAACGATGGCTCGGTCCAGGCGGGAGGCATGGACGTCGAGTTCACGATCATGGCGGACCCGGTGAGTGATTAGGACACCTTGGCGGAGCCAAACCTCGCAGGCACCGGCAGCCTGATCGTTGCGGGCGCACAGATCACGAACATCGTCAGCGAGGAGGGCGTCCTCATCGGGACGGTGGATTTCGACGACCCGACCCTGTACCAGACTCCGCTCAACGGCGACTACGAGTTTTCCGTCAGCGTCGCCAACGGTCGCGGCGTTACCCGCCGCGAGACGCGTAGTTTCACGGTGGATGCCGGCGGTCCGACGATCAACGTCATGGAGCCCGAGCTCGCTTCGATCATCGCCGGCGCGACCGATGTCATCGCCGAAGTACCGACCCATCGGGCGTCGACGTCTCGACCGTGCGGTACCGAATCGACGCGCAGGAATTCAGCATGACCCAGATCGGAGGCACCAACCGGTACACAGGTTCGTTCGATGCGAACCAATATCCGGAGACGATTGGTCAGATCACGATCAATGTCACCGCCGCCGATCTCTCGGGCAACGACCGCACTCAGTCGGTTCGGCGCTGGACTTCGTCGAAGACGATCCAAACGTCGGCAAGGTGCTCCACAGCCGCCTGATCGGCCCGTTGCAGTAGTCGGGCGCGTGGTCGTTTACTGGAAGTTCTGCACCGACCAGAACTGCCCGTCTGCGGTTTCGTAGAAGCCGCACGCGACCATGCTGTACTCGGGGTTGGTCATGTTGATGTAGTGACCGTGCACCGAGAAGGGTTCGCCGGGGCCCTCATCCCACATGGCCTGGAGGCAACCCGTGATCACGCGCTCTTCGGACGGCCAGCCCGGGCATTCGTTCTGAGCCCAGCCTCGGGGTGAACAGATGTCGTCCCGGAAACCCGCGTGTGCGCTACGGCTGCTGTCGTACTCGGCGTGCTGGTCGGCGCAGCCCTCGGCCGCGTTCCAGCGCTGAAGCGCGGGGAGGCACTGGCACTCCCAGCGGAGCTGGTTGATCCGGGTCACACAGTCGGCGTACGGGTCGCCGGTGCTTGGCAGAGGCTCCGGTTGGCAATTCGCCAGAGGCGCCGCGAGCGCGCCGTTGCGACAGTCAGCGATGAAACGCGGGTCACCCGGCGTCCCGCTGGTTCCGCCGGTTCCGCCTCCAGATCCGCCGGCGCCCGGGTCCACCAAGAATTCGCCGCATCCCGTGGCCATCAAACAAATCGCCAGCACCGTCGTCGTCATTCCGCGCATCCGCGCCCCCTTAGTCAAAGTTCTGAACGCCCCAGACATTGCCCGAAGGCGTCGTAAAGAACCCACAGGCCACCCGCGTGTAGGTGCTCGTCGCCATGCTTTCGTAGTGGCCGTTGATCGTGTTCGGGTCTCCGTCCTCCGGTCCCTCGTCCCACATGGCTTGCAGGCAGCCGCTGATGACCACCTGGTTCGACGGCCAGTTGGGGCACTCGTTCTGCGCGCGGCTGCCGCTCCCGCAGGGGATGGCGGAGAAGCTGGCGTGCACGCCGTTGACGCTGTCGTACTCGGCGTTGCTGTCCGTGCAGCTTTCGCCGCTGACCCAGCGGCTCAGTGGAGCAAGGCACTGGCACTCCCAGCGAAACTGATTGATCCGCGCGACGCAGTCGGCGTGGATGTCGCCGGTGTTGGGTACGGGCGTGGGGGTGCAGTTGGGAATGGGTGAGGCGAGAGGGCCGCCAGCGCACTGACCAGGATCGCCGCCGGCTCCCGCGCTGCCGCCGGCTCCGCCGGTGCCAGCGTCCGTGCCAGCGTCCGTGCCAGCGTCAGGGTCCGTGCCAGCGTCCGTGCCAGCGTCCGTGCCAGCGTCGGTGTCCGTGCCCGCGTCGAACGTGCGCGGCGGCTCGTCGGTGATCGCGCCTTCGCACCCCGAGGCCAGCGCGAGCACTGCGATCAGTAAGAATCGAGTCCCCATCCAGCGTTCAAGCTAGCAATCGATGGGGTTTCGCCCAAATGGGTGAGACACTTCCTTACATCGAGTTGCTCGGGGCGACTTAGGGCAGAAATCGGTTCCGGGCTTCGGCGGGAGGCAGAGGGCAGTGCTCGTACTTGCCAAAGACGCGGTAGCGAACGCGGGCGACGATTCCGTAAAAGAAATCGGTGAGCCAGACGGGCAGAAATCGGAACCAGGAGAGGGCCTTGGCCGGGTAGCGCAGCTCCTGCGCGGCGAGGGTCGCGGCGCGTGACCGCAAGAATACCTCGCCCCGCCTCAGGTAGACCACGGTTTCAATCTCGGTTGGGAAGTCCGGATGAAGCGTGCGCGCGAGCTCGGCGGTTTCGCCCTGGAGGGGCGCGAAGCGGAAGATGCCCTGTTTGTCGTTGCGCAGCACGCTCTTGACGATGCCATTACACATCGCGCAGACGCCATCGTAGAACAGCACGTGCCGTGGGAGCTCGGTCATCGAGGTTTCAATAGCAGAAGCCCAGCCTTGGGCGGGCCGGCGACCTGGAGGCGCTCGGGCAGGACGCGATTGACCATGTAATAGAAAATCGAGGTGATCGCACCCGAGGTGGTGATCATCACCTTGCCGTTTGGAAGCGGCGTGACGAATCCCTCGCTCGTTTCCGGGAGCCGCAGGGGATCGGTGGCGGGGTCGCCGGTCGCCAGGTCGAAGGTGACGAAGAGCGATTCTTGCGGGATCGGAACCCGGGTTCGATCGCTCCGCGAGAGGAGCTTCGGCAGGTGATAACCACAAACGACGTTCATCCAGCCGCGTCGTAGGCCCACCGTGAGAATGCTGTCGACGAAGGCCACCGGCTCGGAAAGCACGTAGCTCCAGATGCCGCCGGGCTCGGGCAAGCGCTCCTTGCAGAGCTCGTCGTAGGATTTCTCCCAGCGCACCTCGCCGTCCTTCGTGTATGCGGTGATCCGGTCTTGGAAGGGCGTGTAAATCGTCTCGTCCGGACCAATGCTCGGTGACGCGGAGCCGCCTCCGCCTTCTTTGCTCTGCCAGATCCGCTGGCCGGTGTGCGCATCGATGGAGATCATCCGCCCGCGCTCATCGACGGCATAGACCGCGCTTCCGTCGTGCGAAATGGCAGGGCTGGTGCCGCTTCCCCCACCCATCGGCGCTTGGAACACGATGCGAAGCGCGTCGTCGCTGATGTCGATGCCGTAAAGCACGCCATTGTCTCGGTTGGCGCCCGCTGCGGTAATATAGAGTCGGCCGGTTTCCGGATGCAGCGCAGGGGTATTCGCGACTTCGAGCTCCCAGCCCTGAAGCAGGTTGAAGAGAAATGGGATCAAGTCCGGGTCCATCAAGTCCTTCCACAAGGACTCCGGAGGCTCGTCTTCAGCTTCGGGCCCGGCACCGCCCGGAAGCTCGAGTGGGGGCATCGCGAGCTCTCCGTTGTGTGACCAGAAAAACAAGACCTTGCCGTCGGTCGTCACCCCGCCGACGTAACGCTGCCGGCTGAGCACGACGGTCATGAAACCCCAGTCGACCCCGTACGGCTTCAAGTCGACGACCCATTTGACGTCGCCGTTTGGCTTGAAGGCCCAAAGCTGGTCGCGGTCTCCGACGTAGAGGTCGCCTTCGGCATCGATGGTTGGCGCGTTCATGATGGCAAACGAGTCGAGATCGTCGAGTGATGCCTGTGGCTTCGAGGACCAGAGCACTTCACCCTCGCGCGAGATCGCGAAGAGGTGACTGTTGCCGGGAGGCGCGCCGGTCACCACGTACGTGGTGCCGTCCAGCCCCACCGTGGGCGCCCAGAAGATCGGGTGTCCCTGCAGAAGGTGCTTCTCGAGCTCGAACGACGTGCCGAGCTCGAGCGGGACGAAGTCGGTGTTTGAGCTGTCTCGATGCCCAGCGGGCCAGACGCTATCGAAGTACTGCGGGCTGAGGTTCGACTCGGTCTTACTCTGCCGAAACGCGGGCGGTCCGTCCGCGAGAACCGGCGGCGGCAGCGGCGCCTCGCTCTTCTTCTTGCCGCGCTGGCTCACCAGCCACACCGCGATGACGGCCAGCGCCAGGGGCACGCCCCAACGAATCCATCGGCTCTCTACCGTCCCCATGGTCGCGTGCTAGCACGCTCGCGCGCTGCGCCGTCAAGCGCGATCTTCGACAACGCCCATGTCGCTGCCTCCACGCGTCACTCTCCGCCTGAGCGTCCGCAGCCCTCGCGGACGAATCGCAGCTTACGCTCTGGAGTGGCGGGGACTAAGATGGTGCGGTCGGCTCCCCCGGCGGAAAAGCGAGGTGTAGCGATGTCCGGGACCTGGGAAAAAACGGCGTGCATCCTCTGCGAGTGCAATTGCGGCCTCGAAGTACAGATCGGCGGGGAGGGCAACCGCCACTTCACCCGGATCCGCGGGGACAAAGCACACCCATCATCGAAGGGCTACGCCTGCGAGAAGCCGCACCGGCTCGACTACTATCAAAACGGCCCTGATCGGATCACCTCGCCGCTTCGCCGCAAAGACGACGGGACCTTTGAGGAGATCGACTGGGACACCGCGATCGCAGAAGTTGCCGCGCGCCTTTCGGCGGTGCGTGAGGCGCACGGTGGTGAAACGATCTTCTACTACGGCGGTGGAGGTCAGGGGAACCACCTGCCCGGCGCCTACGCCACGGCCACCCGCCGTGCGCTCGGATCGCGGTACCGCTCGAGCGCCTTGGCGCAGGAAAAGACCGGCGAGTTCTGGGTCAGTGGGCGACTGATGGGAAACATGACCCGTGCCGACTTCGAGCATTGCGAAGTCGGCCTCTTCATCGGCAAAAACCCCTGGCAGTCGCACGGCATCCCTCGCGCGCGGGTCACCCTCAAGGAGCTCTCGAAGGATCCCAAGCGCACTTTGATCGTCATCGACCCGCGTCGGACGGAAACCGCCGAGATGGCGGACATCCACCTGCGGGTGAAGCCGGGAACCGATGCCTGGTTGCTCTCGGCACTCGCGGCGGTCCTGGTGCAAGAAGGTCGGACCAACAAGGCCTGGATCGAGAAGCACGTGGATGGCGCCGACGACATCGTGGCTGCCCTTGGTGCCATTCCCGTCGCCGAACACTGCAGAATCTCCGGCGTCGCCGAGGAGTTGGTGCGTGGCGCGGCGCGCCGTATCGGAGCGGCGGAGAGCGTGGCGATCTTCGAGGATCTGGGCATTCAGATGAACCGCCACTCGACCCTCAATAGCTACCTCAACAAGTTGCTTTGGGTTCTCACGGGCAACTTCGCGAAGCGCGGCGCGCAATACATTCCGGCGAGCATCGTGCCCATCACCGGCAAGCTCGACAAGCTCGCCGCCGGAGCCGAATGCAAGCGAACTCCTGTCACTGGGGATCGGATCATCTCGGGGCTGACCCCCTGCAATTCGATTCCCGACGAGATTCTGAGCGATCATCCACAGCGCTATCGGGCGATGATCGTCGAAAGCGGGAACCCAGCGCACTCGCTGGCCGATAGCAAGCGCATGCGGGAGGCGCTGGGGGCCCTCGACACGCTGGTCGTCATCGACATCGCCATGACCGAAACCGCCCGCTTGGCCGACTACATCCTTCCTGCGGCCACGCAGTACGAGAAGGCCGAAGCGACCTTCTTCAATTTCGAGTTCCCGGAGAACTACTTCCATGTGCGGCGGCCGATGTTCGAGGCGCCCGACGGTGTCCTTCCCGAAGCCGAGATCCATGCCCGGCTCTGCGAGGCGCTCGGCGCGTACACCGACGAAGACCTCGCTCCGTTGCACGCCGCTGCGAAGCAGGGACGAGCCGCGCTCCTGCCTGTGTTTTTCGGATCGGTCCTCGGCAATCCCAGGCTCGCTCCCCTAGCTCCGGTGATCCTGTACCGGACGCTGGGCCCGCATCTTCCAGCTGGGCTCGAATCGGCGGCGGTTGTTTGGGGGCTCGCACATCAAACCGCGAGAGCGAATCCGGGCTCACTTCGGCGCGCCGGTTTCGACGGCGAAGGCTTCGAGCCCGCGGAGAAACTCTTCGACGCGATCTTACAGAGCCCGTCGGGGGTCGTCTTTGCCATCGACGAGCAAGACGAAACCTGGGCCCGCGTGAAGTCCCCAAATGGCAAGATCCAGGCATCGATCCCCGAGCTGCTGGAGGAGCTGGCGCGCCTGGGTGATGCGAGCGCCAGTACGGGCGACCGCGCATTCCCGTTCGTCTTGTCAGCGGGCGAACGGCGCTCGTTCACCGCCAACACGATCCTTCGGAACCCCGACTGGCGAAAGAAGGATCCCGATGGCTCACTTCGCATCAGTCCGGACGACGCGTTGCAACTAGGCATCGCGAATGGCGATCGTGTTCGCCTGACCACCAAGCGCGGGTCGGTGGAGGTGCCGGTCGAAGTCTCGGAGATGATGCAAGCGGGCCATGTGTCCTTACCCAACGGGCTTGGTCTCGACCACACGACCGAGGGCGGCGAACGCGTTCAAACCGGCGTGGCGCCCAACGAGCTGACCGCCAGCGAGGATCGCGATTGGCTCGCGGGCACTCCCTGGCACAAGCACGTGGCGGCGCGCATCGAAGCGCTCGTCTAGCTCAGAGCTGGTCTCTCGCGTTTTCCAGGAGGCGCCGCGCTTCGGTGGCGACCTCTTCAATCGGCGCGTCGGGCACGAGTTCGAACATCGCCTTGGGGTCGGCAAAGGAGACCAGCGCGCCTCCCTTCGATTCTTGGACCACGACGTTGCACGGCAGAAGCAGTCCAATGAACGACTCGCCTTGCAGCGCCTTGTGTGCGAGCTTCGGGTTGCAAGCGCCGAGGATCACATACGGCCGGAAGTCGACGTCGATCTTCTTCTTCAAGGTCTCTTTGACGTCGATCTTCGTGAGCACACCAAAGCCGTTTGCCTTGAGCGCTTCGGCGACCTTTTCGAGCGCTTCGTCTACCGAGACGCCATCGAGCTGTTTGGAAAACGCATAGCTTGGATCCCTCATCGTCTGCCTCCTCTCGATCATATAAGACCTGCTTGTAGAGAAGCCAACGGTGCCGCAAAGTATGCGCCTCACTCGCCCAAAGGTCGCAACGTGTACAAGACCCTCACCGCCCAGACTCTTCACTACTTCGCCCGGCCGCAGGAGCGCGTCCTGCGCGAGCAGCTCGACGTTCCAGCGGCCTGGAAAGGGAGCGAGCTCAGGCAGCGGGACGATTGGCGCGAGCCTCTGACGGACGCCGACATCGGCGAGATCGAACGTGCGATCGAAGTCGCCCATCGGACCGGCAAGCCGATGAGAGAGCTGACCAGAGCTGACTTTCCTCTGCCGGCGCTCTCGAAGAAGATCGCTCGCTGGAGAGACGAAGTCGGGTTTGGGCGCGGTGTTCAGGTGCTTCGCGGCATTCCGGTCGAGCGCTGGCCGCAAAGCGACAGTGAGCTTTTCTTCTGGTGCTTCGGTCAGCACTTCGGAATCCCTGGTGCCCAGAATCCGCAGGCTGATCTGCTGGGACACGTGCGCGACACCGGCGACAGCCCGGACGAAGTGCGCCACTACCGAACCCGAGTGAACATCAACTTTCATTGCGATGCCGCTGACGTCGTTGGGCTCCTCTGTTTGCACAAGGCCAAGCGTGGGGGCCAAAGCCGAATCGCGAGCTCGGTTTCGGTCTACAACGAGCTGTTACGCCGGCGGCCCGACTTGGTCGATCGCTTGTACGAGCCATTCATGATGGATACCAAGGGCGAGGGCGGCGTTCGGTACATTCCGGTTCGCCCGTGCCGCTTCGACGAAGGTCGATTGCGAACCTTCTATCACACCGACTATTTTCGCTCGGCGGTCGGCTTCGATGGAAAGCTCTTGCTCTCATCAGAGGACCGTGCGGTGCTCGATCTCTACAACGAAATCGCAGGGTCCCCAGACCTCTACCTCGACATGGACTTTGAACCGGGCGATGTCCAGCTCCTCTCGAACCACACCGTACTCCACGCACGAACCGACTACGAAGACTACCCAGAGCCAGAGCTCAAGCGTCACCTCTTGCGGCTTTGGATCTCGCTACCAGGAGGAGCCTCCCTGGCCTCGCAGCTGAGACGGCAGCGGAGCCGGGCGAGCATGCTCGCCACGCTCCTCGGCACGAAGCTCGGCCACGGGCTACGGCGCGCGGTCCACTGAGTCAGGGCAGGCGTCCCGCAACGATGTATTGATAGGGGAGCGGCTGCTCCAGCAGCTCGGTCGCGAACCCCGCCGCCTCGAGCTCGCGCCGCACTGTATCGTCAGTGAGCCGCATCTGCGGAGGCGGCCCGTGCGGACTTTCGATCGTGAAGTCCACGATCAGCAGCAGGCCGCCGCGGCCGAGCGAGGCGAGCAGTTTTTCGGCATACGCCACCCGATTGGAGATGTGGTGCCAGGTGTTGACGATCAGGATCCGATCGACCGAGCCAGGCGCCAAACCAGGGTCGTCCGCGCCGATGACGCCGGCCTTCACGTTCCCAAGCCCGTCTCGCTCGATTCGCTCGTCCATCCGATCGACCATCGAGCGGTCGGTGTCCAGGGCCAGCACGCGACCCCGCCGGCCCACCGCCTCGGACAGGTAGCCGACGAAGTACCCGGTGCCTGCCCCGAGATCGACCACCGTCATCCCCGGACGGCAGCCGAGGCGCTCGACCACCACCTCGGGCATCTGCCAGTCGTCCCGGCCTGGGTCATCGAGGCGGTCGGCATAGGTCTGGGGATCTGGGAACCCGTGCTCGGAGCCGGTCGAGTGCTCATGGACCCCAGCGGGGCCGGCTGCCTTGGGCGGATTTTCGGCCGATCTCCCGTTGCACCCCACGCCTAGGGCTGTCACAAGCGCGAGTAGGGGTAGTGCTTTGAGGGTCATCCTGATTCCTCGGTGTCCTGGCTTTACAATTAGCGACATGTTTGACCCGGGCAAATGACTTCGCATATTTAGACGACGAAAATGTGCGCTACTTAACCCCACGTGGGTACAAGAAAAATTGCGTGTAACTACCTCGGGACTATGCTGGCGCCCGTGCTCTCTGAGTTCAGAGGGGAAGGAAAAGGAACTCCATGAAGAGACATCTCAATTCATCTTTCACCGTCCTCGTGTGCCTCACGGTTTTCGCGACCATGTTGGTAGGCTGCAAGAAAGACGCGGAAGAGCCCGAGCCCGAGCCGACGACCGGCTACGAGGCTCCCGAACCGGAACCCGAAGTTTCCGTCGAGCCTGTCGAAGAACCCTGCGCCCTCGAGACGGTGTACTTCGCGTTCGACTCGGCTGAGCTAGACAGCAGCGCGCGCTCCGCGCTTCAGGAAGCCGCGGACTGCTATCGCGGGCAGGCCGACCCGGGGCTTTCGCTCCTGCTCACCGGTGCATGCGATCCACGCGGTACCGAGGAGTACAACATCGCGCTCGGCGAGCGCCGCGCGCGGTCGGTTCGTAGCTACTTGGTGTCACTTGGTTTGGACAGCAGCCGAATCTCCATCACCTCGGTAGGGGAAGAGATGGCTTCGGGCACCGACGAAGCGGGTTGGGCTCGCGACCGTAACGTGTCTGGCTCAGAGAACTGACGCGCATGGGGGGTGCGCTCGTGGGGGGTAGCCATTGATGCTTTCGGTCTTCCTTCAGACGAGCGCACCGGAACAACTCAATCCTTGGCAACTGGTGGTCGGCGCTTCGCCGGTCGTCCAGTTCGTCCTGGTGATTCTCGTGTTCATGATGGTGATGTGCCTGTACATCATCGGCGCGAAGTGGATCCGATTGAAGCAGGTCACCGACCAGAGCCGAGGGTTTCTCGAGCTTTTTTGGGCCGAGGAGCGCAGTCGCACTTGGAACGGCAAGGCGATGAACGAGATCCACGGCCAATCAGCGGGTTATGACCGATCGCCGATCGCGACCGTGTTTCGCGCGGGCTATCGCGAGCTTGCGCGCATCGCTCGCGGGGGACACCCTTCCATCGCGGACATCGGCAACGTGGAGCGCGCCCTTCGCCGCGCGCAGAGCGCGGAGATGACCCGGCTCGAAAACAAGGTCTCGTTCTTGGCGACCACCGCGTCGACCGCGCCCTTCGTTGGGCTTTTCGGCACGGTCTGGGGCGTCATGAACTCGTTCATCGCAATCCATGGCGAGAAGAGCGCCGGGCTCGACGTCGTGGCGCCAGGCATCGCTGAAGCCTTGATCGCGACCGCGCTCGGGCTTGCTGCCGCGATTCCCGCCGTGATGGCCTACAACTACTTCGTGCGGCGCATTCGTGTCGTCGATAGTGAGACGGCTTCGTTCGCAAGCGACTATCTGAATATCATCCGTCGTCACTTGTTGGTGGACTAGGCGATGTCTTTTTCGAACGATGGCGGGGGATCGCAAAGGGCGCTCAGCGAAATCAACGTCACGCCGCTAGTCGACGTGATGCTCGTGCTCCTGATCATCTTCATGGTCGCTGCGCCGATGCTCACGACTGGCGTCAACGTCGACCTTCCAAAAGCCGACGCGCCTCGAATGGACATCGATCAGGACCAGCCGCTGATCACCGTACAGCGCGACCAACGCATCTTTCTCTTCGACGAAGAGGTTTCGCTCGACGTGCTTCGGCAGCGTCTGGTGACAGACGAGCGCATTCGGGATGTGGACGAGGTGTTCGTGCAAGCCGACGAGCAGGTTCCGTACGGCTCCGTCGCACAAGTTCTCGCCCTCGTGCGCCAGGCCGGCATTGGAAAAATGGGGCTGGTCACCGACCCGCTCACCCGAGAGCCGAGATAATCGATGCCCGGGGCGAGCGACTGGCGGGCCCTCTCTCTTCTCGAGACGGAGCAGCCCACGCTGACCGAAATCATGGGAGGCATTGGTTTCACGCTTGCGGCGTTCGTGCTGACTCCTTCGCTAGCCTTTCTGAGCGCATTCTTACTCGCGGGGCTAGGGACGATTCTTGGCGCCGGTGTCGACGAGCTCCCGCCCCCGCCAATCGAAGTGATCGAAACGCGTTTCGTCCGACTCGGAAAGAAGAGGCCACCTCGGAGGATGCCGAGCAAAGAAGTGCCAAACGTGGACCAAACCGCTCCAGTCCCGCAGGCGCCAGACTCCGAGCCAATCGCTGCGGTGGCTATGGCGAACAACGAGAAAGGCCTGGCGAAGCCCAAGAAGAAGCGCTCGAAGCGCGACGAGGATCTTCTGTCCCAGCTTGGCGCCCGGGCCGGCGCGATTTCGGACCTTTCCAAGGCGCCGGAGCTCGAGGGCGATCCAGACGGTATCGTCGAGGGCACCAAGGCCAGCGGAAACGAACGCGAAATCTACATCGGCAAGCTCTATTCGTACTTTCGAAGGGGTTGGCAGGTGCCCACCCTGATCAGCGACGAAGAGCTTCAAAAGCTTGCCTGCATGGTCGAGCTTTCGATCACGAACGACGGACGGGCAGCTGACTACGAAGTGAAACGTCCGAGTGGAAATGAAGCGTTCGATGAGTCCGTTCGTCGGAGGTTGCATCAGACAGAGGGGGCGAAGCTTCCGGAGCCTCCGGAATCGGTGGCCAACCAAATATTGGGGAAATCGGTCTCTCTGGTTTTCGTTGGGCGCCACGCTCGTTGAGGTTGCAAATGACTTGGATTGAAGCTCGAAATCGATGGATTGCCGAAGTGGGGATTCGTGTGGCCGAAATCGTTGCGCTTGCCGTTGGCCTGCTCGTGGTCTCGGCCTCGCCCGTCATCGGGCAAGACGAAGCTCCGCCCTTGCCAGAAGATAAAATCGTGGTCGAGATCGATGCGCCGGACGAAGACGTGTTTCGCATCGGGATTCCGAACCTGATTGGCGACAACACGGAGCTCGCGGCGAGTGGCGGGGCCATCTTGCAAAACGACTTCCGTTTGATGCCTGGCTTTCGCGTCATCGGCCCAAGTGCGGTCCGACACGATTCTGCAAGCCTCGGCCTTGGCGTGGACCTCGGCGCCTGGGCGGTGCAGGGGGCGAACGGCGTCATCAAAGGCCAAGTCTTTGGGACCAACGCCGGAATGAGCGTCGAGCTTCGTTTCTATCAGTCCAGCGGAGGGGCAGTGCCCGCGCTTCGTCGCACCTATCGAGGGCCTTCGACCGAGCTCCGAAAGTGGATGCACGACTTCGCCAACCAGGTGATCGGCGTCGTCACCGGAACCTACGGCCCGTTCGGCACCGAGATCGCCTTCGCGCGGAAGCATGGGCCCGGACAAAAGAGCGTCTATGCCGCCGCGATGGATGGCTATGGCGTCCGGCGCGTTTCGAGCGGCGGCGGGGTCTCGATGCTTCCCTCCTTTGGGAAAGGTTCGATCTGGTACACGCGAATGTCCAAGCAGGGGATGTTCATCACCAACACCCGCGTCGGAGGCAAGCGGGTAATTGGCGGAAAGGGCATCACCATGGCTCCGGCAATCTGTGGCGAACGAGTTTACTTTTCTTCGTCGCGATCCGGGAACTACGAGATCTACAGCTCGAACCTCGATGGCTCAGGCCTGCGGCGCCTGACCCGCAGCCAGGGGATCGACGTGAGCCCGACCTGCGGACCCGGCGGCAAGCTGGCGTTCGTGTCGGACCGTCACGGAAGCCCGCAGATCTTCAGCATGAACCGCGATGGCTCGAACGTGCAGCGCGTCACGTTTCGCGGTAACCACAATCAAACGCCCGTCTGGTGCGCCGATGCGAAGCAGCCTCTCATCGCGTTCAGTGGTCGTGATGGCAATTTCGACATCTTCACCGTCAACGTCGAGACCCAAGAGTACACACGGCTCACCCAAGGTCAGGGCGACAACAAGGACCCGGCCTTTTCGCGCGATTGCAGGCTGATCGCATTCACATCGAACCGTCGCGGCTCCGCAGGCGTCTATCTTTCGGGCCAAGACGGGCTCGACCAGAATCAGATCATCGACGGCGTGGCCGAAACGGTTCGCTGGGCACGCTGAACATACGAATCTGGTATGCTCCGGCCCCATGGCGATTTGGAAGCTGGGCTGCCTTGCGACAGTCGTGGTCCTTGCGTTGGGCGCTTTCGGGCTATGGCGTGTCTACGGGGGCGGAAACCTTCATACCGACGGTGAGATCACCGCGACTCCGCTCGACCGCGGCGTCTTGAGCGCGCGTGAGGGTGCGCAGAGCACCCTCGCGCTCAGCTCGGAGACACGCGTGCTCTTCGGCGATTTGCACGTGCACTCGACCCTGTCCGTGGACGCGTTCCAGTGGAGCCTGCCGTTGATGGGAGGCGAGGGGGTCCATCCCCCTGCCGACGCCTGTGACTTCGCACGGTTTTGCTCGCAGCTCGACTTCTACTCGCTCACCGACCATGCCGAGGCACTGACTCCACGCACCTGGGACATGGTGCGCGAGTCGATTCGGCAGTGCAATGCCGTCGATGCGCAGAGCGAGCAACCCGATGTGGTCGCGTTCACCGGCTTCGAATGGACGCAGATTGGAACCACGCCCGAGACACACTTTGGCCACCGCAACGTGATTTTCAAGAACACGTCAGACGCGCAGTTGCCGAGTCGGCCCATCGCTGCGCCAGGCCTGGCTTCGCAGGCCTTCCGCGATCGCGAAACGCTCCGAGCCAACTGGAAGATCCCGTTCAAGGCGTTTCCGAACAACCAGCCATACAACGACGCAGCACGACACGTTCGGGAGATCGCAGGGCTGACGAATTGTGTCGAAGATCAAGCGTCGCCCGACCTTCCGCCTGACTGTCGTGAGTTCGCGAAGACTCCAGAATTACTCTTCCAGAAGCTCGATGAATGGGGCTTCGATGCCATGGTGATTCCCCACGGCACGACCTGGGGCTTCTACACGCCTCCCGGCTACGACTACGACAAGCAGCTCGACGCCAAGCGCAACAACCCGAAGTGGCAGCCAGCGATCGAAGTGTTCTCGGGGCACGGGAACTCCGAGGAGTATCGAACGTATCGCGCCGCCGAGCAGACCGACGAAGGCTGGGCCTGCCCCGAGCCGACGGATGAGTTCGAACCCTGTTGCTGGCGCGCCGGCGAGATAATCCGCAGTCGATGCGACGAGCCGCTTTCGGAAGAATGCGACGAACGAGTGGCCGCCGCCCGCGCGAACTATCTGCGGGTCGGTGTTGCGGGTTTCCTCACGCTCCCGAGTACCGATCTCAGTGAGTGGGGCAACTGCGATCAGTGCACCGATTGCTTTCAGCCGAGCTATGCGTACCGGCCGCGCGGTTCGGTTCAATACATCCTCGCGCGCGGTAGCTTCGAACCGGGCGAGGCGCCGCGGCATGCAACTCTCGGTCTGATCGCATCGAGCGACAACCATTCGGCTCGACCTGGCACGGGATATAAGGAGTACGAGCGTCGAAAGATGACCGAGGCGCGCGGTGTCGTGAATGAAGAGTGGCGAGAGCTGCTGTTTAGCGATGCGGAGAAGGCGGATGAGTCGGTGGCGCTTTCCCCGGAGGCGGTGTTCGCCAGGCCGCCGTTTCGTCGCGTGTGGCTCGAGCGCCAAGCGTCGTTCTTTCTCACCGGGGGCCTCGTCGCCGTGCACGCAAAGGAGCGGACGCGCGATGCGATTTGGCGGGCCTTGTTCGACCGGGAGGTCTACGGGACGTCGGGCGACCGAATCTTGCTCTGGTTCGATCTCATCAACGCTGCGGAGGACCGTGTTCCGATGGGCAGTCAGCTCGCCTTCGATGGGACTCCGAGGTTTCGGGTTCGCGCCGCGGGTGCGTTTGCGCAGCTCCCCGGCTGCCCCGACGAGGTCACCGAGGCGCTCGGGGCCGAGCGCATCGGCCGAATTTGCGCGGGAGAGTGCTACCACCCCTCGGACGAGCGTCGCAGCATCACGCGCATCGAAGTGGTACGTATCCAGCGGCAATTGGACGAGAGCGAGGCCGTCGAAGATCTCATCGAGGACCCCTGGCTGACGATGCCGTGCCCGACGGATGCAGACGTTTGCCAGGTCGAGTTCGACGACCCCTGGTACGCGTCGGCAGACCGAGAGGTGCTCTACTACGTGCGGGCGATCCAAGAGCCCACGATGGCGGTCAATGCGGGTTTGCTCCGCTGTGAAGGCGATGACTGCGACCCCTGCTATGGTGACTACCGAACACCATTCGACGACGACTGCCTTTCGATGACGCAAGAGCGAGCCTGGTCCTCGCCGATTTATCTCAGCCCCCCGGCTAAGCCCGAGAGCCCTTAGCGGTCGTCGCAGTCCGCGGCGCCAAGCGCGCGGATCCTGCGCAAATCTTTCTTAGCCTCGGGCATGAGCTTCGAACGCCTGTGGTTCTTCAGCAAGGCCTTGAGCGCGGTGCTTGCGTCGTTGCACGAGCGCACCTCCAAAAACGCTTTCGACATCTCGTAGAGCGTCTTGTCGAGGGCGTCGCTCTTTCGGTACGTCGACAACACCTTTTGGAACTCCCCAAGCGCGGCCGCGGCCTGGCCCTGCTTCAAGTAGCTGGAGCCGATCATGTACTGCGCGTTGTCCGCATGCTCGTCTTTGGGGTACCGCTCCACATAGGCTCGCGCTAGCCCGCGTGTGTAGGAATACTTGTTGACGCGATACGCCTTCGTGAGTGCGTCCCAGTGCGCGCTCTTGTTCTTTGGAATCTCGTCCGAGTCGATCGGGACATCCATGCCCGCGGCGCGCGCGACTTCGCTCAGCCTGCGCTGCAGCTCGAGGCTCCGTTCGGCCTGCGCTTTGCTCGTTCCGCTGCTCTCATGACGAAGCTCCGCGATCTGGCCTTCCATCGTTGCCAGCCGCTGTTGGATCTTTTCGATTTGGAGCCCTTGGTCGGCGCTGTTGCGGCGAAGGACTCGGCTCGCCTCGGCGAGCGCTTCCTCGAGCTCTTTTCGTTTGACCTCCAGGTCCTCTTCGAGCGAGTCGAGGCGTTTTTGGTTGGCGGCAATGTCGGTCTGCATTTGGCTGATGCAAGCCGGCGCCGAGACGAGGGTGAGCGAGAGCGCGATGAGCCCCGAGGCGAAGCCCGAGCGCGTGCCGCCGAAAAGTGAAATCATCCCCATGACCAAACCATTTAGTATAGATGGGTTAGTCGGGCCATTTTATGTGTTCGTGTCGAGCAGGCCGTTGTGGTCCACGATGGCCTGGAGCTGTCGCAGACCGTCCTGAAGTTTGGCAAAAAACGAGGCCGAGTGCGGCACGAAGTAGAAACTCGGGTGCTTGGACCAGAGCTCTCGGAGGCGTAGGTCGAGGTGCCGGGCCTCCTCGTTGCTCTCGGTCCGCGCCGGATTTCCGCCTTCGATCGAGATGTCGCCGACAGCGGCCGATTCGAAGAACAGCACGGCGTCGTAGCGGCGGAGCTCTTCGTCGAGGCTGGTGCGCAGAGACTCGAAGAAGCCCGCGGGTGCGCTTTCGGGCCAGAAGGCGGCGCCGTCGATGGTGCCACGGTCGCAGAGCAAGACGCGGCCTGGGTAGAGCGCGCCCTGAATGTCTTCGAGTGCGATTTGGGCGTGGAAGATGGCCTGCTGGGTTGCGGCACGGGCCTTCGGTTCACCGACACGAGGAAAACCGCCCGTGAACAGCATCGTGGCCGTTTCTGGCACGATGACGATCTTCTCGCCGATCTCGCGACGGAATAAATCTGCGGCCGTGCTCTTTCCGCCCCCGGGGCCGCCGGTCAACACGATGCGAAAATGGTTTCGTTCCGAAGCGTTCATGCTCGTGCCTAAGATAGCGGATTCCACGCCGCCCGGGTACGACGAAAGGCTTTGTCGAGTTCCTTCGGGACACCGCAGAGCGGGTTGGCGAATCTCGCAATCCGGGGAGCTTCATCTGGTGAGAGGGGCGGGCGAACTGCTGCTCTCGTGGCGGGGCCGCGCGCGCTCGTGTACATCAAGCAGGATGGCACTTCGACTCCCCGCCGGGCTCCTTCGCGGCCTTCTGCGCATCACTCTGAGGCCCTTTCTTGGGCCGCCCTTTCCGGTCTCTTTTCAAAGGGTCTGGTTGCGGCTCGCGTCGATCGTCAACGCGTCGTCGAAGGCCGCGGAAATGCTGCGGCTCGACATCAAAGGCATGCCAGCGGTTCGAGCGCGGCCTCACGGAGGCGATTCGGAGCGGACCATTCTCTATCTTCACGGAGGCGGCTACTGCGTGGGCAGCTGGCAATCTCATCGCGGCCCGATCACGCACCTGGCCGTTGCCGCCGATGCTCAGGTGTACGCACCCAACTATCGGCTGGCGCCCGAGCACCCATACCCCGCTGCCCTCGAGGATACCATGGCGGCGTATCGCTGGCTGCTCGCGACAGGGCTGTCGCCGTCGCGCATCGCGCTCGCGGGTGACTCCGCCGGCGGGGGCCTTGCGCTGGCGACGGCAATCGCCATCCGTGATTCGGATCTTCCCGCGCCGGCGGCTCTTGCCTTGATCTCGCCCTGGGTGGACCTGCGGGGCGACACGCCGTCGATGACCAACAACGTCCGCATCGACCCGATGTTGAGGCCGGGTTGGTCGCGCGCATGCTCCACCATGTACCTCGATGGCCGTGACCCTGGCGACCCGGGCTGCTCTCCGCTCTTCGCAAGCCACCAAAACCTGCCGCCCATCCTCATTCAAACCGGAAGCGACGAGATCATCGTCGACGACTCGATCCGGCTCGACGCCAGCTGCCGCGAAGCGGGTGGAGATGTCACCCTGCAAGTATTCGACGGGCTCTGGCACGACTTCCAAACCCACGCGGGGATCCTCGAGGAGGCAGACCAAGCGATGGAAAAGATCGCGGCGTTTCTCGACGCCCGCTGGCGTTGACGCGGCCCCTTCACGGGAATATCCCGTCGAGCGCGTATGCGCTCGCAACCGACTCGATTGCGGTGAGGTAAGCAGCGGTCCGGAGATCGGGCAGCGATCGGCGCTTCCAAAGCTCACGAATTTTCTCGTAAGAAATCGCCATCGTGTTTTCCAGCGCCGTGCGAACGAAGTCGATCTCATTGGGCGCCTGGAGCAAAAGCGCGGCGTCCTCCGGAGGGAGGCTCTTCCCGCTCAGGCGACTGACCGCATCGAGAATCCGGTTGTTAGATATCTGTTGATAGCGGCGGGTCATGCGCTCGAAGCTCACGTGCGAGAGGTTCTTGATCCACTCGAAGTACGACACCACGACTCCGCCCGCGTTCGCGTAAATATCCGGGAGCACCACGGTCCCAGCTTCGCGAAGAATCGCATCTGCCTGGGGATCGACCGGGCCGTTCGCGGCCTCGACGATCACTTTCGCCAGAAGCTTTGGCGCGTTCTCGGCGGTGATTTGATGCTCGAGTGCCGATGGAATCAGGACGTCGCAAGGCTGTTCCAGGATCGCGTCCGGATTGGCCAGGTAGCGGGCGTCTGGGAAACCGCGAAGGGAGCCGGTGTCGGCGCGGTGGAGGAGAACGGCTTCGACGTCGAGTCCACCTTCATCGTAGAGCGCGCCGTCGCTCACCGAGACACCCACGATGACGGCATCCCGCTCGATCGCTGCGAGCGCGGCGTGAAGCCCGACTTTGCCTAGCCCTGGCACGATGATGCGCTTTCCCGCCAACCCGGTTTCCAAGCCGAGTGGCTTCACGTCTTCTTCTTCGGACAAGAGGTGCTCGAGCGCGATGATCGCGCCAAGTCCGGTCGCCTCTCGACGCCCAGACACGCCGTGCACACTCGTTGCTTTGCCTGTGACACAGGCCAACGCGTTCAAGGTGTCCGGCCCTAGAATCTTGTAGGTGTCGTAGATCCAGCCCATTTCCCGTTCACCGGTACCGACATCGGGCGCCGGAACGTCGACGTCGGGGCCGATGAACCGTTTGCGAATGAGCTCGCTGGTGTAGCGTCGCGTCACGCGTTCCAAAAACGCCGCGGATTCGATTCGCGGATCGACGCACACGCCACCTTTGGCCCCTCCGAACGGTACGTCGACGACCGCGCACTTGTAGGTCATGAGCGCAGAGAGGGCCATGACCTCACTCTGAGCGACATCGAGCGAATAGCGAATCCCGCCCTTGGTCGGGAGCCGGTGATGACTGTGCTCTGCTCGGTAGCCTTCGATCACGACGATTGTGCCGTCGTCCCGCCGCACGGGAAACCGCAACCGGAAGACGGCGTTGCAAGCTCGGATTTGGCCGAGGATGTCCGGGGAGACTTCCGTGTGGCGGCAAGCCGCATCGAAGTATTGGTTCACGTCGTCGAAGAAGTTGGAGGGCATCGTGACGGTAGTTATAGGGCTAGTTGCGCGGGGAGGGCCAGTGCTAGTGTCAGTGTCAGTGTCAGTGTCAGTGCCAGTGCCAGTGCCAGTGCCAGTGCCAGTGCCCGCGTCAGTGGGGGTAGGGCGTTGAGCTCATCGTTTACGCAGACGGGGCCTCGGCTAGCTTACCGGACCTTTGGCCAGCAGGGGCCGCCCGTTCTCTTCATCATGGGGTTTGGGATGTCCGGCGCCGTTTGGGGGCCACAGGTGGACGAGCTTCGATCGGACCATCGCTGCTGCCATTACGATCACTTGGGCGTCGGGGAGAGCGATCGTGGGCCGTTTCTTCGAACCATTCCGGCGATGGCGGACGATGCCATTCGGATCATGGACGATCTTGATTGGGATCGGTCCCACGTCGTCGGCGTTTCGATGGGAGGCATGATCGCTCAAGAGATCGCGCTTCGCTCAGCGGACCGTTGCAGGAGCCTTACCCTGATCGCCACTCACGATGGCGCGCCGGTCGCCTCGCTTCCGACGTTCAAGGGGATGGGCCTTTTTCTCCAGGGGCTGTTCGGGGGCCGCAAGGCTCGGATGAAATCGCTTCCACGCTTGCTCTATCCCGCGGAGTTCCTCGAGTCGATCGGCACCGAAGGGATGCGCGCGCATCTCAGCGTACGCTTGGACCGGCCTCCCGCGCTTCGAACCGTACTGGGCCAGCTTCATGCGGTTTGGCGCCACTCGACACGGTCGCGTCTCTCGCAGATCGAAGCACACACGCTTCTGGTGCGACCCGGCAAAGACATCTTGATTCGCCCCACCCAGACCGACCGGCTCGCCGCGCGCATTCCCAACGCCCGCGTGCTGCGTTTCGATGACGCCGGGCACGGCGTCACCTTTCAGAAAGCAGCGGAGCTCAATGCGGGCTTGCGAGAGCACTTCGCACGCCATGAATCCGCCGAACCAGTCTTCGAGCGGTCAGACCCGGCCCGTCTCTAGAACGCGGTGCTCAGCTGAATTCGCCACACAAACTGGCTTCCGTCGAAGTTGGGCTGGATCGAGTTGAGCGGGGACGTGGGAACGATATTTCCCTGTTCGCTGCCCAAGAAGTACCGGAAGTCGCTCGACCGCTTGACGTTGTCGCGACCCGGGATGACGAAGTACGAAAAACCTACGCCGAACGCATGGAAGTTGCTGAGGTCCCCTCTTGTTGGCGGCGGCTACGCTCGTTGCCTGCGGTAGCGACGGTGGCACTCCGAAGTCCAAGCACGCCCTGGTCATCGGAGTCGACGGCGTGCGCGTCGACGGACTCCTAGCGGCGTCCACGCCCACCCTCGATGGCTTGATCGCGTCGGGGACCGTGACCTACGAGGCGTTCGCTGGCGGTGAGCCCGGCACTGCGACCGAGCAGCCCACGTTTAGCGGTCCTGGCTGGAGCAGCATCTTGACCGGGGTTTGGGTCGACAAGCACGGGGTGATGAACAACGGCCTTCAAGGCGCTCGATACGACGAGTATCCACATTTCTTCGCCCGGGTGCGGGAGAAGAACTCCGATGCACACCTCTCCTCGTTCGTCAGCTGGCAACCGATAAACGCCATCCTCACGGAATCGGCTGAGGCAGATGAAGCATTCGCGCCGATGGCGGCAACATCGTTAGAAGCCGATGTCGCGGTGACCTCTGCGGTCGTCGAACACCTGGAAGCCCAGACGCCGGACGTAGTATTCGTTCAGCTCGACGAGGTCGATCATCAAGGACACGTCGCGGGCTTCTCTCCGCTGGTTCCCGAATACCTCGAAGCGGTAGACACGGTCGACGCGCAGATAGGCCAGATGCTCGATGCAGTCCGCGCGCGGCGCAACTACGAGAAAGAGGACTGGTTGGTTCTGGTGACCACCGACCACGGTGGCCTAGGGCAGCTTCACGGCGGGCAAAGCGAAGAAGAACGAACCATTCTTCTCATTGCGAGCGGCGGTTCCGTACGGATCGGGCAAGCGATTTCCCCTGGGCCCGGTCATACGGCCATACCGCCCACCGTGATGAAGCATCTCCAGCTCAGCGTCGATTCCGTCTGGGGTTGGGAGAGCGCGCCATTTGGGTTCTAGGCGGACCGGGATCACTCCCTCGTCTTCAGAACCCCGATGAGGTCCAAGCGGTCGAGCTTCCTCCGTACCAAAAGCGCACTGGCGATGCCCGACGCGAGGACCACGGCGACGGAAAAGGCGTAGGTCTGGTCCGAAATGATGAAGGGGATTCGGAAAATCTCAGGGTCGGCCCAGCTCGCGATCAGAGCTTTGGCGCCGAGCGTCCCGAGAATCAGTCCCAATGGGATGGCGATTGCGATTTGAACAGCCTGCTCACCGAGCAAAATGGCGGAAATTTCGGCGCGAGTGAAGCCGAGCACGCGGAGTGTCGCCAGGTCTCGACCTCGCATCGACACGCTGACGCGAGCATTGTTGTAGACGATCGAAATCGCAATGGCCGTTGCGAACAAGGTCATGATGAAGGTCATCACCTTCATCGTCTCGTCGGTTTGTTTTTCAAAGCTCGCGATCGCATCGCTCTTTCGCGCGACCGCCTGGATGGCTGGGATGTCGTTCAGCCGTGACTGGACTTCGCTCTCCATGGGTGCGTCGATGCGCAACAGAGCCGACGAGTACCTCGGGGCCTCCCGCAGTAGGCGATGAAGGTTCGGCTTCGACATGTATCCTTGAAGGCCAAACCCTTCCTCGATGAGCCCCGCAACCGTCAGCTCACGATCACCGCGATCGCCCTCCTTGAGCTCGATCTCGATCACGTCTCCCGCTTTGACGTCGAGGATGTCCGCCAGAACGCTGGTTAGAAGCACGCCTTCGTCCGGGATCGGAACGTGTTTGAAATCGAGGCTGAAGAGCTGCCGCAGCCGGGCATCGTTCGAAATGCCCATGAGGACGGTGTCCCGCCAGCGGTGGCCCGATCGCATTCGAACCACAGTCGACCGAATCCCCTCAACCTCTTCGACGCCTGGGACGTGTGCCAGGTAACCCAGGCTCCGCTCTGGCATCGCGTCGACGAAGCTCACCGTGAGGTCCTCCCGTTGCTGCCGCTCGAACTGAATCATCATCATCGGACCGTATGCGTCGTATCCAAAGCGTCCGAGGATCACGATCGAGAGCGCCAGCGCGATTCCGAGGGACGAAAAAGCCGTGCGCCCAGGGCGGCGCCAGATCTCGCGAAACACCATCAAAGTCGTCTGGTTCAACCAGCGCGTGAGCCCCCAGCGCTCGATCGCTGCAGTCTTGTATTTGGCAGGCGCTGGCGGTCGCATCGCTGTCGCGGGAGGGAGGATCACCGCTGCGCGAACGGCTAGCGATGCCCCAAGGGCGCCGGCAAGAAGGCTGAACAAGATCGCATTCGCGCTGACGGTCAGGTCGACCCGCTGTGGCATCTGGGGAAGACGAAAAAACTCCGCGTACATCGCGAGCATTCCTTTGCCCAGCCAGACGCCGAGCCCGAGACCGACCAGGGCGCCGAAGCTGACGATCAGGGCCACCATCTTGAAGTAGTGGATGGCGATGGTCGGGTTGCGATAGCCCATCGCTTTCAGCACGGCGATCTGCGGACGCTGCAAGGTCACCAGGCGGCTAAACACCACGTTCAAGAGGAAGGCCGCCACGCCGAGAAAGACCCCCGGGAGAAAGATGACCAGCGTTTCGATCCCTTGGATTTCGCTCGTGAGGATTGAATGGGAAAGCTGATGTTCGCGAGCGTAGGCGCCCAGACCACCATACGATTTGAGCAGCCGATCGATCGCGGTCAACACTGCATCCTCGTTGGCACCCGGTTCGAGCTTCACCGCCAGGTCATTGAACGCGCCCTCCATTTGATAGGCCGCAGCGATCGCGTCTTCGAGCATCCACAGGGGCGTGAATCGCTCGTCATCGGGCATGAGCAGGCCCGTGTCGACGGCAAAAACGTACTCCGGGGAGAGCGCGTGTCCGACGATCAGCAGCTTGCGCAGCTTGCCGTTGATCACAGCGGAGAGGTGATCGCCTGGCTCGAGCCCGTGGGCCTTGGCGAAAGGCTCGTTGAGCAATACTTCGTCGTAGCGTCCTGGTTCGAGGTTGCGCCCCGCGCGAAGGACCAAGCCATTGAGGGGCGCCTTTCCCGTTGGGGGGACGGAAATGAGGTCGCCTCTTGCAGGCGAAATCAGATCGTCCATCGGCAGACGCACCTGCTCTACGATTCGAGGATAGGCATTGGCCACCCCGGGGAGCTCCGCAATTTGCCCGGCGACCGACTTCGGCGCCCGCTCGAGGTGTGCGAACACGTCTGCGAACCGGTTCGTTTCGTAGTAGAGGTCGCGAGATTGATAGAGCGCGCGCCAGGCGCTTTGAAGGGCGATGTAACAGGCGACGCCGGACGCAACGACGACGGCAATGGTCAGCGCCTGCCCGCGCAGCCGGACTACTTCGCGAAAAAGCTTGCGATCGAGGGCCTTCACCGCCCGGCTACTGTGCCTTCCTCGAGGCGTCAGCGCCAGTGCCGTACAGAGGGCGGATCAGCGCCTCTTCCGACTCACTTGCCGTACGAGCCACCCATGTGGTCGTACGGGTCTTCGCCTTTGCCGAGGGCGTCCTCGTAGCCGATCTTGTCGATGACCTGTTCGAGCCCTTCGACCACGTAGGCGAGCAAGTCACGGCTCGACAAGATGCCCACAGGCGCACCGTTCTCGGTGACCGGCAGGTGCCGTACGCCCATCGCAGACTGCAGCTCCGCGCACTTGCGTACGTGCGTGTCCACATCCACGTGGACCACCGCAGAAGTCGAGATCTCGGAGACCTTCGTCGCCGCCGGGTCTTTCCCTTCGGCCACGACTCGGGTCACCACGTCACGCTCGGAGACGATCCCTTTCATTGCTCCGTCTTCGACGACCAGCGCCGCGCCCACTTGGTTCTGAGCCATGAGTCGTGCGGCGTCGGCGACGCTGTCGTCCGGCTTCACGGTGACCATTTCGGTTTTCATCAACGAGCGTATGATCGCCATGGATCGGCCTCCTCTTGGTGCGGGCCAAGCCTACCTCAGGCCCGCTCGATCGGCATGTGACGACACGCAGCGAATGGTGATGGTGTTATAGGCCGTTGAGTGCGTCGACCACTTCGAAGAGGTTCCCGATGTCGTAAAAGTCGACCGCGACGAAGTTCGGAAGGGCGTTGCGCTCTTCTTCGCACTGTCGGGCGCGGTCGATGAAGAGCGGATCGTAGTTGACCATCTCGGCGAGCTCAGGGTCGCCACCCACGGCAGTGGTCAGGAAATGGTTGAGGAGGAACAGCGGGTTGGCGGGGTCACCGCGATTGGGGTCGCAGTCGAAGTCCTCCGGGGCGGCAAAGGAAAAGTCGGTCTCCCCGGCATGGTCCCAGATGTTCATGAGCCAAGGATACTCGGCCTCCTGTGGCAATGTCTCTTGAAAGACGACCAGGCGCGTGTTGGCGTCGATGAGCTCGCCGAGCATAGGCCATGGCGCGTCGACCTCATGCGCGTAGACCAAATCAATCAGCCCCGTCTCGTCGAACGCGCCGGCGGTTTGCGCGTGTGTGATGTAGTTCTCGAAGATGATCGAGACCACTTCGCCGGGGTTGGCGTCGAGGAAAGCTTTGATCTCTTCGAGACCATCGGCCAGCGGCTGCTTTCCCAAACCGCAGAGCACATGACACAGAAGCAGCTCACCGTTTTCGTCGTACGTGTCGAGCATGAGCCCGCGAATGCCGTCGTCGAGCTGGCGCGTGATGCCAAAGCGCTGGTTGGGTATGCTCCAGCCCGCTTCGGCATTCGACATCGCGTTGTGGGTCATCGGGAACGCGACTTCGTCCAATCGTCGCTCGCAGAGCGCTTCATGGCCGTTGCACTTCGGCTCGAGCGCTCCGCCGTCCGGTTCCGTACCGCTGTCGGTGCCGGCGTCGGCGGCAGAGCTCGAGCTTTCACTGCTGCACGCGCTCGCGAGCAACGCGATGAGAACCAGCAGCCTTGTAATGCGCATCTCGATCACGATACTCCCCCGGCCCCGGCTCGCACCAGCCGGCCCGGCCGCTCTCCGGTGAGCGTACCATCTTTTGTGATGACCTGGCCGTTCACCAGAGTTGCGATGTAGCCCTTGGCGTGTTGCATCAGACGCTGACCCCCAGCCGGCAAGTCTTTGAGCATCGTCGGAGGGAGGAGCTCGAGCTTGTTGAAGTCGATGATGTTGACGTCTGCTCGGAGGCCCGGCGCAAGCCGCCCGCGATCGCGGAGCCCGAGGAATCGGGCTGTGTCATGGGCCTGCATTTGGATGATGCGTTCGAGTGGAATCCGGCCGTGGTCGCGGTCGCGTGCCCAGTGGGTCATCAAGAACGTGGTGAAGCTAGCGTCACAGATGGTGCCCACGTGTGCCCCGCCGTCGCTCAAGCCCGGGAGCGCAAGAGGATGGGTGAGCATGTCGTGGACTGCGTCGAGGTTCATCCCCGCGTAATTGTAGACTGGGAAGTAGAGGAGTGCCTTCCCGTCCTGCTCGAGCATGGCGTCGTAGATCAGGCTCAGCACGGCCTCGCCACGGCCCATCGCAGCCGCCCCAAAGCTCTCGGCGGGTGCGGGCTCGTAGTTGGGTTTTTCGCCAAGCCGGAAAAGACGCATCGCAACCATGTCGAGGTTGGACAAAAAATAATCGGCCAGCGGCGGGAGCATGCTGCCGTCGCCGGCAACGGGCTCGCTCTTCTCCGCGATCATGCGCGCCTTCAGCGCCGGGTCACGCATGGCCTTCACACGCCCGGCGAGGGGCAGCCGACTGATCGCCTTGTAGCTCGGGAAGCCCATGAACGGATGGAACGTCGCTTGAAGCCCCAACATCACACCGATGCCTCGGGCGCCCACCTGACATCGGACCTCGAAGCCCTTCTCGTTGGCCTTCGAAGCGCGGTCGAGAATCCACTTCCATTGTTCGGGGCTGTGGTCGCGCTGCATCGTCGAGACGCTCATCGGCCTTCCGCCGGCGGCCGCCAGCATCTGTTCGAGCACGGCCCATTCGGCATCGAAGTGATCGTCGCCGTGCAAGACGTTGAAGTCACTCACCGCTTGCAGAACTCCGTGACTCAGCCCCTGGAAGGCCTCGGCGATTCCGGCAAGCTCATTGCCATCCGCTTCGGAGGCTGGCGTCCAGTCGCCGACCGCACTCCGATGATTGTCGCTTCGGCCGGTGCTGAAACCAATCGCACCCGCTTCGAGGGATTCGCGAAGCAGCCGCCGCATCTCCGCGATGTCCTCGGCGGTCGCGGCCTCGTCATGCACCGCGCGCTCACCCATTACGTACACCCGCAGTGCATCATGGGGGACGTGCGCGAGGAAGTCGATGCTGTGTGGCATCCGGTCGAGCACCTCCATGTATTCGGGAAAGCTCTCCCAGCCCCAGCTAATCCCTTCGGCCAACGCCGTGCCAGGGATATCTTCGACGCCCTCCATTAGCTCAACCAGCTTGGCGTGGTCGGTCGGTCGCACCGGCGCGAAGCCAACCCCGCAGCTGCCCATCGCGCAGGTGGTCACACCATGGATGGACGATGGCGCGAGCTCTTCATCCCAGCTGATCTGGCCGTCGTAGTGCGTATGTATGTCGACGAAACCCGGCGTTACGATTGCGCCATCCGCTTCGATCGTCTCGGCGGCGCTCCCGTCGCACTTCCCGACGTCGACGATCTTGCCGTCCTTGATGCCGAGGTCGGCGGTGTAGCGGTCCTTGCCGGTTCCGTCTACGAGCGTTCCGCCTACGATTTTCAGGTCATACATGCTGGGTCTCCGAGCTCACCGCAGCTGCGCACTATATCGCACGATCAACGAGATTGCAGCCGCGATGAGAAGCAGTAGAACCGCCATCTTGAAGCGCCGCTCGTCGACTTTGTGGTGCACCCATTCACCGAGGACGATCCCAAAGGGAACCGCTGGAACGAGCACAAGGAGGTCGAGCGCGACATTGCGGTCATAATCTCCCGCGAGGAGAAAGCGCACGACGAGGATGACATTCAAGATGATCCAAACCATGCTGAGAGTGCTGCGAAACGCCCTCTTCGCGAGCCCTTCCCGTCCAATCGCGTATACGAGCATCGGGCCACCGGAGGCGTAGATGCCGTGAATGACGCCAGCGCTGAGCAGCGCCGCCACCGACGCAGCCTTGGAGACCGGTTTGTGGAGCGCGGCGTTCCCGGCGCGAAACTGGTGCAGGTCGTGCGCGGACAGGGCGAGGACCATCACCCCGAAGGCAAGCCCGAGCCAAGGCCCTCCGACCTTGGTGAGCAGCAAAAACGCACAGCCCATGCCGAGGCCCATCAGCGGCACGACGCGTCCGAGCAGCAAGCCCCAGTCGATCCCATCGCGATGACGAATCGCGATGTACACCGTCTGAAGGAATGAGAGCGGAACAATCAGTCGAATGACCTCCTCGAGACCGATGAGTTGGGCCCCGAGCGTCACACAGACCAGCATGCCCCCAAAGCCCGTCGCCGTCTGGACCGCGTAGGCGATGACGACGACGAGAGCGAAGAGCAGGAATGCGAGCTCGAACGTCACGGGGGGATTCCGGTGGGGAGCTTCCTACAGGGTTTGGCTGCATTCGTACAGGTTGGTGTTTAGGCATGGTCTGTGGCACGCATAAGGCCATGGACTTGAGTTTCACCGACGAAGAAGAGGCATTTCGGCAGGAGGTCCGCGCCTGGATTCCGAATGCGATGCCCAAAGACATGCTTGGAACCGCACGAGGGGCTGGGGACTTCACACCGGAGGACTCGGCCACCTGGCACAAGATTCTCTACGAGAAGGGTTGGGTTGCGCCCCACTGGCCTGCAGAAGTAGGCGGGCCCGGCTGGGATGCCGCGCGGCGTTTCATCTTCGCCGAGGAGATGGAGCTTGCCGGCGCCCCTCCGCTTTCGGTTTTTGGTTTGGGGATGGTAGGCCCGTTGATCATCAGCTACGGAACGGACGCCCAAAAGAAACGATTCCTTCCAAAGATCCTCAGCGCCGAGGAATTCTGGTGCCAGGGTTACTCGGAGCCGGGCTCAGGAAGCGACCTCGCTTCGCTGCGGACCACTGCGGAAGACGCCGGCGATCATTTCATCGTGAACGGTCAAAAAACGTGGACCTCGCTCGCGCAGTACGCCGACTGGATTTTCTGCCTCGTGCGAACCGACCAGTCCGTGAAGAAGCAGGCCGGGATCACCTTTCTGCTGATCGATTTGAAGAGCCCTGGCGTCGAGGTGAAGCCGATGATGACGCTCGGACACACACCGGCATTTTGCGACACCTTCTTCGACAACGTGAAAGTTCCCAAAGAGAACGTGGTGGGCGCAATCAACCAGGGCTGGACGATGGCCAAGGCGTTGCTCGGCCACGAGCGGACACTTCTGGCGATGATCGGGCCGTCGCGAAACGTCTTGCAGAAGTTGAAGCGGATTGCAGCCCACAAAACGGTCAACGGGCGTCCGATGCTCGAGGATCCGGTCTGGCGCGCTCGAATCGCGCGCCTCGAAATGCGATTTCGTGCGCACCTCATGGTGAGCTACCGGGCGCTTGCCGACCAGCAGAAGGGCAAGATGCCAGGCCCCGAGTCTTCGATTCTGAAGCTCGTCGGGACCAAGCTCATCCAAGAGCTCACGGAGCTCGCCATGGAGGTCATGGGGGAGAGCTCGCTGACTTGGTACAACGAAGGCGTTTGCCTCCCCGTGGAGGAATCGATCGGGCCCTACTTCTGCTACGAGCGCGCCGCTACGATCTACGGCGGCTCTAATGAGATTCAACGAAACGTCATCGCAAAGATGATCCTCCAGCTGCCGAGCAGCTGACCGGCGAAGCCAACTCAGGAGTGATTCCAACATGGACTTTGAGCTCGACCAAGATCAACAGATGCTCGCCAAGACGGTGGCGGACTTTGCCAAGAACGAGTCGCCCGTCGCGAGGTTCCGCGCGCTGCGCGACGATGACATCGGCTACGACCCTGCGATGTGGCAGAAGATGGGAGAGCTCGGCTGGCTTGGCATCCCCTTTTCCGAATCGGTTGGCGGCTTTGGCGGCGGGTTCGTCGAGTGCGCGATCGTGTTGGAGCACCTGGCCACCACGCTCGTGCCCGAGCCCTATCTGGCGTCGGTCGTCCTCGGCGGGATGACCCTCGCCCGTGCCGGAAACGCTGCCCAGCACGATGCCCTTCTCACCCCGATGATCGAAGGCGAGACGAGCTTGGCGCTGGCCTACTCGGAGGCGCAGAGCCGCTACGACGTCAGCTCGGTGGAGACGATGGCCACGCCGGATGGCGCCGGCTATCGGATTTCGGGGGAAAAGGTCTGGGTCCTCAATGGGCACCGCGCCGACCAGCTTGTCGTGTCCGCCAAAGCGCCCGGCGGCGTGACGCTGTTCGTCGTGCCGCGGGACGCAGCGGGCGTGAGTGTGAGGGTCGCAAAGACGATCGACGGCAAGAAAGCAGGGTTCATCCGATTCGAAGGCGTTGCTGTCGCCGAGGACGCACGGCTCGGCGAGGAAGGTGCGGGCACCGAAGTCCTCGATCGGACGATGGACTTCGCCGCGGCCGCGGCGGTTGCAGAGGGCGTCGGGATCGCCAGCACGATGCTTCAGATGACGGTGGACTACCTCGGCACGCGCGAGCAGTTCGGCGTCAAGATCGGCTCGTTCCAAGCCCTGCGACACCGCGCGGTCGACATGTACGCCGAAACCGAGCTCCTTCGTTCGATTTCGATGGCGGCGATGGTTCGAGCCGACGACGACGACGCAAGCGCTCGCCGCAGCGACATTTCTGCGGCGAAGTACCAACTCGCCACCGGAGGGATTTGGGTTGCGCAGCAGTCGCTGCAGCTGCACGGCGGCATCGGCGTCACCGACGAGCACGACATCGGCCTCTACTTCAAGCGCATGTACGCCTTGAACGCGCTCTTCGGCGATCAAGAGCACCATGTCGCGCGCTTTGCGAGCGATCCGGCCTTCGCGGAAGCCGCCGTTTGACGCGATGGCAATCGAAGCGCAGCCGCTCTAGACTGGCCTGATGGCGGACATCGATTGGACCGACCTCGAGGCGATCAAACGGCTCAAGTATAGATACCAGCGTTGCCTCGATACGAAGCGATGGGATGAGCTGCGCGATTGCTTCACAGAGGATGCCAAAGCGGCCTACAGCGGCGGCAAATTCTCCTTCGACGGCCGTGACGCCATCATGAAGTTCCTCGAAGGCGCCATGGGGGCCGACAGCTTTCACTCGAGCCACGTGGTCAGCCAACCCGAGATCGACTTCATCGACGAACGGCACGCGACCGGTCGCTGGTGCCTCCGGGACTACGTCATCGACACCCGCTTCGATATGAGCATTCGAGGCGCTGCGTTTTACGACGACGCGTACCAGAAGGGCGACGACGGCGTCTGGCGAATCTCCAAAACCGGCTACGAGCGCACCTACGAAGAGATGATTCCGCGCAAGTCGATCGAAGGCCTGACGCTGACCGAGAGCCGCTGGCAAGGGAAGGGCGGCTCCGAGAGCTGACGTCAGGCTTAGTCGGGGCAATCAGAGGGCAACTGGCCGGCGCACTGGGTGAGCGCCTGCAAACACTGGCGATAGTCGGCGCCCTCGTTGCACTCTTGGCAGTCAACTACGCAGGGGTTTCCGGCACAGGCGGTGTTGCAGAGCAGCCCGCTGCACAACGCGAGCTCCGAAAAACAGGTAGCGCACTCCGTCGAAAGGTTGGGGACATCCGCTTCGA
>JAOTXX010000109.1 GCA_029862185.1 Myxococcales bacterium
CGCTCAAGGAAGGCAACCTCGGCGTGATGGACTACTACAACCTCCGCAACGTGGCGGCCGACACCGAGATGCGTGACTCGATCAGCAAAGCAACCGGCAAATCGGACGATGACGACCAAGCCTAAGACCTTGCCCGTGCACAGCGTGATCTCCAAGCCGCGCACATTCGTGGCGCGGCTGGTGCTCGCGGACCTGATCGCGAAGCGCGGCGACGGCCCGCTCGAACGGAAGCGCCTCGTCTACGGGCGGACAAAGCGCTGAGGGCCGATGCAGGAGCTGCTCAAAGAGTATTTCGCCGAGATCGCGATCCTGATCTACATCCTGTACCCGCTGCTCAAGCGCGCGTGGGGCCGGCTCAGCAAGAAGGGCGACCCTGCGTCCAAGCCGAAGAAAGCGGCGCGCAAGGCCCGTGCACCCAAGCAGGCCAAGCCGTCGCCTAGGCCTCCGCCGCGCGTTCCCGCCGTCGCCAAGCGTGCGCCGGAGGCGGACTTTCTCGAGGCGGCTCGCACCCAGCTCCTGGGTCTGAAGCAAGAGGCGACCCAGTCGCTGGCTCGCGCGGAGGGCGACCCCCGCTTGCGACGTCTCGTGCCGGCGCTGCGAGACGATCTTCTCGGCAGGATCGCGGTGATCGAACGCTCACTGAGCGGGACCCCCACGATGTCGACGATCGCGGATGAGGCGACGGTGCTTCGCGGGCTCGCTGCGCTCCTGCGACACCTCCAGGCGATGGCGAGGCAGCGCGGCTACGGCGGATCTTCGTTTCAGACCGACGCCGATGAAATGGCCGACGCCTGCTACGCGCCGTTGCTCGAGCTCGCGCGCGCGCAGGGCCTGAAGCTGAGAACGAGTCAGCCGATCACGGTCACCGGCGACTGGGATCTTTCGATCGTGCCTCGCTTTGCTTCGACGCAGGTGGCCCCTCTTCGCTTGCCTGTCGGCTTCGAGAACAGCCTGTGGCGCTGGCCGGCGATCGCGCACGAGGTGGCCCACGACTTTTACTACAGCGTCGAAGGCCTCGAGCAGAGTCTGCACCAGCGAACCGGCCTTCCCCATGAAGTCGAGATGCCCTCGTCTTCAGCGGATGTCGACGGTGCCTGGCTCCGAGGGCTCTTCGGCGCCTGGCTCTCGGAAATTTTCGCCGATGTGATCGGCACTGTGAGCTTGGGTCCTGCCTACGTCGAAGCGATGCGGCGCGCGTTCCGGAACCCGGGCGCGCCCCAGCAGACCGCAGCGATCCTACAGGACCAAAGCCTGATGGACGAGCACCCCCCTCCCCGCCTGCGGCTGTTCATGGCGACCCGCGTCTTGCACCACCTGGGCCGTCACGACGAAGCAAACGACCTGTGGGAACGATGGGAAAGCGACCACCCAGGTGTGCGCCTCTACTACTTGCCGCTCGGCGGACAGTGGGTCGGCCTCGCGGACGAAACGCTCCATACCATCGCGACCTCGGTCGTCGACGTATTTGCCCAGCGCGCCTGGCCGGAGCTCGAAGGATTTCACCTGCTCAACATCCCCGGCTTCGCGTACCTGCACGGCGAGCACGCCGAAGCGCGACGACTCATGCGCGGGCTTGCACGGGGCGAAACGGTGAACGGAGACGTACGCTGGATCATGGCCGCAGCCGTGCTCGCAGCCATGGCACAGCCGTCGCTGCACGATTCGATCCTGGAGGCGGCGAGGCGATCGATCGTCGGGGTTGGGGAAGAGCGAAAGGCGGTCAGGAGAACGCGCCCACGCCGTGAACCGCAGTCGATCGCTGCAAGCCTGGTTGCATCGTTGAGACAGCCAGCCGAAATCCAAGAGGCGATCGTCCTGGGCGCAGCGCTGACACCGTACAAACACCCCCGCTGGCACTGACACTGACGCTGCCCAGCAGCAGGCGGCAGCGCGAGCCGAAGGCGAAGCCCGGTGCGAATGCGCCGGCAAAGCAACGCGAAGCAATTGCTGCGCAGGGAGGATTACGGGTGGGGGTGGGCGGGCGGTGTAACCAAAACCGGGCGGGCGGTGTAACCAAACCTGTCGCTGCCACTGTCTATCCCCCACCCCCGGTGCTAGAACCACCCACGTGCCCCTCTCTGGCTTTCACCCCGCCGTCGCCACCTGGTTCACCCGAACCTTCGGGGAGCCGACGCCACCGCAAGTCGAGGGCTGGCCGGCGATTCGAGAGGGTACGCACACGCTGATCGCGTCGCCGACGGGTTCCGGCAAGACGCTCGCGGCGTTTCTTTGTGCGATCGATGAGCTGATCCAACGCGGACTGTCGGAGGGCCTGGAGGATCGCGTCAGCGTCCTCTACATCTCGCCGCTCAAGGCACTCAGCAACGACATCGACAAGAACCTCCAGGCACCGCTCGAAGGGATCCGGGGTACGCTCGCGGAGCTCGGCTACGACGACGTCGAGATCCGAACGGCCGTGCGCACCGGCGACACCCCTTCGCACATGCGAACGAAGATGGTGAAGAAGCCGCCACACATCTTCGTCACCACCCCGGAGTCGCTCTACATCTTGCTGACCAGCGAAGGTGGAAGGCGGATGCTCTCGGGCGTCCGCACCGTCATCGTCGATGAGATTCACGCGGTCGTGACGAACAAGCGTGGCGCGCACTTGGCTCTGTCGCTCGAACGGCTCGAAGCCCTGGTCGGGCGGGAGATCACGCGAATCGGCCTGTCGGCGACGCAGAACCCAATCGAAGACGTGGCACGCTTCCTGGTTGGCGCGCGCGGCTCAGGTGGCGACGCCGGCCCCAGCTGCCGAATCGTCGACGTCGGGCACCAGCGCGAGATGGATCTCGGAGTGGAGCTGCCGGGCTCGCCGCTGGAAACGGTCATGTCCCTCGAAGTCTGGGAGGAGATCTACGCCAAGCTTGCTGCGCTAATCGAAGCCCACCGGACCACACTGATTTTCGTCAACACGCGGCGTCTTGCGGAGCGAGTGACGCGACACCTGAGCGAGCTCATCGGCGAAGAAGCGATCACTTCCCATCATGGCAGCCTCGCGCGCGGACACCGGCTCGAAGCCGAACGGCGCTTGAAGTCGGGCGAGCTCCGCGCCGTCGTGGCAACTGCATCGCTCGAGCTCGGGATCGACGTGGGGGATGTAGACCTGGTCTGCCAGCTCGGCTCACCGCATTCGGTGGCAACGTTCCTGCAGCGGGTGGGGCGCTCGGGTCACTGGCACGGAGGCATACCCAAAGGGCGGCTCTTTCCAATGAGCCGGGACGACCTCGTCGAATGCGCAGCCCTGATGCGCTGCGTCCAGCGCCGCGAGCTCGACCGGATCGAAATTCCGGAAGGGCCGCTCGACATCCTTGCACAGCAAATCGTCGCCTCGTCCGCGGCCACCGAAGAGTGGAGCGAAGATGCGCTCTTGGCCTTGGTTCGGCGAGCCTATCCCTACGGAAAGCTCGGCGACGAGACGTTCGGCAAGGTCTTGAACGTGCTCTCGGAGGGCTTTGCCACGAGCCGCGGCAGGCGGGGCGCGTTCTTGCATCACGACGAGGTCAACCGGTTGATTCGTCCGAGGCGAAGCGCGCGCCTCACCGCGATCACCAACGGCGGCGCGATTCCGGACAACTTCGACTACGAGGTGCGTCTCGAGCCGGAGGGACTCCGGGTCGGTTCACTCAACGAGGACTTCGCCATCGAGAGCATGGCAGGGGACATCTTCCAGCTGGGCAACGTCTCGTATCGAATCCTTCGAGTGGAGCCCGGCGTGGTGCGGGTCGCTGACGCGAAGGGTCAGCCCCCTAGCCTTCCGTTCTGGTTTGGTGAGGCCCCGTCGCGCGCGGATCTTCTCTCCAGGTCGGTCAATGCGATTCGCGAGGGCATCGACGATCGGCATCGAGACCTCGAAAACGTTGGCGACTGGCTGCAGCTCGAAACCGGGATCGGCAAGCTCGCGGCGCAGCAGGTTGCGGAGTATCTGGTCGCGGCACGAATGGCCCTGGGCACGATGCCGACGCGTGAAACGGTGGTCCTCGAGCGCTTCTTCGACGAAACCGGCGCGATGCACCTGGTCGTTCATTCGCCATTCGGCAGCCGGGTCAATCGCGCCTGGGGCTTGTCGCTCCGCAAGCGATTTTGCCGAAGTTTCAATGTCGAGCTTCAGGCCGCTGCGACCGAAGACGCGATCGTGCTTTCGCTCGGCCCCACGCACAGCTTCCCCCTCGAGGAGGTTTTCAAGTTCTTGCGCGCGGAAAACGTCCGCGACGTGCTGGTCCAAGCCCTGCTCGACGCTCCGATGTTTCAAACCCGCTGGCGATGGAACGTGACCCGGGCGCTCGCGGTCTCTCGATTCCGAGGCGGCAAGAAGGTGCCGCCGCCGTTTCAGCGGATGCAGGCGGACGACCTGCTGGCGCTCTGCTTCCCCGATCAGGTGGCCTGTCTCGAAAACGTCGCGGGCGATCGCGAGGTTCCGGACCATCCCCTGGTGCACCAGACGATCGAAGACTGCCTCCACGAGGCCATGGACATCGAAGGGCTCGAGGTGCTCCTTCAGCGCTTGCAAGCCGGTGAGCTGACGCTGGTCGCGCGAGATCTCACCGAGCCATCGCCGCTCGCCCAGGAGATTCTAAATGCGAAGCCTTATGCATTCCTCGACGATGCACCGCTCGAAGAGCGCCGGACACGAGCGGTCATGTCGCGCCGATGGCTCGATCCCAGTCAAGCTTCAGACCTGGGCGCCCTCGACGCGGCAGCCATCGAGCGTGTGCGCAGTGAGGCATGGCCCGAGCCTCGCGACGCCGAGGAAATGCACGATGCCCTTTTGCTGCACCACTGTTTCACCGAGGAGGAAGCTGCGCGCGGCGGCTGGCTGGGTTGGCTGCGCGGGCTCGTCGAAGCCGGCCGAGCCACTCGTTTTTTGACCGACGGCGGAGCGCTCTGGACCGCCGCCGAGCGCGTCCCGCTGCTCGCAGCCGCCTGGGCCGGTGGACAAGCAGAAACGAAAGTCGAGGTTCCGAAGCGCCACCGCGACGAGCACTGGTCGCGAGAAAACGCCGCGCAAGAAATCGTGCGAGGCCGATTGCAAGGTTCCGGCCCGACGACGGCAAGCCAGCTCGTGGGGCTGCTCGACTTGGATTCGGGCTTGGTCGACGCTGCCCTCGGCGCGCTCGAAGCAGAAGGCTTCGTCCTTCGCGGAACCTTTACGCCGACCTCGACGGACGTCGAATGGTGTGAGCGCGGTCTACTCGCACGGATTCACCGCTACACCCTCACGCGGCTTCGAAAAGAGATCGAAGCCGTCTCGGCCGCGGACTACATGCGGTTCCTCCTCCGCTGGCAGCACGCCGCGCCAAGTGCTCGGATGGAAGGCCCCGAAGGCTTGGCCGCGATCCTCGAACAGCTCGAAGGCATGGAAGCCGGCGCTGCGGCGTGGGAAGCCGACCTCTTGCCGGTGCGAATGGAGGGCTACGACCCAACCTGGCTCGATCAACTCTGCATCTCCGGTAGAGTCACGTGGAGCCGGCGCACGCCACCGGCCGGCCGCGCATCGAGCCCTATCCGCACCAGCCCCATCGCGTTTTGCCGCCGCGAGCACGCGCGCACCTGGCGCTTTCGCTCGCTTGCCGAGGAGCCCGCGTCAGCGGACGCCGCTCTGGCTTTGGAGATGCTTCGAGCGTCGGGTGCGAGCTTCTTCGACGACATCGTCCACCACACCGGCTTGCTGCCGACGCGCGCGGAGTCGGCCCTCGGCGAGCTCGTTTCGCTTGGCCTGGTGACTTCGGATGGCTTCACCGGACTGCGGGCACTGCTTGCGCCCGACCCCAAGCGTCCGCGTGCGGGCCGACGTGCGGTGGCGGCGTACAGCATGGAGGCCGCGGGCCGCTGGACGGTCTTGCCCGACGCAGCAGAGGATCACGACGCCGAAAGCGTCGCCTGGGCGCTGCTTCGCCGATGGGGCGTCGTCTTTCGTCGGCTCGTCGATCGCGAAGGCGACCTGCCGCCCTGGTATACGATCCTTCGTGTGTACAGGAGGCTAGAAGCGCAGGGCCGTATCCGGGGCGGTCGCTTCGTCGCTGGCTTTGCCGGAGAGCAGTACGCGCTGCCCGAGGCGGTCACCGCGCTGCGCAAGGCGCGCCGCCAAGACAAGACGGGCGAGCTGGTTTCGATCAGCGCGGCCGACCCACTCAACCTGGTAGGCATCATCACCCCCGGCCATCGCGTGCCTGCAACTCCGAAAAACCGCCTCCTCTTCCGCGATGGTGTCCCGATTGCGTTTCGCGAAGGAAGCGAAACGCATTTCATCGAAGATCCCGAAGACGAACACTGGGCGCTCAGCCAGGCACTCAGGCGGCAGCCGATCCCGCGCGCGGTCCGAGCATACCTCGGAAACCGACCTTAGAAGCCTCACTCTCCCTTCGATGCGACTACCGGCGCATGAGGGTCGATGGTATGACCCCGGCACGTCATGGCCGACTCGCTCGATAGATGCTTTTCCGAGGCTTCGATCAAGGGTCTCACCCTTCGCAACCGGCTGATCAAGGCCGCGACCTTCGAAGGCAAATCGCCTGGCGGAGTCCCAAGCGAGGCGCTCGTCGGCTTTCACGAGCGAATCGGCCAGGGCGGCATCGGGATGACGACGGTCGCCTACTGCGCCGCCGAATCGGACGGGCGCATTCACGAAGACATGATGTACATGCACGAAGGGATTCGGCCCGAGCTCGAGCGCTTCATTCGCACGGTGCAGGCCACGGGTGCGAGGGTGTCCGGGCAGCTCGGGCACTGCGGCGCCTTCACGAAGAACAAGGAGTTCAGCGGAAACCGACCGCTCGGCCCTTCAAAGGGGATGAACGCGCTTGGCCTCACGCACGGCCTCTCACGCATCGCGGAAATGACCAAGCCGCAGATCCGCGAACGCGCACAGGTCATCGGCCGAGCCGCGGCATTCATGAAGTCCGTCGGTTTTGACGCAATCGAGATACATTTCGGCCACGGTTACGGGATCAGCCAGTTCATCAGCCCGAAGACCAACAAGCGCAAAGACGAATACGGGGGCAGCCTTCAAAACCGCATGCGTTTTGCGCTCGAAGTATTGTCCGAAGTCCGGAACGACGTCGGCGACGACTACCCCCTACTCGGCAAGATCAGCATGACCGACGGTGTCCCCGGGGGCGTGAGCTATGACGATTCGTTGGAAATCGCGGCGATGCTCGAAGCCGGTGGCCTCGACGTGATCATCTGCAGCGGGGGCACCAGCAGCATGAACCCAATGCTCTTGTTCCGGGGCGACAGCATGGTCCCAGGACTCGTGAAGCACGAGAAGAGCCGACTCATGAAGATCGGCATTCGGCTCGCAGCACCCTTCATGTTCAAGGACTACCCCTACGAAGAGTTGTATTTCCTCGAACAAGCGCAACGGATACGCGACCGGGTCCAGTGTGGCGTTTGCTACATCGGCGGTGTGTGTACCAACGACAGCATCCGCACGGTGATGGGCGCGGGCTTCGACTTCATCCAACTCGGTAGGGCACTGATCTTCGATCCCGATTTTCCGAAGCACGCGCGGGCGCGAAGCACCTATAAAAACGGCTGCAGCCACTGCAACCAGTGCGCGACCTTGATCGAGGCCCCGGGCGGCATCTACTGCGTCGAGCGCCCCGCCAACTTCAGCTAAGGGGGAAATCGATGTCCGGATTGAAAGTCTCCACGGACGAGAGGGTGACCAGGGTCGTCTTTGATCGGCCCGACGCACTCCGGGCCGGCGGCTAATACATCGCCAAGCGTCTGCGAAGAAAAGACCGGGACGGCCCTCCATAAATGGTATTGCCCTCGGAAACCGCTTGGAGGGCGACGTCGCCCGCGTGTTCAGATCCACTCTCCCGGTCCGGTGATGCGGCCGCAATGCCAAAGTCTCGCGGTGAGAGGCCATTGGGTCTATCCTCAACCCCGATGTTTCCCTCGCCTGGTGGTGCGTATCCCCCGCCGGAAGAGCTCTTTGCAGGGCGCTATGCGGTCGACGGCGCTTTGCCCTGGGGCGGGGTCGTCTCGTACTACCGCGCGACCTCCGAAGGCACGCCCCTCATCCTCTGCGTACTGCCGATCGACTTGAGCCGCTCGAAGCGGGCCGAGACCGCTTTCTCCGAGCTCGCGCACAGGCTTGGGTCGATCCGCTCGGGCGCCGTCGCGCGCGTGCTCGACACGGGCATCATCGACGGCGTCCCCTACCTGGCCTTTGAAGATATGCGGGGCACCCCCCTCGGTACCTTGCTGCGCGATCGCCAGCTGAGCTCCCTGACCGTTCTTCGTTTAGCATCCGAAGTCCTCGACGCCCTTGGTGCAGCGCATGCGCAGGGTCTCGCGCACGGTGACCTGACGCCGCAGAACATCGTGGTCGGCCGAAAGCGAAACGGCCAGCTCGGTGCGCAATTGGTCGGCCTGGGCGTCGTTCCTCTGATCCGCGCCTTCCCCGAGGCGAGCCCCCATGCGGCCCATACCGGCTCGGGAAAACATGCGGTCGCTTACATGGCGCCCGAGCTCTTTGGGGGCGGAACAATCACCGCCTCCGCAGACCTGTATTCCGTTGGGGCATTGCTGCACCACATGGTGATCGGCTCCCCGCGGGTCGGCTGGGAAGCCGACGACGGGTTTGACGATGTCCCCGGTCTGCCCGATGTGATCAGGCAGGCGATGGCTAGGCATCCACAGAACCGATACGCCGACGCAGCAGCGATGCGTGCCGCCCTCGACTGGCTCGAGGTTGAATCGGCCAAGCAGAATCCTCAGACCCTAGACATCGCACCATGGATGGAAACCTCGAACATTGGTTCCATCCCCGTGCCCTCGCTCAACTCGCCTCTTCCTCCCACCCTTGCGACCAGCAGTCATCCGCCTGGGAAGATCCTCAGCACGTCGGGCGCGCGTCCGATTCCGATCAAGCCCGTGCAGGTTGCAGAGCTCCGCTCCGTCCGCACGCTTCGCTGGCGTCAAATCATCCTGCTCTCGATCCTGTTGGGCAGTCTCCTGTTCGCGGGGTACTGGTGGGACTCAAAGCGCAGCCCAAACGACACGACGCTACCCTTGGGTCTCGACCCCGGCGCAGAACATGGCGAGTAGCGCACCCAAGTCCGAACGGACTGACGAAGAGCTGATGGACGCCTACGTCGATGGGGACCAGGCTGCGTTTCGACTCCTATTCGAACGATACGCGCCCATCCTTCTTCGCCTCACTCGACGCCACCTTCGCAACGACGAGCTGGCCGAAGAGATCGTCCAGCAGACTTTCTTCCGGCTTCACGGCGCGCGAAACGACTTCCGACGGGGCTCCAAGCTCCGACCATGGGTCATGACCATCGCGATGAACCTCGTTCGCGAGCACTGGCGTCGAACGAAGCGACGCAAGATGACCAGCTTGGAGGTCGAGACGCAGGCCGCCCCGGAAGCCGATTTCATGCCTCTGGAGCTGCGCCAGCGCTCCGAGCTCCTTCACGTGGCCCTCGAAAAGCTTCCCAGCAGCCAGCGAGAAGTGGTGGAGCTTCATTGGTTTCAAGAACGGCCATACGCGGAAGTTGCCCAAATTGTGGGTACTTCCGAGGGTGCTGTACGTGTTCGCGCACATCGTGCGTATTCGACTTTGAAACAATTGTTGGTCTTGGAAATACGTGGTGATGAATGACTAGTGGTAGCAACAGCCCCGAGGCCGGTCTTGGGAAGCGCTTGCGCGATCTCGATGCTCCTGAGATGCCGGACAACGCCGAGCGGATGGACCGCATGTTCGGCAGCGTGAAAGCGGAGTGCGAAAAGAGCGACCGTTCGATTGCTGGCTTCCTGAGGAGCCGCTCCACGATCGCACGACGGATGATCGTGCTCGGTGTGTTCGCCACGCTAGCGGTCACCGGCTGGTTCATATTCCCGTTGGTGGGCGACCAAGCCCGCACGATTCAATGGGCGATCAGCCTGGCGACCTTCTGCGTCCTGTTGGTGATTGCGATGTTCATGGTCACGCGCCCCGTACACCTCCCTGCCCTCCCGCATTGGCAGTCCGTGTGCCTGGTTTGCATCGCGCTCGGGGCAACCGTCTTGGCGGCGTTCTGGCCGCACCCCGCGGCGCAGGCCGCGGCGCACGAGCACGTTGGCAGCGTCATGGCTGGGGCTTGCATGGGGGTCGGGCTGCTACTCGGGGTCCCGGTCTATGCTTTGCTTCGCCTGGTCGATCGCGGCAACGCGCTTGGAAGTCTCGTCGCCGCAGCGGCCGCGGGTGTTGCGGGGAACTTCGTGCTCAAAGCGCATTGCCCCGTCCCGGGCACCTCACACGAGCTTTTGGGCCACGCGTCGGTCGCGGTCTTGTTCGTGGTGGGTCTAGGCCTGGTTCACCGCTTCGTTCCAGCGAAATAGGCTGCGCCGGTCGCTCAGCAGCTTCCCTTCTCCCCGAACCAAAAAAACAGGTATGCTTCCGCCGCCGAGGAGGATCTGTGAGCGAAGAGCTACGTCGCGACTTCAACGAAAAGGGTATCCGAAAGGTCAAGGTCGGTGGTTTCGACGTCGACGGTCTGCTGCGCGGCAAATACATCAGCCTCGAGAAGTTCTGGTCCGCACTCGACAAGGGATTCGGATTCTGCGACGTCATTTTTGGTTGGGACATCTGCGACCAGCTCTACGACAATGCCACGGTGACCGGCTGGGAAACCGGCTACCCGGATGCTTTGGCTCGAATCGATGCGTCGTCCTTTCGCGTTCTTCCCGATGCTCCGGACACCGCCAACTTCCTCGTCGACTTCTTTACCCTGGACGGCAAGCCCCACCCGGCATGCCCTCGGAACTTGCTCAAGAAGGTCATCGATGAGGCAGGCGATGCCGGCTTCACGGCC
>JAOTXX010000041.1 GCA_029862185.1 Myxococcales bacterium
ACCGCCGAACGATGGAGTCGAACTCAGCTCTCGTCAACGATGGCAAAGCGCAGCGCGTGGGCTACGCCGTCTCGCCGATAGTCGACGATGAGATCCGAAGCGGTTCGCAGCTCTTCCCAGACCGCAATAGCCTGCTCGGGCCGCTCGATGGGCTTGCCATTGATGCGCGTAACGGTGTCGCCAGGACGAAGGTCGAGCGATGCGAAGGCGGGCTCACCGGGAAACAGGCTGACGATGCGAAAGCCCACGAAGGCGCCCTTGAGGAACGCCGGCTCGGTCTGAACATTTTGGAGAAAGCGACCAAGGCCACCGTCGAGGACGGGCAAGAGCTCGGAGCGCGCGATGACACCTTCGGTCACGCGCTGGTACGGCTGATCGAGATTGCTCTCGGGCTTCGCCTCTTCGGCGGCCGGCACCGCCTCCATGGGGGCGTTCTTCTTCTCCCACTCCTCGTTTCGCTTTCTCTCTTTGCGACTGGGACCTTTTTCCGCGGCCTCCCAGTCCTCCTCGCCTTCCGAGGTCTCCCAAGTGGAGTCCTCCAACATGTCTCGCTGCAGCTTCGTGGTTTCGCAGCCCGTGACGCTGGCGACCAAGAGAACGGCGAATGGCAGAAATAGGTAACGGCTCATATGGATTCTCCTCGCAGTGCCATCACCTCGGCCCAGATGGCCTTGGCCACTGCTTCGATGCCGCAGTTCGCATCGATGTGTCGAATGGTATCATTTGGGAAAAGTTCGTCGATTTTCCCGTAAAATTCGGCAAGCTCGACCTGCATTTCGTCGACTTCGTACAGCTCAGGGCTGCCGGATCGCGTCTCGCGACGGCTTGCTGCAGCGTTGGGGTCGACATCGAGCACGAGCGTCAGGTCGGGACGCTTGGCGTGCCGGTTGAGCTCGCGCACCCAGCTGGAAATGTCTTCACCGCCTCCCCCGCTAACCGTTTGGTAGGCGACGGAGGAATGGTCGTAGCGATCGCAGATGACCGTGACCCCATCGGTCAAGTTGGGAATGACCTCGGCCTCGAGGTGATCGAGACGGTCGGCCGCAAACAAGGTGGCCATGGTCGCCCAATTGAACGGGCGGGCCCCTTGGCGGCCCGAGACGACTACTCGCCCCGTCAAGACCTGACGAATGAGGACGCCGATCGGCCCATCGCTTGGCTCGCGCGTGGTGCGAACGGGAAGTCCTCTCTCGGTGAGGCGGTCTGCCAGGATCGAGCACTGCGTCGTCGTACCCGATCCGTCGATGCCTTCGATCACGATGAAGTGGCCGTCGATCACGAGCCCTCCTTCGGACTACCGAACTTGAAGGTCGCGCCGAACTGCCCATAGACGAGGGAGTCCGCGTGGCCGCCTCCGAAGATGTCCCCAAGCACCCGCCGCCTGTCTCCAGCGACGATACCTTCGACTTCAATCCACACGTTCCACTTCTTGGTTACGACGATTTCCAGTGAGCCGCCTACCCGGGCGCGCACCACATTCTGACGGGAAGAGCCTGGCACGGAGATGTTGCTATTGCGACCGCTGAAGTCCCATCGATCGCTGTTGAAGTCCCCGGCGATCCAAACCGAAAAGGCGCCATGAGGCGGGAAGTGCACGCTGAAAATCGCGTCCAGACTGATGAAAAAATTGTTGGTCGGACGCCTGTCGCCGCTGAGGTTCCGCCGCGCGGGCCCGATACCGCCGCCAATCTGGAGATCTCCGCCTACTGAGAAGTTTGGGGATGCGCGCCATCCCGCTTTGGTGCTCAGCGTGAAATCCGTGAGACGCCCGAAGGTTTGAACCGAAATGCCGACGTCGAGGAAATCCGTCAGCCCGGCGCGCAAGCCAACCCAAGCCAACCAGGGCCAACCCGTCGAGAAATCGAGGGTGGCCACCCCCGGCGGAGTGGGCGCACCGGCGCGGGTGACGGTGTTGCGCAGCAGATCCTTGCGCGTCCCCGTCTCGTCCCGCTCGGCCGACGCGACGGGGATGACTGCCGGGGTGAGAATCACCTGAATCAGACGGACGCGCGGCGACTTCTGAAGGCGAATCTGCTCGACGTGGTTCCCGTGGCCCTCGGCTCGGACTTCCAGTTGATGGATTCCTGCAGCTAGATCCCCTTCCCAAGGCACGGGGCCACGCAGCTCGCCGTCGACGTAGAGCTCCGCATCGGACACGTTGGCCTCAACTCGAACCGGGACGCCGAGGGCGTTGAGCTCGGCGTAGACCTCGCAGTTGCGGCTCGGCCCAACGGAACAGGTACGGCGCACCTCGCGATAGCCCGGCGCTCGCACGACCACGGAGTGGGTACCGAGGTCGGCAGGCTCGATGGTGATCGGCGGGTTACCGTATTCCTCTCCGTCGATCGTCACGATCGCGTCCGGAACGCTCGCGCGAACGAGGATGCGGGGGATCTCCGTGCTCGCGGTGGTGAATCTCAGTGAAACCACACGCTCGCGCCCGGCGATCACCGTCACGGTTTGCGTGACGCTCTCGTATCCACTCGCCTCGGCGGAGACGATATGCTCGCCAGGCGAGAGGCCACCCTTGGCAGCAGGGGCGACCCCGATCTCGATCCCGTCGAGACGAATGATTGAACCCGGCACGTTCGCGATCACGCGGAGACTGCCGAGGTCGGGAGCAAGTCGGATCGTGGCGTCGACTGTCGTTCGCGCGTTCGGCTTGACGGTGACGACCTGGGAAAACGCTTGGTAACCCTCTCCGGGGCTCTTGATTTCGACGACGTGCTCGCCCTCTGTGAGGCCGTCGACGACCAGGGGCGTGCCCCCTCGTCGCTGTCCGTCGATGTAGACGGGTAAGCCCGTGACGTCGGCTGTAATCAAGAGCGAGCCGGTCTTCGCCGCTGAAGGCTGAAGTGCGACAGGGATGGTCATCACCTGCCCAGCAACCAGATCCACCCATTTCGAGAAGGTCGCAAAGCCGCGCTTCCCCACCTGCACCAGGTGCCGCCCGGGCGTGAGCGTCTTTCGAAGTGGCACGTTGCCCGATGGCTCACCGTCGATCCGAATCGCCGCCCCCGAGCTCGCGTCGTCGCTCGCGGTGATCACGATGACGCCCGGAGACTCCTCCTGCGCCGCCGCCTCGGAAGAAACGATGAGTGAACCAAGCACGAACACGAGCCGCACGAACCCACCAACGCCAAGCAACCGTCGCATAATCCCTCGGACGCACCGAAATAGGGTCGATTCATCGACGACCCAAGCGCCTCGAACGTGTTTACCCCCAGCGTTGGGGTCAGCCCAATAAATGACGGGTGGCGTCTGCGGTGAGGCGAGAATTTTCAAACACGGACACGGCTAGGGCTCTACGAATAGGCTCTCAAACGGATCGAGAGCCCCCGGATCGGGAAACTCGGCTGCGCCGAGCGGCGGGAGTATCCGCGGGGGCGGCAGGGGGTCTCCGTTCCGACGGAACCGGAGGTCCTCGAGCTCCGCCAGCCCGTACTCGAGCGCTTCGGGGCCGATCCGTTCACGCTTCGCCATGTGCTCGAGGAGCCGCCGTACCTTGCTCTTCATCGAGCGGCTGAGCGCGCCGCGCTCGTACGAAATGTGATAGCGCTTGGGCGATGGCAACATGCACGCGAGGAAGGCGGCCTCCGCAGGGCTTAGATCGATCGGATTCCGGCCGAAGTAGTAAGCCGCGGCATGCCTGAGCCCGTAAACAGCGGGGCCATACTCGATGACGTTGAGATAGAGCTCGAGGATCTCGTCCTTGTCGAGTGCGTTCTCGAGCCACCACGTGAGAATCACTTCTTGAACTTTGCGCGCGATGGTCTTTTCGCGCTGCAAGTAGAGGTTCTTGGCCAGCTGCATCGAAATCGTACTCGCGCCCACGACGTACCGGCCCTCTCGCAGATTCCGTACGAGCGCATCGCGGATCGCCCAGGGTGCAAACCCACCGTGCTCGTAGAACGCTCCGTCCTCGTGACTGATCGCCGCCGCGGTCATGAAGGGGCTGATGTCAGAGAACGCTACCCAGTTCGGGGTTCCGGGACCCGTGCGCATTTCGAACACGGTATCGTCCGGCTCGATCGCGCGGTGCCGGAACGGCCCCTGAAAGCGCTCGACGCGTACCCAACGGGGTGTTCTTTCAAACTGGCAGAGGTTTCGAACCCGAATCGAGAGCTCAGTAGCTTCGAGCTCTCTCGAGTCGAGAGAGGCATGCACCAGCGCGCTCCAACTGCCCGACCAATCGAAGCGAGCGAGTGAGCCGAGCACGTCGTCGGGGATCGCTCCGATCACGTCATTGCAATGTGTAGGTGGAAGCTTCGCAGTGAGGTCCACTCGGAAGTGCTCCGGGGTCCGTTCAAGCTCGCCGTCGATCAGCACAGCTACCTTGCCCATGCGGACCTCGCCCCGCTCGACTTGAAGGAGGCGCTCACCGGGGTACCAGCTGCCCTTCCCTTTGATATCCATGTTGATGTTGTCCACAGGCTCCGCTGCGATACGCTCGGAATTGAGCGCGAGGTCGCGCAGCCGTAGGCGCCCTTCGATGCTGATCTGCTCGGGAGAGCTTGCGGCGAGCTCGAGCTTGGCGCTCAGGGTGCCTCCCTCGTCGTAGAAGGGGACCTCGGGAACAAGAGGTGCAATGACCGCGAGCGACATCCGGCGGAGCTCGATGCTTCCCTCGGCGCGTGCCTCGCTGGGCATGACGCTGAGGTCGACCCTCAAAGCCCCGTCATTGGAGGTCTGACCGCCGACCACCAACCGGTACCAGCCGTTGCCTCCTCCGTTCAGCGCCCAGCCGAAGTCGCGGATTCGCTCGACGTGACCTGCCGGCGTTTTGCTTTCGATCTGAGCGCCGGAAACGTCCACGCGAGCATCCGGGGTCAAGCGTGCGAAAAGGCGCGCGCCGGTCGGAGAGGCAGCCAACCGGAGGGTCTCGGCCTCGGCCTCGGTACCGCTTGGCGAGGCGCGGAGCTGGTTCAAAGCGTCTCGCAGCCGAGTTGCGAGAGCCCTTGGCTCCTCATTGCCGTTGCGAAGAGAGCGTACACTCGCACCTTGGATCTCGAGCTCGCGAAGCTTCCACGCTCCGTCACTGCGCCTCAGTTCCAACTTGGTGGGTCCGATGCTTGCGTAGTCCGCGCTTTGCTCACCGAGCAGCGCGCCCCCGAAGCGCCCCAGCAACTCATCACCGTTCTTGCGCATGCTCACATCGCTCATCGATACGAGCTGCCCGTCTGCGTCGATCACACGAAGGGTCAAGTCGTCCAGAGCGTACGTTCTTCTCTTGCGATTGCTGCCGCTGGATGCCTGCGGAGATTCAGGATCGGGCCCTTGTTCTTGAACCAGCGCGATCGAGTCGCGGAACCCTTCGTGACTGAGGTCGAGGGTCACTTGGAGGCCGCGCGCAGAGACCGCGCGAACGGACCGCGCACCCTTCCAGATCGCGCCGAGGAGGCTCATTCGCGCCTCGATCTGTTCGATGCGCGCGATGAAGCCGCCGTGGCGACCTCGTAGATCGACACCGCGGAGCTCGACGCCGCCGAAGGACAAACTCGTTTCTTCGATCTGAGCATCGACGCCGAGGCGCGCCGCAATGAGGTCCGCAGCGCGCGCAGAAACGCGGGGCATGCCCCAGCTCCAAAGGCCAAGCACGAGTGCGCACGCGACGAAGGCCGCGACCACCCAAACGCGTCGCTCGCTGAGGAACCGCAGCATCGAGGTGGCATTATGCCGCGTCCAAAACGCGAAGCCTAATAAAGCTTGCGGCTGTCGATTTGGATCGTGACAGGGCCATCAACGCTGGATTGAACGACCATCATGGCCCGAAAGGTGCCCGTTTCGACCGGCAAGCCCTTGGCACGCAAACGTTGGACCAGCTCCAAGTAGAGGCGCTCCGCGTCTTCGGGGTCTGCCGCGCCATCGAACGAAGGGCGTCTGCCGCGCCGCACATCGCCAAAGAGCGTGAACTGGGAAACGACCAACACGGCGCCCCCGACATCGCCGACGGACAAAGACATGCGTCCATCGTCGTTGGGGAACACGCGAAGACCCGAAATCTTTTCGGCGATGTATTGCACGTCCTTGGGCTCGTCTCCCTTCGCCGCGCCGAGATACACCAGCAGACCTCGCTCGATGCCCCCGACCCGCTCCCCGTCGACGGTGACGCTGGCTTCGTTGACCCGCTGAACGACGGCACGCATGCGGCTTGCCTAGCACGGGGCGAATCCTCTTGCCCGAATCAGACGATGCTCAATACTGGGCAGCGATGAAACCGGTTGTGGGTCTTACGGGGGGAATCGCGTGCGGGAAGTCGACCGTTGCGGGTATGTTTGCGGACCTGGGAGTTTCCGTCATCGACGCCGACGACTTGGCGCGCGAAGTGGTCGAGCCGGGGACGCCTGGCTTGCAAATGATCGTGGACGAGTTCGGCAAGGGGGTGCTGGACGAAGCGGGCCGCCTCGATCGCAAGAAGGTCGCCGAAATGGTCTTCGGCGACGAGGAAGCTCGCGAAACGCTCAACGCGATCATGCACCCCCTGATTGGAGCGGCCGGCGCCAAACACATCGAGGCCCGGCAAGACAGCCTCGCGCCCTACCTTCTCTACGAAGCCGCGCTCCTGGTAGAAACCCGCGCCTACCAGGCGTTTTCTGCCCTCATCGTGGTTAGCGCCGAGGAATCGCTCCAGCGGCTGCGGCTGATCGCGCGCGACGGCTTCACGGCGCTCGAGGCCAATGCTCGAATCGACTCTCAGCTACCGCTCGAGCGAAAAGTCGCCGTCGCGGACTATGTCGTGACCAACAACGGCGACCTCGACTCGACGCGAGAGCAGGTGGCCGCGATTCACGAAGACCTCGTCGCGAGGTTCACGTCAAAGGAGTGGGCGTGATGGGCAAGCTGATTCGTTCGGTGCTCGTGACGGGCTTTCCAGGACGGCAACCTGCCGTGCACCTCGTGCGAGAGCTCGCGAATCGCGGCGAGCGCTCAGTGTGTTGCCTCGTGACCGAAGGGCGGCAAGAGCGCGCGATGGAACTGCTCGACGCACTTCCCGAATCTGCACGAGAGCGTGTGTCGATTTGGCTCGGCGACCCGCGCTCCATGGACCTCGGCTTGAGCGGCGAAGAGTTCGCGGTGCTCGCTGAAGGTGTAGAGGTCATTCACCACTGCGCGTCGATCGCCGATCCGGCCGCAACCAAGGAGGAGGCGGCCGGCAACGTGCGCGCCGCCGCGGAGATTCTCGAGCTTGCTGAGGCCGCTCCACGCCTGAAACGTCTCGTATGTTGGTCGAGTGCTACGGTGTCGGGCAACCGCGAAGGCTTCGTCAAGGAGACCGAGCTGGACGCCACGATGGGCTTTCGAAATCCCGTCGAGGAGTCCCTGTACAACATGGAGCGGATGCTTCGCGAGTCGGCCGAGGAGCTGCCGATCGTCATTCTGCGGCCCGCAGTCATGGTCGGTGATTCACTGACCGGCGAGCTGGAAGATCTCAACGGCTTGTATCTCCTGATCCGATTCTTGCTGAGCGCGCCTGACGATTATCGCATCCCGACGCCGAGCCGAACAGGGGTGCGAATCAGCGCCGTGCCTGTGGACTATGCGGTCCGTGCCGGTTTGCGCATCGCGGACGACGAGCAGTCGGTAGGGCGCACTTTCCACATCGTCGACCCGAAGCCGGTCACCGTGCAGCACGCCCTGCGCCTCTTCGCGGAAGCGACCGGCCGCCCCAGTCCTCGCGAGCACGACCCGCTCAACCTCGCCACCGCCCTGATGCGCGCGCCAGGTTTGCAACGCTTCCAAAATACGACTCGCGCGTTTCTCGACCACTTGAAGACGGACGTGATCTACGACGACCGGAACGCGCGCGACCTGCTCGCAGGCACCGGAGTCCAATGCCCGGCACTGGAGAGCTACGTCGACGCAATGGTAGCGAGGGCGCAGCGGGACTGACTCGTGAACGCTTGCGTACCCGGGCGCGGCGTGCCCCTCCACAAGTCGACGTCCACGAATCACTGTCGCTGCTCTCGTTAAGATCCGGCGAGGGTCATGGAGGAGACCCTGAACGTTGGTGACGCGACGGCGGTTCTGTGGTCGAGATCGTTGGCGACTGCATCGATGCGTTGCAGGAGTTGATCGAGGTTTAGCGAGATGGTGACCTCGGAGACGGGGTGGCTCAGTGTACCGTCTTCGATCAGAAAGCCCGAGGCTCCGCGGCTGAAGTCGCCCGTCACCGCATTGAAGCCGAAGCCCATCATGCCCGTGACGTACAAGCCATGTTTGGTGTTGGCGAGGAGCTCGTCGCGGGACTGGCTGCTGGCTTTCAACATGAGATTGCTGCTCGATGGCGAGACGCCACCCGACGGGGAGCGAGCTGCGCTGCCGGTGCTCTTCAGCCCGAGCTTACGGGCGCTATAGGTGTCCATCAGGTAGCTCTTGAGGACCCCAGACTCGACGACGACGTTGCGGCGCGATAGCAATCCCTCTCCGTCGAACGCGCGGGAGCCCGGCGCCCTCGCGAGCAACGGGTCGTCGAGGATGTCCACGCGGTCGCTCGCAACCCGGGTGCCGACGCGATCGACCAGATACGAGCTCTTGCGCCAGATCGAGCCGCCCAGAATACAGCCCGCGAAAAGACCCAAGATAGAACGCGCGGCGTCTTTGTCGAAAACCACAGGGAGCTCTTGGGTAGGAAGTTTTTTTGCGCCGAGTTGGGCAATCGTGCGACGGGCCGCTTCCTCCCCGACGGCCTGGCTTTCTTCGAGGTCCGCATAGTGTCGGGCGGCCGTCCAGTGATAGCCGCTCCGCTTCTTTCCGCCCTCGTCGTCGGCGATCGGATTGACGACCATCGACGCGTAGGTCCCATAGTCGCTTCCGACAAACCCGCTGCTGGTAACGAGCGCGCTGACGCCTCGAGCGCGGGTGAACGAAGCGCCCTCGCTGTTGCTGATGCGAGGATCGAAATCAAAGGCGGCGCGCTCGCCTTGAAGGGCCCGCTCGAGGGCCTCGTCGGCTGATATCCCGCTGACTCCCTCGTCGAATGTGTCCAAGTCCTTCCATTGCGATGGCGAGGACAGGTCCGACGGGTCGGGCGGACCTGCAAACGCGTCCGACTCGCTGAGCCGCGCCAGCTCGATCGCGTCTTCGATCAATGTGCGCTTCCCCGCCTCGCTCAAGTCGCTCGTGTAGGTCGAAGCGACGCGCTTTCCGACCATCACTCGCAGCCCGAGCGCGCGCGAGCCGGCCTCCTCGACGAGCTCAGGCTCGCTCTTGCGGACCTTCACAGAAAGATGAGACCCACTGTGCACGCTGGCCTCCGCAACATCCGCCCCCGCCGCGCTTGCGCGCTCGACCACCGAGTGCCCGAGGTCGAGCAGGGCTCTTGCGTCTTCCTCGGCTCTGGTCATCCGCTCGCCATCTGCGTCCCGCCGACGGTCATCCCGGCGATCTTGATGGTGGGGCAGCCAACGCCGACGGGAACGGACTGACCCTCCTTGCCGCAGGTCCAAATTCCGTCGGACACCTCGAAGTCATGCCCCAACATCACCACCTTGCGCATGGCCTCCGGGCCATTGCCGATCAAGTTCACCCCCTTGAGCGGAGCGGTGAGCTTGCCGTCTTCGATCAAGTAGCCCTCGGTGAGCGAGAACACGAAATCTCCGTTGGAGATGTCGACCTGACCGCCGCCAAATTTCTTGGCGTAGACGCCACGGCTCACACTGCGAATGATATCCTCCGGTGCGTCCGTTCCGCCGAGAAGCATCGTGTTGGTCATCCGCGGCATCGGGTGAGAACGGAAGCTCTGTCGACGGCCGTGTCCATCGGGAGTCGTCCCGAAAAAGTCGGCGCTGTGACGGTCCTGCATGTACCCCTTCAAGACGCCGCCCTCGATGAGAACGGAGCGCGCGGGAAGCTGTCCCTCGTCGTCGACGTTGATCGAACCGCGCGACCCGTGCAGCGAGGCGTCATCGACGACCGTACAAAGCTCGCTTGCGACTTCTTCGCCCACGCGGTCGGAGTAGTTGCTCGTCTTCTTGCGATTGAAGTCCGCCTCGAGCCCATGACCGACCGCCTCGTGTAGGAGGATCCCGCTGTCGCCGGGAGCCAACACGACGTCCATCTCGCCGGCCGGAGCCTCACGCGCGTCGAGCATCACCAGGGCCTGCTGCACGGCCTGCTGGGCGTGCGCCTCGGGTGTCTTGTCGTCGAAATAATCGAGCCCCGTCCTGCCACCGCCACCGGAGGACCCTGACTGACGATTTCCGCTGTCCTCTGCGATGACCCGAACGCCAAATCGGATGAGGGGCTGGCGGTCACGCGCCATGTGCCCGAGGCTGTTGGCGATCAAGATCTCGCGCACGCTTTCGGCAAACGAGGCATCGACTCGAATCACGCGAGGATCGGAGGCGCGCGCAGCCCGATCGGCCCGCTCGAGTATGGCCTTCTTCATTTCGCCTTCGATGTCGAGGGACTCGACCGGCACGGGATAGCGGCTTGGAGTGTCACGCATCGATACCCCAAGCGGCGCAACCGGCTGGCCACCTGCTGCGATCTGTGCCGCAGTCTCAGCTGCCTGCTTCATCGCATCGAACGAAAAGTCCTCACAGTACGCATATCCGGTCGCATCGCCCTTCATGACCCGGACTCCGAGGCCCATCGACACCGCGCGCCTCGCCGATTTCAGGATCTGCTCGTCGTAGGTGTAGCTCCCGCTGACCGAGTACTCGAAAAACAAGTCGGCGTAGTCCCCGCCCTTGCCGAGGGCGATCTTCAACAGCCGATTGGCGATGTTCGCATCGATCGTATGTGACCCCTGCTCGGCGAACGGTGCATGGTAGCGAGCTATCATCGAGTGCTGGGGACTCTAGGGCGCGGGCGTCGCGATGGCCACTTCTATCGCTTCAGGAAGGCAATTACGGTATCGATGATGCGGCTCTGACGCGCTTCGCCGAGTCCCGCAAAGATCGGAAGCGCTAGAACTTCACGACTGGCGTGCTCCGAGACGGGGAGAGAGCCCTCCTTGTAGCCGAGCGACGCGAAACATTCCTGGCGATGAAGAGGCACGGGGTAGTAAATGGTCGTCGCGATTTCTTGTTCCTGAAGATGTGCGAGTAGCTCGTCGCGCCGCGAGCTGCGAATCACGTACTGATTGTAGATGTGACCCTCGAAACGCCTGCGCGGAGTACGGAGGAGGCTTTCGTCCAAACCGGAATCCGAAAACGCGGCGTCGTAGCGGGCGGCGTTCTGTTGACGGCCCGTAGTCCAGCCGCGGAGCTCGGGAAGCTTCACGCGCAAAAGCGCCGCCTGCAAGGCATCGATTCGAAAGTTGCCGCCAACGACGGCATGGTAGTACTTCGGCTTGCTTCCATGCGCGCGGATGACGCGAGCCTTTTCCGCCAGACCCGAATCCTGAGTGGTGACGAGGCCGGCGTCCCCAAAGCCGCCGAGATTCTTCGAAGGGAAGAACGAAAAGCAACCGTAGGCGCCCAGGCTGCCGACGGGTCCCAGCGGGCTTTGCGTACCGATGGCCTGCGCGGCATCTTCGATGATTGGCAGATCGTGCTTTCGGGCCACCTCGACCAGGCCCTCCATGTCGCAGGCCTGACCATACAAGTGGACCGGAAGAATTGCGCGAGTGCGCTCGGTGACGGCAGCTGCGGTTTGCTCGACGTCGATGTTGAAGGTATCGGGTCGAATATCCACGAAAACCGGCGTCGCTCCGACGCGTGCGATGCACCCGCCGGTGGCAAAGAACGTGAACGGAGTGGTGATGACCTCGTCGCCCCTGCCGATTCCGAGGGCCATCAAAGCCACCATCAGGGCATCGGTTCCGCTGGAAACGCCGATCGCATGTGCGACGCCCACATACTCGGCGACCTCCTGCTCGAGTGCGGTAACCTCCGGGCCAAGGATGTAGCGGCCCGATCGAATCACCTCGGCCGCCTTCTCGGTCAATCGATCGATCAGCGGCTCGTTCTGGCCAATCACGTCGAGCATGGGGATGGCTTGTTCACTCACGGCTTTTCACCCATCGACAGCCCGCGGCCGTCACTTCGTATTGGTCACCACAGCGGGCGCATACTCCATCGGCGGGCAGAATTGCCCCGCAACGGCACGCCCAGGCGGTGCGGCGCGCTGGGTTGCCCACCACGACCGCATGCGCAGGGACATCTTTCGTCACCACACTGCCAGCTCCGATGAGCGCGTACTCGCCGAGCGAATGCCCACATACAATTGTCGCGTTGGCGCCCACGGTGACGCCCTTGCCAACCGGCGTGGGCGCGAACTCGTCTTTGCGCTCGACGTGCGCCCGGGGAGTCAGGACGTTCGTGAATACGCAGCTCGGCCCGAGGAACACGTCATCTGCGAGCACGACGCCAGCATACACCGACACGTTGTTTTGAATTTTGACGCCGTCGCCAATCTCGACGCCCGGCCCTACGAAGACGTTCTGCCCTAAGACGCATCGTGCGCCAACGACCGACCCGGCCGACACGTGCGTGAAATGCCAGACGCGTGTCCCGTTGCCGAGTCGCGCACCGTCGTCGACGATCGCCGTGGCATGAATGAACGGAGCGCTCATCAGCGTCCCCCTGGGAGCTCTATGCGCGCGCCTCCCTGGGCTAGAGACGCAGAGCCTCCCTCGAGCGCCCGAACGACGTGAAGACCCGAGGCGCCGTCGGCAACCGGAGCTTTTCGCGTCCGGACAGCCTCGAGAAATGCAAGGCATTCCCGGCGCAGAGGTTCCGCCATCTTCAGTGCCGGAATCAAGATGTCCCCAGTGCGAATTCGAACGCCTTCCTCGTAGGAAAGGGTCGCAGGCGGCTCGACCCCCTTGTCGAACACAGCCAGCTTTTGGTCCGCGGAGGTGTCGTCGAACACCGCCATCTTTCTGTCGCCGACGACGGTGAGCTTTCGCGTCTTGTGCGGGTCGAGCCAGCTCACGTGGAGGTGCGCCATGCGGCCGTCTGGATAGTGGAGGGTTGCAAACACGACGTCTTCGATGCCGCGCTCCGGCTGGAGGTAGCAGGAACCCGTCGCGCTGACGGCTTTGGGAGAGGATCCGAGTAGGTAGTTGGCGACGGAAATGTCATGCGGGGCCAGCGACCACCAAGCGTTCTCCTCTCGGCGAACGACACCGAGATTGACCCGCTGAGCATAGATGTAGAGCACGTCGCCAAGCTCGCCGTCAGCGATGAGGCCTTTGAGACGCTCGACCGCAGGATGATAGAGGAGCAGGTGACCGACCATGAGAATCCGGCCGCTCTCTTCGGCGAGCCCGCACAGGGTGGCGGCTTGATCGCCCGATAAGCAGAGTGGCTTCTCGACGAAGACATCCCGGCCGGCGCGCAGTGCGGCTTCGGCTACTTCGAAGTGAGAAGGCGCGTGTGTGGCCACTACGATGGCGGCCACCGCTGGATCCTCCAAGATGACCGGAAGATCGGAGACGACGTCGACGCTCGGGTAGAGCGCAGCCATCGACTCCCGAATCCCTTCGTGCCGATCGCAAATGTAACGAAGATCGGCGTCCGGAATGGCCGCGTAGTTGCGAACGTGGTTCTTGCCCCAACCGCCTGCCCCCACGACGGCGATCCCCACTGCTTCTGATCGACTCACGCGACCCCCCGCTTCATCGGGTCAGCTTAGCAGGACGAGCGCCCTACTCCGAAACTTGTGCCGGAACTGCGGAGCGTCAGCGCAGCATCGCTCGGCATTCGGACACGTATTGCCCCTCACCGAGCTTCACACAGTTTCGATAGGCCTGCCGTGCGCCTTGCCGATCGCCCCGCATCTGGCGGGCGGCGCCGAGCGTGACCCAGGCTAGCGCATTCGATGGGTCCACCGCGGTCGCGCGTTCGGCAAGCTCGGACGCCTCGCGCGTGTGGCTCCTCGCCAACATCAGGCGAGCAAGCTCGGCCAGCGCAGGGCTCGAGTTCGGCTCGAGCTCGATGGCGCGTCGATACGCGGCCAGAGCCCGCGCGCCCCGCTTGAGACGACGAGCCAACTCGAGCTGTGCTTCGTACGTGTCGATCGCCCCGGTTGCCGGGTAGATGGTGTTTGGTGGGTCGGCGATCGACGGTTCCGGGACCGGAACGGGGTCTTGCGCTGGCGCTGGCGCTGCCACCGGCGCTGCCACTGGCGCTGACACGGGCGCTGCCACTGGAGCGGCCACTGGAGCGGCCACCGGCGCTGCCACCGGCGCTGGCTCCCCTACCGACTTCCAGTACGCCAAGGCGACCACCGCGCCGCCAAGTATCAAGATCAATAGCGCCCAGGGCAGCATCGATGGCCGAGAATCCGCGGCACCGACCGCGCTTGGCGAAGTCACGCCGGGCGCGGGCACGTTTGCTTCGGCCGCATCCTCCTCGAAGACCTGCTCGTACGTGAGCGGCGGCGGGTCGACTTCGGGAGGCTCGTGATAGTCCACGAGGGCATCTCGGTGCTGTCCCTCGCCCGGCAACGCCTCTTGGACGATCGGGGCGGCGCCGGGCGGCCGTGAGCGAACGAACGCAGCCGGCGGCGGATCGGAGTCGATCGCGACGATCGCCTCTTCGACCTCGGGGTCAGCGCGCAGCTCTTCGAGCGAGTGGTCCCAACGGCCAACCTCAATCGTCTCGCGACTCGATATTTCTTCGATCGCGCCGATCTCCGGAACACGACCCGACCAATTGAGATTCGTTCCGCCCTTGTACATCGCGCTCTCCGGTCGCGCCGCCTGGAAACCTCCGAGCGTATTTCGACGAGACCGGGGTGGCAGCGGAGGCGGCGCGGGCTGCCATCCCGACCCAACCTCGAATGGCACCTCGCTCGCTGGCGCAAGGGAGGTCGGCCGTTCCGACGGCGCGATGATCTCATCCACGGAAGCCGGCCCGTCCTTGGAGACGGGCGACGGAAAGGAAACGGGTGTGGACATCCGATCGGACCGGCGCCCCGGCGCTGGCTCTACCACCGACGCTGGCACTGCACCAGTGTCCGATTCGTCTGGCAAGCGGGACGCGGCAGGCACGGCGATCTGAGGCCGCGGCAATCCCGCGGGCCCAGGAATCGTGTGCATCCCTTGTTTGGGGGCCGGGGCCGATGAGCGAACCGACACCTCGGTCAGGATCGGAATGCTGTCTTGATCTCGCCCGACCTCCCGCACCATGCCTTCGAAGTACAGGTCCACGACCTTCCGGAGTGCCTCGACGTGGTCTCCTCTGTGTTCGAGCAGGATTTCATCGATCGTTCGCTGTCCGTCGATCAGCCGGAGCATTTCATTTTGCTCGTCGGGCATTTCCTGCAGCCCCTCGCGGAGTATTTCGGCGTCCACCTCGAGCAAGGTGTCGAATGGAGGCAAGAGCTCCGACAAGCGGCTCCACTCATCGAGCCTGCGCATCCCTTCCATCAAGAGAGCTTGCGTCGTTCGGTGAACGGTTCGCTCGCTCAGACTCACGCGCCTGAACTCGAGGTCGAAGGTCCCCTCGCGCCAGAGCAGATGCCGGTGGACCGCGTCCTCGCCGACGAGATCTTCGACGGTCGCGTTGATGACTGCGCCGGAATCGAACGAGATCATGCCTTCCTGCCCGTCGTCCGCCACGAGCGTGAGCACGCCCGACTTGCGACTCACGTCAATCGTTTGCAGTAGATCCACGACGCTCATCTCGGAAAGCGAGCCGCTGAATCGCGTCCTCGAATCACTGCTCCTGTGCGCCAGCCCAGCGCGCGCCTGACGTGCAAGCTCGATGCCGACTCTTGCGATCACCTCGCGGATGTAGATCGGCTTTGTCAGGTAGTCTTCAATTCCAAGCTCCAGGCCTCGGATCTTGCTCTCGATAGACCCGTCGCTGGAAAGGAACATGAACGGAATCTCCGCCCAATCCGAGTTCTGCCGAAGCTGCTCGACGAACTCGAAGCCGTTCATGTCATTGAAGGCCGTGTCCGAGAGGATCAAGTCCGGCTTGTTGGCATGCAAGATCTCGAACGCCTTCCCAACGCTGGGACAGCCCGCCACGTTATAGCCAGCGTTCCGCAGGCTCACCTCGAGCACACGGAGACTCCGAGGATCGGCATCGACGACGAGGAGGTTCTGCTTGGTCACTGCAACCTATTTTCAGCGTGAGTGTGCGAATGGGCACAGTCCTATGTCAAGCATGCCTTCTGATGCCCAACGTGATAAATTGACATGGATTCGATGAGAAAGCTCGGTGGCATCCTAGGCGTGATCATCGGCGCAGTACTCGTACTGTCCGCCTGCGAGAAACCCCAGCCGGCGATGGACTTCCAGCGTATGGATCCGAATTTCGGAGGCCTGCAGGGTGGAAAGACGATCCGGGTCGTCGGCGAGAACCTTCGATTGGACATTGGCTACGCGGTCTATTTCGGCCAGCTGCGCTCCCCGCAGGTGTCGATTCAGAACGACAAGGCGCTGCTCGCGGTTACGCCGCGGCAATGGACTCCTGGGATGGTGGACGTGACCATCCGCGCGGACAACGGATCGGTCTTCGTGATCCACAAAGGATTCGAGTACATCAACCAAAGGGGCCAACTCTTGGGAGCGCCGCAGGAGCCGTAGCCCTCAGGAGCCACCATCCACCGCCGCCTCGGGTGTCGGCGTACACACACCCGCGAGGCACGACAATCCCACATCGCACTGCGCACCCCGGGTGCATGGCTCGTCCAGCTGTTTTGGGCGGATGTTGCTCCCACACCCGACCAAAAACAAACAGAACGGAAGCCACCAAAGTCGGCAAGTCATCGGAGCGACGATAGCGCAGGCCGCGATTCTAGACCACGCCCGCCGTCGCAAACGCTGCTAGGCTCCGGCGGTGGATATCCGGCTGCTGATCCCGGAGCTCTTCGAGAAGCTCAGCCTCATCGCAACTGCTGGCCTGCTTGGAGTGCTCGTGCCGCCGCTGCGCAACCGCCTTCTGGGCGTAGGCCAGCCGCGCGACATTGCAGTCGTCGTCATCTTTGGCCTCCTGTTTTCGCTCTGGGGCTCGACGATGGGCTTCGAGTGGCTGGGCCATCATCTCAACCTTCGTGCGATTGGAATCATGATTGCAGGGATTCTGGGGGGCCCCCGTGCCGGCGCGGTCACCGGGTTGCTCGGGGGCGGATTCTACGTGACCCGCGTCACTCCGGAGGCGTTCCCCTGGGCCCTGATCGGGTCGTTTCTGGACGGCTGGTTGGCAGGCCGCATGTCGGTACGGCGGGAGCAGATGTTCATCGGCTGGCGTGTATTGGGCTCGGCAGCCGTCGTCCAAATCCCGGGCTTGATGGTGACAGCCGCTGGGATGGCGCTGTCCGGCTCGGATCCCATCCACGCACTGCCATCCCTCGCAACTCAGCTCGCGGGGGTCGCCGTTGGCGTTGCCCTGTTCATCAATGTTGCCCTCGTTGTGATTTCCCGTCAGGAACAAGCCGTGGCGCTGGTCGAAGCACAGGCCGCCGCGAATGCCCTTTCGCTCACCGCGCTGCGCAGCCGACTCGAGCCACACTTCCTGTTCAATGCGCTCAACACGCTTCGCGCGACCATTCGCCGGGACCCAGAACAAGCGCGAAATCTGGTGTCGGATCTCGCCGATCTGTATCGGTATCTGCTCCACCATCCGCACGACGCGTCCGTGATGAACGAGGTCGAGCACGCATGCGCGTATCTCGCGATCGAGAGGGCGCGGCTTGGAGACGAACGGCTCGCGGTTCAAACGTCGATCGACGAGAGCGTGCGCGATGTGCGCATCCCCGCGCTACTCCTTCAACCGATCGTCGAAAACGCGGTCAAGCATGGGATCACGCCGAAGGAAGGTCTCGGCAGAATCACCATTCGAGCATCGGATATGGGTAAACGGCTGCGCATCGAGGTCGAAGACGAAGCTGACGGACCCCCTCGGGGACCATCGACCCAGGGCTCCGGCCTCGCCCTCCAAACGCTCCGGAAGCGGCTCGACGAGCAGTACGACGGAAAGGCCAATCTTCAGCTTTCTTCGCTGGAGCGCGGTACCCTGGTGACCGTGGAGCTGCCCCTACACTCTGAAATCAAAGGAGAGCCGGCATGAGCATTCGTGCGATCGTCGTCGACGACGAACCTCTCGCTCGTGACGAGCTTCGATTCATGCTCGGTCAGTGCGAGGACATCGAAGTCGTTGGAGAAGCTCGCAACGCGCCCGAGGCGCAGGGGCTCTGCGACCAAGAGCGTCCGGACGTTGCCTTTCTCGATCTGCGAATGCCAGGGCCGGATGGCGTTGCGTTGGCCGAAACACTCATGGCTAACCATCCCGAGCTCAAGGTGGTGATCGTCTCTGCGCACGACGAAGGCGCGTTGCGGGCGTTCGAAGCACGCGTTGCGGACTACCTGCTCAAACCGGTGCGGCTGGAACGGCTGCGCCAGGCTGTCGAGCGCGTTCGGGGCGAGCCTGGGGGAAACGAGAGCGGTCACGAGCGATTGGAGCGAATCGCCGTACGGCGCAAGGACGCCTACGTGGTGCTCGAGCTCGGCGATGTGATCTACTTCGAAGTCAAAGACGAGCTCGTATGGGCTGTCACCGAAGACGACCGGTTTGCGATCGACAAAACACTGGCAACCCTCGAGGGCGAGCTCGATCCCGAAGCCTTCTTCCGATCGCACCGCGGCTTCATCGTTCGCTACGACCGAATTCGAGCGATTGAGCCTACGGGCGCGGGCACCTATCAGCTCCTTCTCGAGCACCCGGACGAGCCGAAGATCCCGCTCGCGCGCGAACGCGCGAAGAAGCTGCGTGAGCGCATCCCATTTTCGGGCTGAGCATGCGATCGGGGTCGCAGAGATCGAAAGTACTTAGCGTTTGGGCGCTTGGGTGGTAAGTCCCGACGCATGAGGGGGACCGGAATCACTCGCGTGCTCGTGCTGAGCTTTCTTTGCGCGGCGCTGGCAATATCTGCTTGTAAGAAGGGCAAGGACAGTGCCAACGCGGTAGACGAGAAGCGCGAGCCACCGCCGCCGTCGGGGACGATGAGCTTGCAGGGCATGTATTCGTACATGGCCGATGCGGGAAGCTTCGTGGACTGCGCGACAGGGGAGCGATGGCCCGTCGCCCAGGAGGGCGACAACGCAACGCTCGAGCGCGCCTACGGTCAGGCCAAGATTGCGCCCGGCTCGCCTCTGCTCGTCACTGTCGAAGGCGGATTGGACTCGAGACCCAAAGTCGACCGACGAGGCAGAGAAACGACCCTGATCGTTCAGCGCTTCGTGCGCACCTGGCCTAGAGAGAGTTGTGGAAGCATGCAAAAGGCCGCTCTAGAAAACACGACTTGGGCGCTGCTCGAGCTCAACGGAAAGACGATCACCGTGACGGTGAATGACAAGGCTCCGTTTCTCGAGCTGAACGCGAAAAAGGCGAGCGCCTACGGATTCGGGGGCTGCAATCGCTTTTTCGGCTCGTATGAAACCTCCGGGAAATCACTGACACTCGGCGCCTTGGGTGCGACGCGCATGGCCTGCCCCGAGGGCATGGACCAAGAGCAAGAGCTCTTCACCGCGCTTGGAACGGTCACGCGCTACGAAATCCACGGTTCCAAGCTCATGCTCTTCGCGGCCAAGAAGCTGGTTGCACGATTCGAGGCCAGAGCCCCGGTGGAGTGACGTTTGCTTTCGGCGAGCTCGAGCTGATTCCAGATCGGGTGAGGACAGTGGCAATTACAGCGGCAGTGCCAGCGCCAGTGCCAGCACCAGTGCCAGCGCCAGTGCCAGCACCAGTGCCAGCGCCAGCGTCGGAGTCGGCGGGGTATCGACATAAGGGGGCCTGGGCGGTACGACCGTGGTCATGAAGATCGGAATCGTCTCCATCAATGTCGGCGGACCCGCGACCGCCGAGAGCATGGTCGAGGTGGTGCAGCATGCCGAGGCCGCTGGTATCGAATCGGTGTGGACCTTTGAGCACGTCATCGTACCAACGGCCTATGAGTCGACCTATCCCTACGCCCGTTCCGGGAAGATGGGGATTCCGCCGGAGGCTTGGTTTCTCGATCCGTTGATTTCTTTGGCGCACGTCGCCGCGGCGACGAAGACGATTCGCCTAGGCACGGGCGTGAATATTTTTCCGCAAGCCAATCCGCTCCTCTTTGCGAAGCAGACCGCCAGCCTCGATGCGCTCAGTGGCGGTCGGCTCACGCTTGGCCTCGGCATTGGCTGGCTTGCCGAGGAGTACGCGGCGATGGGAACGCCCTTCAAGCGTCGCGGCGCGCGCTTCGACGATTATCTCGCGGCGGTGAAGAAGGTCTGGAGCGGCGATGTCGTCGAGCACGAGGGTGAGTTCCTTTCCTGGCACGGCTTCAAGAGCCATCCGACCCCCGCACAGAAACCTCATCCGCCGATTCTGATCGGCGGCACCTCGACCAAGACGCTGCACCGTGTCGTCAATGCCGCAGACGGTTGGTACGCGCCAAGCGATTCGCAGCAGGAGCTCAGTGAGAAGATCACCCTCCTCAAAGAAATGGCCGCCCAGGCGGGGCGGCCATTCGAGTCGATCGACATCACGACGAACTGGCGAATCGCAAAGCGGCCGGACGCCCTACCCGAGCTCGAAGAGCTGGGGATCAAGCGTGCCGTGGTGTTACTCGGCGCGACCGGCGAGTCTGATCCCAGAAAGGCGATCGACCTGATCGCCTCCCGGGCCGGGCTTTAGCGCCGCACTAGTTCGCGATGTTCATGGTCACGCAGGCTGCCCATGCGTTGACCTCCGAGTCACAGACTTCTCCGTCGCAGTCGTTGGCCGCGAAGCAGTCGGTCAACGTGTCGAACTCGCTGGGGCAAGTGTCAAGGAACTCCGTCGGAATCGAACCGAATGCGATGTCGCACACTTGCTCACAATCCGCCTGGCCGCCGCCGCAAGCCGCGCAGAGCGAGGTGCAGAAGTCGCCACCGCCCGAACCCGCTGAGCCGCCCGAACCCGCTGAGCCGCCTGAGCCGGCGGAGCCGCCCGACCCGGCTCCGCCGCCGTTCTCGACTGGGTCGTCGCCACAGCCCGTCATCGCCAGCATCGAGCCGAACACGATCGCCCAAAGAATCTGCCTCTTTTTCATTGCCCAGCCTCCTTCGCCATCGTGCGTCGTGGCGTCCGCGAATGTGGGTATCAACTACTGGAGGTTTGTTCAACAATTTAACCGGCCCGTGACGGGCGCAGGGTCAGTGCCACTGACCCCTCACAGCCGCTCCTTGACGCCCCCCAGACGCCGGCCCATATTCCGCCCCCTTCAGGCATAGAAATACCCATTTTTCAAGAGAATTAGCGCGAGTAACGCATGGCACTGACCGCCGATAGAAAATCCGAGCTGATCGGTCAATTCCGAAACCACGATACGGACACGGGTTCGCCCGAAGTCCAGATCGCCATTTTGAGCGAGCGGATCAACTACCTAACCGACCATTTCAAGACGCATCAGAAGGATCATCACTCCCGACGAGGCCTGCTGAAGATGGTCAGCCAGCGACGCCGGCTTCTCGATTACGTGCGAGGCCAGGACGTAGAACGATACCGCAAGATCATTTCCGAGCTTGGCATTCGGAAGTAAGCTGAGCCCCGGGGCGTTGTCCCGGGTAGAACGAAGGTTGCTTTGTATCGGGTCCGGAGTTCGCTCTTCGCTTCGATGGTTTGAGCCAGGCTCAAATCCTGGAATCGGGGACCGAGACCGCTCTCGATGGCAACGCGGACCGCATGCGCGGTTGTGCCGCGCGGAAGGCGAAGAGAGCGATGATAATTAGAGAATCCGTTAAGATTGGTGACAAAGAGATCACCATCGAGACGGGCCGTATTGCCAAACAGGCAGCCGGCTCCGTCCTAGTGAGCTGTGGCGAGACCATGGTGCTCGTCACCGTCTGTGGAAACAAAGAGGCACGTCCCGGCGCGCCGTTCTTTCCATTGACCGTCGACTACGTCGAAAAGACGTATGCTGCGGGTAAGATTCCTGGCGGTTTTTTCAAGCGCGAGGCCAGGCTGCGCGACCACGAGGTGCTCACTTCGAGACTGATCGACCGGCCCTGCCGCCCGCTCTTTCCCGATGGCTACATGTGCGAGACGCAGGTCATCGCGACGGTGATGAGCGCGGACGGAAGCAACCAATCCGATGTCCTCGCGATGGTTGGCGCATCGGCTGCGATTCACATCAGCCCTCTTCCCTGGGGAGGTCCGATCGCTGGCGTCCGCGTCGCTCGTGTCGACGGAAAGCTGGTCGCGAACCCGACGTACCAAGAGCAAGAGAATAGCGAGTGTGAGCTCATGATTGCCGCGTCCAAGGACGCCATCGTGATGGTCGAAGGCGAAGCCAAGGAGATGAGCGAATCGGACTTGATCGCGGCCATCCAGTTCGGCCACGCATCGGTTCAGGGCGTGCTCGAGCTGATCGAGAACATCCGCGAAGCGGTAGGCCAGGAGAAATGGCCGTTCACGCCGCATCAGCGCGATCCGAAAATCGACGCACGCGTCAAAGACGTCGGGCTTCAGAAGGTCATCGAGGCCTGTAACATCGCGGAGAAGCACCCCCGCTACGACCGATTCAGCGAGATCAAGAAGGAAGTCGTGGCCGAGCTCGCCACGGAGTTCCCGGACCTCGAGAGCGACATCAAGGGCGCGTACGAAGATCTTCGTTACGATACGATGCGTGCCCAGGTGCTCGACGACAAGCGCCGGGTCGACGGACGCGACTACAATACCGTTCGACCGATCGCGATCGAGGTCGGTCTGCTGCCCCGGGTGCACGGGTCATCGTTGTTCACGCGTGGGGAGACGCAGGGCATCGTCACGACGACCCTCGGCACGCGCCAGGACGAACAGAAGATCGACGGCCTCATCGACGAGTACTGGAAACCGTTTCTCCTCCACTACAACTTCCCGCCCTACTCGGTCGGTGAGACGAAGTTCCTTCGTGGCCCCGGCCGCCGGGAAATCGGCCACGGAACCCTTGCCGAGCGGGCGCTGACCAAGGTGCTGCCTTCGCGCGAAGATTTCCCCTACACCATGCGAATCGTCTCGGAGATCACTGAATCAAATGGTTCGTCGTCGATGGCAACCGTTTGTGGCGGAAGCCTTGCGATGATGGACGCGGGGGTTCCGATCAAAGCGCCGGTGGCCGGCGTCGCGATGGGGCTCATCATGGAAGGCGAGAAGTACGCCGTCTTGACCGACATCCTCGGTGACGAGGATCATCTCGGCGACATGGACTTCAAGGTCTGCGGAACCGACAAGGGGATCACCGCCATCCAGATGGACATCAAAATCGCGGGCTTGGGCCAGGAGATCATGCACGAAGCCTTGGACCAGGCGCGCGAAGGTCGACTCCACATCCTCGAGAAGATGAACGAAGTGATGGCGACGCCTCGTCCGGAGCTCTCGAAGTACGCGCCGCGCATCGAGACCCTCAAGGTCAAGCCCGACCAGATCCGCGTGGTCATCGGACCGGGTGGCAAGATGATCAAGGCGATCACCGAGCAGACCGGCGCCAAAATCGACATCAGCGACGATGGCACGGTCAGCATCGCGTCGCCGGATGGCGAGGCGCTCAAGAAGGCGATCGAAATTATCGAGAGCCTCACGCTCGAGCCGGAGATCGGCACCAAGTACAAGGGCATCGTGCGTCGCGTCGAGAACTACGGCGCATTCCTCGAGATTGCGCCGGGCAAGGATGGGCTCCTCCACATCACCGACATGGACTGGGGCTTCGTCGAGAAGGTCGCAGACGTGATGGACCTCGGCGACGAGGTGGAGGTCATGATCAGCGACATCGATCGCGAAGGCCGTATTCGGCTCTCCCGTAAGGCACTCCTCGAAAAGCCGGAGGGCTACGTCGAGCCAGAGCGGAAGGAACGCCGCGATGGTGGCGGACGCGGACGTGACGGCGACCGAGGCCGAGGCCGAGGTGGACGCGATGGAGATCGCGGGGGCCGAGGCGGACGTGATCGGGATCGTGGCGGCCGAGGTGGCGCGCGAGCCGGCGGACGTGACGGCGACCGCGACCGCGGACGAGGACGCGATAGGGATCGGGATCGCGACCGTGGAAGGGATGGCGACCGCGATCGTGACCGCGGAGGCAGCCGCGAGGGCGGAAGCAGCGACCCCGAGCGAAAAGACTAATGTCGATCCTGCGCGTCCACAAGATGCGCGCCGACGCGGTCATTCCGCGGTATGAGACGAGTGGCGCGGCGGGGATGGACCTCGCCGCGTGCCTTGACGCTCCACTCGTGATCGCGCCGGGCGGAACCGCGCGCGTGCCGACGGGGTTGCAGATCGCGCTGCCCGCGGGACACGAGGGGCAGGTCCGTCCTCGTTCAGGCCTAGCCGCGCGCCACGGGGTCACGGTGCTCAACGCGCCCGGCACGATTGACGAAGACTATAGAGGCGAGGTGCAGGTGCTTCTCATCAACCACGGAAGCGCGGCCTTTACGATCGAAACGGGCGATCGCATTGCCCAGCTCATCGTGGCGCAGGTCACCCGAGTCGAAATCGACGTCGTGAACGACGAAACGGGCCTCGGCGGGACCGAGCGCGGTCCAGGTGGTTTCGGCAGTACCGGGGCTTAGAGCGCGCGGTCCATCAGCTGAGCGATGGTCGTCTTGGGCGCGGCACCAACGTGCTGCGCAACGAGCTCACCGCTCTTGAAGACCATGAGGGTCGGTACGCCACGGATGCCGTACTTCGACGCGGTGCCGGGGCTCTCGTCGATGTCGAGATGGGTCACCTTGACCTTGCCAACGTATTCGTCCGCAAGTTGATCGATGAGCGGCGCAATCTGCTTACACGGCCCGCACCAGACCGCCGAAAAATCGACGAGTACCGGGTCGTCCGATTGGAGAACCTCCGTGTCGAAGTTCAGATCGTTTACTGCGTGTACGTTTGCGCCAGCCATCTCAGCTCCTCTTGGGGTTGTTCGAGATGCTGTAAGTAAGGACGCACCGTCCGCTTGTCAATGTGCCGCCGCTCCCGGCTACCGCGTAAACCCCCACCATGGTAGGCTTTTTCGTGACCTGCCACACACCGTTGGGGGCCTCGAGACAACCATGAAAGCCGGCCTTTTCATCGCTACCGCGCTGCTCTACGCGATCGCCTGCGTCCTGTACTTGTTCCTGTTGACCCGTGGCTCGAACAGTGCGCAACGGGTGCCGGGGACCGTGTTCGTGGCCGCCCTCGGCGCACATCTCGCCTTTCTTCTGTTGGAAGCGCCAGCCCCTGGCGAGTTGCCGCTGGCCGACATCGCCCAGGTCCTGAGCGTTTCGTCGTTTGGCATCGGCATCGCGTTCCTGCTGGCGTCCTATCGCTTCGACGTCACGATCTTGGGCGCGTTCGTTGCCCCGCTGTCGCTCATGCTCTTTCTCGCATCGGGGCTTGGCAGTAGCTACGCACCCGTGCCTCCGAAAGTGCAGTCGGTCATGCTCACGCTCCACATCGCTGCTAACGTAGTCGGCTTGATCGCCTTTGCGCTCGCTTTCGTCGCCGGCGTTGCTTACATGGTTCAGGAAGGGCTTCTTCGGCGTCGCCAGCTGGGCGGGGTGTTCCAGCGACTGCCATCACTCGACGTCCTCGATACGATGGGCCTACGAACTGTCTTGGTGGGCTTTCCACTCCTGACCTTCGGCATGATCACCGGCACGTTCTGGCTGCTACGCTCCGGCGGCTCGGAGTTCTACGTCAGCCAAGCGCTCGGCCTGGTGGCCTGGGCCATCTTCGCAGGCGTCATCGTCCTTCGCGTAGCGGCAGGCTGGCAGGGTCGAAAGGCCGCGCTCGGCACGATGATGGGCTTCTTATTCACGCTGCTGGTTCTTGCCGGCTATGCGCTTCGGGCTGCAGGAGGCAATGCCTGATGCGTGACTTCGTGGTCGTCGGCCTCTCCCATCGTACGGCGGCTGTGGAGGTCCGAGAGCGCCTCGCCGTGGCGCCCGATCGCCTCGAGCAAGAGCTGCGCGAGATTGCCAGCAGCGGACGCTTTGACGAGGCGCTTCTCATCTCGACCTGCAATCGCGTCGAGCTCTACGCCACCAGCGTGGATCCGATCGCAGCCGCGCAAGACGCCCGAAAAGCGTTTGCGGGGCGCCTCTCCAACGCAGTCGGGGACGACGTCCTCTATCAGGAGCGGGGCGTCGATGTCATCCGTCACGTCTTTCGGGTCGCTTCGAGCTTGGACTCCCTCGTCGTTGGCGAGCCACAGATCTTGGGCCAGGTGAAAGAGGCCTTCGACGCCGCGAAAGGGGCCGGCATGGTAGGCACGCTGCTCGGTCGCTGTTTCGCGCAAGCATTTGCAACGGCCAAGCGGGTTCGACACGAGACCGGAATCGCCGAGGGCACGGTGAGCGTCAGCTCGATCGCATGCGAGCTGGCCAAGAAGATCTTTGGGAACCTCGAAGGCCGCCGTACACTCTTGCTCGGCGCGGGCGAAATGGGCGAGTCCGCTGCGCGGAGCCTCCGGCAAACCGGAACTCAGCTTCACGTCGTCAATCGCAGTGAAGAGCGCGCACAACAGCTCGCCCGGCTCTGCAGCGGACGCGCTGTTCCCTACGAACGACTCAGCCTGGAGCTCGCGGACGCCGATGTCGTGATCGCCTCGACCGCGAGCGAGAAATTCATCTTGACTCCGGAGCTCATGAAGGGGGTCGTTCGAGACCGGCGCCATCGGCCGCTCTTCATCATCGATATCGCCGTTCCCCGCGACGTCGATCCGCGGGTCGGCAACATGGACAACGTGTTCGTGTACGATGTTGACGACCTTCAGCAGGTTGCAGAGGAGAACCTCTCCGTTCGAGCAAGAGAAGCCGCGCGGGCTGAGCAGATCGTGGAAGAAGAGGTGGAGTCATTCCTGAGCTGGCGCCGGTCGCTCGAGCTGGCTCCGACCATTGTCGCCCTTCGCAGGCGGTTTGGGCAGATCGCAACCGAGGAGCTCGCGCGGGCCCTGCCGCGACTAGATAGCGCCAGCTCGTCCGACCGCGCCGTCCTTGAAGCCATGGGCCGATCTCTGGTGAACAAGCTGCTGCACCAACCTATGACGCAGCTCAAAGCTGGCGCCGGCGAGCCCGACGGCGCCCTCCTCATCGACGCAGTCCGGCGGTTGTTCGCGCTCTCCGAGGAAGAAGCGGCGGCCGAAGAGGCCTCGCCGCAAGACCCGAAGGACGCCACCGTGACGCCGCTGGCCGCGGCCGCAGCGCCGGGGTCGACAGGCGAATCAAAGTGAAACTGCGCATTGCAACACGCAGGAGCAATCTCGCGCTCGTCCAAACGCGTTGGGTCGGCGCCCAACTCCAGGGTCATTTTCCTGACCTCAGCGTTGAAGAAGTACACGTCAAGACCAAGGGCGACCGTATTCAGGATCGTCCACTCGCACTGGTCGGCGGCAAGGGACTGTTCGTGAGTGAGGTCGAGGCGGTGGTCGTCCGTGGCGAGGCGGATTTTGCGGTGCACTCCTTGAAAGACGTTCCGGGCGACGTTCCGCTCGCCGAAGGGTTGGGCATCCTGAGCGTGCCTGTCCGCGAAGACCCGCGCGACGTTCTGGTCACCGTCGACGGAACCGATTTGGCCTCGTTGAAACGCGGCGCGAAAATCGGTACGACCTCGCGCCGCCGCGTGGTGCAGCTGCACCGACAACGCCCCGACCTTTGCTTCGTGCCGCTCCGGGGCAACATCGAAACACGACTCCGTAAGCTTCACGAAGGGCAATGCGATGCGATCGTCTTGGCCGCGGCAGGCCTGGCGCGGACGGGGGTGCTTGCACAGACGCCCCATGTAGTTTTACCAACGGATCTTTGCCTTCCCGCCGTTGGTCAGGGAGCGCTGGCGATTGAAGGCCCGCTCGCGAACGAATCGCTCTGCATGCAGCTCAAATCGATCGAAGATCCGACAGCACGCATTCAGATTACTGCGGAGCGCGCCATGCTTCAGAAGCTGGAAGGCAACTGCCACTCCTCGATTGCAGGTCATGCAAGCGCGGCAGACGGCAGGCTCCAGCTCGACGCGATGGTGGCCTCGTACGACGGGGACCAAATGCTGTCGGCGATGTCGGACATCTATCTCGACCTCGGCTCCCCCGACGCGATGAAGATTGCGCATCGGCTAGGCGAAGAGGTCGCGGACCATCTTCTGTCCGAGGGTGCCCACGATTTGATCGAGCAAGCGGAGCTGGCGGCTGTGCGAAATCAGTTGATCAGCAACTGACGATCGGCCCGCCAACTCGAGTCGAGAATACGGCGTACTCCGCCGATGGACTGCTGAAGCCACTCATTGCCAGCGCCGCGGCCGACGGTCGCGACGTAAACCGTTTCGCCTTCGAACGACATGGAGTGTACTTCGACGCTCTGCCCCTCCAGCGCACTCGGAAGTCGACCATTGAACGACGGCGATCCGAGAAGGGGTGCAACGGCGCCGAGCGCTTCGCAGATCGAGCGCTCGCCGGCCCCTGCGACCAGGAGGCCGTTGTCAATTGCCACGACGACGGCATCGAGCTCACCCTTCACGCGGGAGCTCTCGAGCTGAAGGCACAGCGCGCTGTATGGATCATGGCTTCGACGTATGCGGCGTTCGTACATGGACACTCCCCGATTGATGTAGGTGTATGTAGACTATTATCCCACGGTATGCGGATCAAGAATCTGCCGAAATGCGCGAATTCCACCAAATCGACACGACCTACAACACTGCTAGAGTCGCGCTGAAATGAGTCTCGCGGACGTGCTCGGCAGTCACCGAGTGGTGGTGACTGTCGGCAGCGGCGGAGTCGGAAAGACCACGACCGCAGCAGCCATGGCGGTCCACGCGGCCATGGACGGCCGCAAAGTCCTTTGCCTCACGATCGACCCGGCGCGGCGCCTTGCCAACAGTCTGGGTCTCGACGAAATGACGACCAGCGAGCAGGACGTGCCCTCTTCGCTGTTCGAAACGCATGGGTTGCAGTGCAAGGGCTCACTTTCGGCGATGATGCTCGACACGAAGCGTACCTTCGATGATCTCGTCGTGAGGCATGCGTCGGACCAAGAAGCACGCGACCGGATCTTGAACAACCAGATCTACAAGTACGTCGCGAGCTCGCTGGCGGGCACGCAAGAGTACATGGCCATGGAGAAGCTCCACGAGGTGCGCAAGGATCCGACCTGGGATCTGGTCGTGCTCGACACCCCGCCAACTGCAAGCGCCCTGGACTTTCTCACGGCGCCCGAGCGCCTGATCGACGCGATTGACTCGCCTGCGATGCGGTGGTTTCTTCAGGTCTTCGAAGGTGCGGGCAAGGAGGCATTTGGTCTGGTCGGCCGCGGCGCGACGGTCTTGCTCAGAGGCATTGGCAAGATCACCGGCATCGAGTTCTTGGAGCAGGTGGCGGAGTTCGTGAGCGGAATCAACGACCTGTTCGGAGGCTTCAAGGAGCGCGCAGAACAGGTTTCCGATGCGCTTCGGAGCCCGGAGGTCGCGTTTGTGCTGGTGACCAGCCCCGATCCGCTTGCCATCGGCGAAGCCCGATTCTTCAGCGATACATTGCGGAACGCGGGCATGAATCGCGAAGCGATCATCATCAATCAGGTCCATGCACTGATCCCGGAGCCCGACATCTCAGCCGAAGCGCAGGTGGAGGAGCTACGGAAGGTGCTGCCCGAGTCGCTCGACGCAGCCGACGTTCATCCCCGGCTCAGCGAGGCCCTGACGCTGGAGCGCCGCTGGGCGGTGGCGGACCGGGCGGAGGTCGAACGATTGAACGAGCAGGTCGGCTCGGACACCCATATTCTGGAAGTACCTGCCTTCGACGAAGATGTGCACGACCTCGCCGCCCTTGCCAAAGTGGCCTCGTTCCTGACCATGGCTAGCTGAGCCGCAATCATGCCGATCCAATCACCAGCGCCCTGGAGCGCCATCATCCTCGCAGCCGGCGAGGGGACGCGAATGAAGAGCACGCGACCCAAGGTCTTGCACGAGATTGCCGGACGAGCGCTGCTGTGCTGGGTAGTGCAAGCAGCCCTCGACGCAGGCGCTTCTCGCTGCCTCGTCGTCGTAGGTCACGGTCGCGACGATGTCGAACGGGTGCTCGTGACGCGATTCGGTGAACGCGTGGAGATGGTGCTCCAACCCGAACAACGGGGTACGGGGGACGCCGTCCGCTGCGCCATCAAAGCGGACGCTGCGCTCGAAGGGCGCGTTCTGGTGCTCTACGGCGACTGCCCTTTGATCCCGGCTGCGCTGCTCCGGAATCTGGTCGAGGAGTCGGATGGAGCTGGGGCCGACCTAGGTCTGGTCACCGCCACGCTGAGCGATCCGAGCGGCTACGGCCGCATCATGCGGAACGCCCTGGGCCGCGTGGAGCGAATCGTCGAAGACCGCGACTGTTCTGCCGATGAGCGACGCATCGAAGAGGTGAATCCCGGGCTGTACGCCATTCGCGCGGGCTTCTTGCGAGAAGCCATCGAACAACTGACACCGAACAACGCACAAGCTCAACTCTACCTGACCGACGTGGTCGCACTGGCGGCGGAGCGGGGCGAAGTGCTAGACCTGGAAGGTGACATGACGGAGCTCACGGGCGTCAATGATAAACGAGACCTAGCACTCGCTTCGGCAACACGCCGTCGTCGCATGGCGGAAGAGCTTGCGCGCAGCGGTGTCCAAATCGCCAACCTCGATGCCCTCTACGTCGACGCTGAATGCGAGGTCGAGCCGGGTGCGTCGCTGGGCGCAAATGTGCATCTACGCGGCCGCTGCCTGGTTCGAACCGGGGCTCAGATCGACGTCGGCTGCGTCCTGACCAATGTCGTCGTCGACAAAGATGCCAACGTTCTTCCGTACACGGTTGCGACGGACTCGAGCATCGGCGAAGGCGCCCAGGTCGGCCCATTCAGCCACTTGCGGCCGGACACTAGGCTCGGTCCGCGGAGCAAAGTAGGCAACTTCTCCGAGACGAAGAAAACCACGCTTGGCGCGGGCTCGAAGGTCAATCACCTTTCCTACGTCGGAAACGGCGAAATCGGTGAAGGGGTCAACATTGGCGCCGGCACGATCTTCTGCAACTACGACGGCGAGAAAAAGCACACGACGGTGCTCGAAGATGGGGTCTTCATCGGCAGCGATACACAGCTCATTGCGCCTGTGACGGTCGGACGCGGCGCATACGTCGCCAGCGGCACCACCGTCACGGAGGATGTTCCCGCGGACGCCCTGGCGGTCTCGCGAACGAAGCAGGAAAACAAGGAAGGCTATGCGGCTCGTCTCCGAGCGCGCCTTCGCCGCAAGAAAAAGCCCTGAAGCGCTTCGGCCGGGCTTTGCTCAGAACGTGATCTTCAGGTTTGCCCCGCCGGGCGCAACGCTGAAGTCGAAGTCGGCGCCCTCTTCACTGCGTTCGTAATACTTGCTGGAGCAAGCGATGCCCCGGTAGGCCTCGTACGCCGCTACCGAGCTGCGCGGTGCGGTTGCGGTCTGGAGCCCCATCAGAACCGGCGGCGCCACGTAGAGGGCGGCCGTCAGGCCCCGACTCGAGCCCGTCCAACTGGTCGCTTTGATGGTGCCACCAACAACACCGTAAATGAGCGAGGCGCCCACGCCGAGCGCGCCGCCCATCATCTCCTGCGCCCCTGAAGCGTTCTTCAAGGTTTCGGTTGCGTATTGAAGCTTGGCCCGCCGAGCTTCTTCGGTGCCCTCGTCCATTTTGCGGATTCGCTTCGCGCCCCAGACGTCAGGCGCCGGGAGGACAGCATGCATGAGCCCGAAGAAGTACGCGCCGCCGGCGAGGTAGGCCCAACCAAACTTGTCCGGATCGTTGTTGTCACGAGCCGCATTGACGGCCGCGTAGGTCATGCCACCGCCACCGGCGAGCCAAAGGCTCATCCAGATGTACCGCCAGCGGGTCGCCTGAGGCTTGCCGTCGTCCATCTTTTCTTGGATGTAGCGGATGCGGTAGCGCACCTCGTCATCGCTCAGCTCCTCGATGCAGCTGAATGCGTCTTGCGCCTGGGCTGCCCGTGGAGGCGCTAGGATGGAGAACAAGACGGAGAAAGCGAGTGCACAAGTGAGGACCCGTGCCACGCGCGGAACTGCAGAATTCAGGATTCGATGATGTTCAGCCACAACCTACCCCTGTTCGCCAGGTGGCCGGGATAGTACGCAAAACCTCCTCAGACTGCGATAGTGATTCGCATCGTGAGCCACTTTTTTTCTGGGACGGTATTCGCCGGTGGATTGTAGGGATCCAGCCTGACTAGATGGCCGCGGGCCAGCTTTGCCACCCCCCTGGCCGGGCTGGCTGCCTCGACGGGCCGGATCGGAGGGTTATGCTGGGGGCGTGGATAGCGTCGTTTTCAAGGTCCTCATTACAGTCGTTGCGCTGTCGGTGCTCATCATCATTCACGAGGGTGGCCACTATTTGGCCGCACGAGCCTTCGGGATGCGGGTGTTGCGGTACAGCATCGGATTCGGCCCAACGCTGTTTCGATACCAACCGAAAGGCAGCCCGACGGTCTTCCAAGTCGCGGTAATTCCGTTCCTCGCCTACGTGCAGATCGCGGGAATGAACCCCAACGAGGACGTCGACCCCGACGATCCGGAGCTGTACCCGAACAAAAGCCTTTTTGCCCGGGTGACAACCATCGCCGCCGGGCCGATCGCGAACTACCTCACTGCATCTGCGATTGTGTTCGCGCTGGGCGTCACCAATACCTTGCCGCCGATGCAGCCGGCGGAGCCGATGCAAGTCGGCCATGTCGTACCGGATTCGCCCGCCGCACAAGCAGGCCTCGAAGAGGGCGACGTCATCGTCGTGGCCAACGGTGCGGAGATTCGCAACGTCTCCGAGCTGATCGATGCAACTTCATCGCGCGCGGGCCAGCCGACGGTCTACATCGTGGAACGCAACGGCAAAGCGCTGCCGCCGATCACGATTACGCCTGCCGATCACGGGGGACGTGGACAAATCGGCGTGGGCGCCAAGATGATGCCTCTCTACGAGAACCTCGGGGCCTGGGACGCGGCCAAGTTGTCGATCGCGCTGCCTTATCAGATGACCGTGGCCCAACTGACCGGCTTGGCTCAGATGGTCGAACGGCGCAGCACCGAAGGCATTGGGGGGCCGGTCATGATGGGCAAAATGGTCGCCGACGCAGCCCAGGCCGGACTGCCTGCGTTCCTTTGGATCTTGATGTTCATCTCGGTTGCGCTCGGCATGTTCAACCTTCTGCCCTTTCCGGCCCTCGACGGAGGGCGGCTAATCTTCCTTGGCTATGAAGCGGTCACGCGCCGGCGCGCCAACGAGCGTTTCGAAATGGCGGTCCATGCTATGGGCATCGTCTTTCTGCTCGGCGTCATGATCCTCGTCACGTATCGCGACATCTTCGGCTAGGCGCTTGCCGCGACACGCGGACCGAGTAGCTTTGACCGATGCATCCCGATGTGATCGTAGTCGGTGGCGGTTTGATGGGCTGCAGCGTCGCTTATCGGCTTGCCAAAGATGGGGCCCGCGTCTTGGTGCTCGAGCGAAGCATTCCGGGAGCCGAGGCCTCGTCTGCGGCCGCCGGGATTCTCGGACCCTCGGTAGAGTCATTCGAGAATGCCCTGGCGCTTCAGCTCGGTCGGCGGAGTCGGGAGCTTCATGCCGAGCTCGCGGACGAGCTCGATGAGCTGCTCGGAGTCGACGTTGGGTTCCGGCGTTGTGGGGTCATCAAGCTAGCTTTCGATGAGCAAGAGCTTGCCGCGCTGGACGCGCAGGCCTCGACTCTTCGACTTCACGGGGTTCGCTCCGATCGCTGGAGCCCCGAGGAGCTCATCCAAGAGGAGCCCGCCGCGAACCCGGACGCCTTCGGGGCGTTGTGCATTCCCGAAGATGCGCAAGTCGAGCCCAAGAAGCTGCTCTCGGCGATCGCGCTAGGCGCGGAGCACGACGGCGTGACGTTCCGCAGCGGCTCGACCGTCCATTCGGTCGATGTCGAAGGTGGACGGGTCCGAGGCGTCCAGCTCGCCGACGAAGCGATCGAGGCGGATCGGCTCGTCGTCGCGGCGGGGAGCTGGACGACTCTGATTCCGGGGCTGCCCTTCGATTCCGACACGATCTTTCCGGTACGCGGCCAGATGATCGCGACTGAGACTCGGCCGCGCATCTTCCGCCGAGTCGTCTTCGGCGCCGGCGGCTATGTCGTGACGCGGCCCGACGGCCGCGTGCTTTGCGGCTCGACCATGGAGCGGGTCGGATTTCAACGCGGAATCACCTTCGGCGGCATGGCCGACGTCATTGGCAAGGCCACTCGAATTGCTCCGCGCCTGCGGGACGCGGCCATCCAAGAGCACTGGTCGAGCTTTCGGCCAGGCACGCCCGATGGGCTGCCTCTGGTTGGAGAAACCCAAATCGAGGGCTTGTTCTTGGCCAGCGGACACCATCGCAACGGGATCCTGCTTGCGCCACTGACCGCGGAGCTCATCGCCGGGGCGATGGCTGGCGGGCCGGGCTCCAGAGAGTCCGAGGCGCTTTCGCCGCGGCGTTTCGAGGAGCCGCGCGCATGACGGCAGTCGTCGAGGAAACGCTCACTGCCAACGGCCTCCGGCATCATGTGATTCGTTGGGGCGAGCGACCGGTTGATGTCGTCCTGTGCCACGGCTTTCTCGACATCGGATGGAGCTTCGACGCGCTCGCGCGAGAGTTGGTCGACGCGGGGCATGGCGTCGCTTCCTTCGATTGGCGGGGCCACGGCCAAACCGACTGGATCGGCACGGGCGGCTACTATCACTTCCCCGACTACGTTCTCGATCTCGATGGGCTGTTGCCGCAGCTCGGCGATCCACCGGTTCATCTGGTAGGCCATTCGATGGGGGGCTCTGCATGCGTGATGTACGCGGCTGCCCGCCCCGAGCGTTTGCGCTCGCTCACACTGATCGAAGGGATCGGGCCGCCGGAGATGGAGCCGCGCGAGCCGGCCACCCGGTTGCGCGCTTGGCTCGATGGCGTGGCCAAGGTCCGCAACAAGCGCAGCAAACCCATGGCCGACACGCGAGCCGCTCTCAAGCGCATGCGCGCTCAGAACCCGGAGCTCAGCGACGAGCTCGGCCTGTATCTGGCGAGCAAGAGCACGAAGAAGGTGGAAGGCGGGCTCGAGTGGACGTTCGATCCCCTGCACAAGACTTGGGCACCCCGGCCCTTCCAGGTCGAGATGTTCGAAAAGCTTCTCGAGTCCATCTCGAACCCGACCCTCGTCGTGGCTGGCGAGCGTGGCTTTCGCTTGCAGGACGAACAGGATCGGATTTCGAAAATCAAGCAGCATCGCTTCGTCGAAATTCCCGATGTGGGGCACATGATTCACTGGTTCGAGCCGCAAATGCTCGCTGCGGAGCTCACCGAATTCTTTGCCACGCACCGGCCTTGACCGGCCGCAGGGCTCGTGAAACGCTGCCGGCCGATGCGACGGATTTGCCTGGTCTTTCTGGCTCTGGGGGCGCTCGTTGCCGCGCGAGCGTTTGCCGGGGATGCACCTGCGACTCCCAACGAAGCTCGACGCGCGAAAATCGTTGCCACGGTCGGCACCGAAACGATTACGGTTGGTGAGCTCGAGGACTCGATCAACGCGCGGTCGGTGCGCGCCCGCAGGCGATTTGCCGATCCCGAAATGCTCCAAGAGCTCGCCGACGAGCAGGTCAAAAACGAGTTGTTCTATCAAGGCGCCGAGAAGCTCGGCTATGCGAATGACCCACTCGTCCGGCAGTTTCTCGATCAGACACTCGTCCAGCTCTACGTCCGAAAAGAGTTCGAAGAGGCCACGACACCCGAGAGCGTGCCCGACGAAGCGGTCGTGAAGTACTACGAAGAGCATTCGGAGGAGTTTCGTCGACCGGAGATGCGCCGCGCGCGACACATTCTGGTCGCAAGCCGAAAGGAAGCCGCAGACATCCGCCGGCAGCTCGAATCGGGCCAAAAACCAGCATTCCGAGCGCTTGCGACGGAACGTAGTCTCGACACCGAAACCAAGCTCCGCGGAGGCGACCTGCTTTACTTCACGTCCGACGGAGCTCTCGTGGGCAAGCCCGATGGGGCGAGGATCGACGCCACGCTGGCAAAGGCTGCGTTCGAGCTTTCAAAAACCCGAGAGCTGACTAGACCGCTCGACCTCGGGGACGGGAAGTGGAGTATTCTCGAGCTCACGGGCATCCGGCCCGAGAGGATTCAAACCCGGGAGCAGGCGAGCCCTTTGATCCGAAGGAAGATCTGGCGCGATGAGCGCCAGGCGGCACTCACCAAGACGATCAGCGACCTGCGGGCCGAGCTCGAGCCAGAGACTTTCCCTGAGCGGATGGACGCCGTGGTCCTCGAGCCAAGCAGCGAGCCGATCGAGCCGCCGAACCAGTAGGAAAACCCTACGGGGCGCTGAGGACTTGCCAAACGGCTGGTCTCCGGGTACTAAATGAACGTTCATTCATTTTCGGAGCGAGAGCAATGTCGTCTACATTCCAGCCCTTTCAGGAAGAGCACCAGATTTTCCGGCAGCAGGTCCGGACCTTCGTCGAGAACGAGCTCGCGCCCAATGTCGACACCTGGGAGAGGGAGAAGCTCTTCCCCAATTCGGTGTTCAAGAGGGCCGGGGAGCTCGGAATCCTCGGCGCCCACTACCCCGAGGACGTCGGCGGAAGCGGTGGAGACTTCTGGATGAGCGTGGTGAAGTCCGAAGAGCTCGCCCGCTGCGGCTCTGCCGGTGTGACCATGGGCTTGCTGGTACAGGCCGACATGGCAACGCCAGTCATCGCCGACCTCGGTTCCCGCGAAGTGAAAGACGAGTTCTTGGCGCCGGCGATTCGTGGCGAAAAGGTTGCCGCGTTGGGTGTGAGCGAGCCCGGTGCGGGTTCCGATGTCGCAGGACTTCGAACGACCGCACGAGCGGTGGGCGACGAGTACGTGATCAACGGCTCGAAAACATACATCACCAATGGCACCCGAGCGGACTTCATCACCTTGATGGTCAAGACCGATCCCGACGCTGGTCACAGCGGCATCTCGATCATCGTTTGTCCGACGGACGTGAAGGGCTTTAGCGTGTCGAAGAAGCTCGAGAAAGCGGGGAATTGGTCGAGCGATACCGCCGAGCTCTTTTTCGAGGATGTTCGCGTTCCGAAGCGCTACCTCCTAGGACAGGAGGGAATGGGCTTCGTCTATCTGATGCAGAACTTCCAGTCAGAGCGCCTCGTTGGATGTGTGAGCGGGCTCGAAGGTTCGAGGCTGGCGCTCGATCGCTCGGTTCAATTTGGTCGCGAACGCGTTGCATTTGGAAAGCCCTTGATCAAGCGGGAATACTGGCAACAGAAGTTCGTCGATCTGTACACGAAATACGAGGCGGCCAAGGCGCTGACCTACAACGCCTGTGCTGCGTACAACGAGGACAAGTTCGTCAATCACGGCATGCTTTCGATGGAAACGACGCGGATCGTATCGATGTCGAAGGCCTATGTTGGCGACGTAACCGGCGAGATCATGGATCAATGCCTCCAGTTCCATGGCGGCATGGGCTACCTCGAAGACCTTTGGGTCGCCCGCGCCTGGCGCGACGCTCGCCTTTTTCGCATCGGCGGCGGGGCGACAGAAGTGATGCGCTACGCCACCGCGAAGATCATGGGGTTCTGATCGGCGTGGCGTTTTCGTTGACGGCCTTTCGGCGACGGCTCAATCTCCTCCCCATGAAATGGATTCTTATCTTTGCCCTCGGCTTGCTCGGCTGCGGTGACGACCCTCCGCGTACGGTCAGTGGCGGCGGCGATAGGGTTCCAACTGGGAGCATCGGCGGCACCGGTGCCACGGGCGGCGCAGGTGGCGCAGGTGGCGCAGGCGGTGCAGGCGGTGCAGCGCCCAAGGGTGCGTGTGACAACGGAACCGATCTTGACGCGATCGAAAACGCCAGCGACACCCTTCGCAATATCGCTCGCGATTGTGGCCTGTTCATCTGCGCGGCAAGCGTCGGGAACAGCAACGCGTACCGACAGTGCGTCGATGATTGCGTCGCCGCCCGCGTCCCGGGCATCTCGACGGACTGTGCCAACTGCTACGGCGAGTTGGAGAGCTGCGGACTGGTCGCGCTGTGTCGGTTTCAATGCCAGGCGAACACCTGCAGCGCCCTATGCCTCAACTGTCTGAACGGCGCGAGCTGCATTACGGAATTCGAGCAGTGCCGGGGACTCCCCGGCGACGGTTGCGCCGGCTGAACGCGGGGCACTGGCGCTGGCACTGACACTGGCACCGGCGCTGACGCGGACACCGGCGCGGCCCAGAAGCAGGCGGCAGCGCGAGCCCGCAGGGCGAAGCACGGCGCAACGGGCCGCCAAGCGCGAGCGCAGCGAAGCGCGCGGCAGGGAGGACTACGGGTGGGGGTGGGCGGGCGGTGCAACTAAAAC
>JAOTXX010000163.1 GCA_029862185.1 Myxococcales bacterium
GCCGCTCACGACTTGCGCCGCCGCCTGCCGTGCCTGGGCGCCACGAGCTTGCCCGGCCGTCGGTCGGGGGCTAGCAGCGCCCACAAGTGCGCTCAGCGCCCCCGCAATGTCTGCGGCAGCTCCATTTTGCACGTAATGAACGTGAATGCGGCCTTCGCCCTCGAGCGGCACATCGAGCTGGCGGATCATCTCGAGAATGCGCAGGTAGGCGCGCTCGGTGGCGATGATGATCAGGGAATTCGTCCGCTCGTCGGCGATGATGTTTCGGATGGCACTTTCTGCCGCCACGCTGCCGATCACTTGCCCAGAAACGGGGGTCGCGCCCTTTTTGGGGGGTGCTGTTCGTTTACCCGCCGTGGGCTTCGTCGCGGCGGCATCCACGGGGAAGATCTCTAGGAGTCGTTCGGCAAGCTCACTGGCATTCGCGTAGTGAATGGGCTCGATCCAGGTCTGCGTACCGCTTCTTGGCAGGTCAACTGCCGCGATGAGCCTCAGCATCCGACGGATTTGGGACCCGGTGTCGGTCATGATCAGCATGTTGGTGGGCCCATATGACGTGATGCTCCCCTCACGGGATGCGAATCGAACGAGCAAATTGGTGACATCATCGGCAGAGACGTTCTCGAGGTGGTGCATTCGGGTGACGTAGCGGTCCGAAGCAGGAACGGGAGTCCCGTCCGCGTAGAGCGGAATCGTGTTTCGTTCGATACCACCGAGCTCTTCGATCTTCAGGTATCGGCCGGCGGGAACGACCGTGTAGCCGTTGACTTCTAGGACGGAGAGGAACGCTTGGTACGCCTCTGCGACGGTGACCTTGGTTGGAGCAAACACGGTCGCCTTAATCGTCCGAAGCTTGCTTGGCAGAATGAAGCGGCGTCCGGTCATGTTCGAGATCAATCGAACCAGATCGGATAGCTCCGCCTCCTCCAGGTTGAAGGTAACCTTGGTCCGCGGCGACATCGCCTTGAACTCGACCCCAGTCTCGAACTCCGGAAGGTCCAGATCCTCGGTGCCCTGGACGACCGTATCGACGCCTTCAGCCTGCTCTGCCTCGGGCTTTGGCTCTGGAGCCGATCCAAGCGGGACCGGCGCGGTCGGCAACCTCACCGGCGGAGGTGCTTTGGGTTTCGCTTCGTCTTCTTGGGCTATCGCTTCGTGTCCTGCACTGAGCAAGAGCGATCCGACGACCAAGCACACAAAATATTTTCGTAACTTCACGATGATTTCCCGCCTTGGATTCCCTGCAACCACATCATTGAATGTTGTATTCAATGGTCATTTCTTTGTTCTGCCTCTTCACCGCCAGGCTGAGCGCATCCGCCGTGCGCAAACGCGAATAAGCCTCGAGAGCCGTGTCGGGGCTGGTCATGTCGAAACCGTTGATCGTTCGCAGCATGTCGCCATTACGTACCCCGAGCTTGCCAAGCAAGCTCGTTCGACGAATGCCATAGAGCTTTACACCGACGACGCGCCCATCTTCTTCGTGCGGTATGACGCGGGCCGTCTTCATGATGCTTCCCTGATTGGCGAGCACCTTGTCGACGATGCTTCGCTGAATGTTGAACTTCGTATCGCTGATCTTTTCGATCCCTTGATCGAGCTCCTCGGTGCTGAGCCCCGCGCTCCGATCGTTCAAGGCGGTGCTGGCCCTCGGTGTGCTCGTGACCCGTTGGGGCCGGGGCGTGGCGTCGGCTTCTTCCTCGGCGAACATCGAGAGCTCGCAAGCGCCGCCGCCAGAAGGTTGCACGACCACGCTCGACGCGCGCACGGCCAGGATGTACGAGCCGTCGACGCTCGAGCCCTTCCTGTAGAGCATCGTCTTGCCTTCGTCCCCTGCGATCGCGGCGAACGACCAATCGGGATCGGTGGGGCTCACGACCGAACCAACGAGCCGCAGCTTTCCGCTACATCGCGGTGCTGGCTTGGACGGATCCCACTCGCCGGCCGGGGCCGCGCCCGAGGTCGCTTCCACGACGGGCTCGAGTGTGAGATCACCGCGGGAGGAGTCGAAGATATTGCGCTTGAGGATCACGCCTGGGTCCCGTCTGCGCAAAAACTCCGGATTCGTGGTGGCGATTCGCGCCCTGGTTTGCGCGGCTTCCTCCGCTCCTTTGTCGAAGAGCCCTGCTGCAAGAACGCGGGTCGTGCCCTGTGCCAGGAAGAAAGCGCACAGCGCCAGCGTTGCGAGAATGATCGCTGTCGAAAATCGTCGTTCGCGCGGATTTGCCACCGGTTTGTACTAGAGCAACGCCCGTGCCGAGTTTGATCCGAGAAAAGCCCAATGATCTCAAGGGCCATTGAGCGCCAAGCCCATTGTATCTGCGACAACGTGGCGGGCCTTCCAGGGCGCATTTGACAAATTGACACCCGAGGCCTGCCGAAGTGCTCAGGCCGCCTCGTCCCCCTTCTCGGCGCCAAGCTTCCGATAAATCGTTCGCGCCGAGATTCCGAGCAGTTGCGCCGCGAGTTGTTTGTCGCCTGCCGTGTGCTGAAGCGTGCCCTGGATCACGCGTCGTTCGACCTCGCTCAGCGGTGTACCGACCGAAAATGTGAACGCATCGACTTGAGGCTCGGCGTGCGCCACCGGGTTGGGGAGGTCGCCGAGCTTGATGACCCCGCTGGTGTTGAGAACCACCGCTCGCTCGATGACGTTTTGAAGCTCTCGAACATTGCCGGGCCAATCGTATGCGACGAGCTGCTCGAGCGCGTCTCTATCGACGGCGAGCGGCTCCTTTCGATTCTTGGTGCAGTACGTTTCGACGAAG
>JAOTXX010000164.1 GCA_029862185.1 Myxococcales bacterium
TTCGGAGCAAGAGCAGACGACCGGGCCGCTCGGTGACCAAGATGTTGCCGTCCGGAAGAAACGCGAGCCCCCACGGGACCTCGAGTCCGTCCGCCACGGTTTCGACGTCGAGCTGCAACAGACCAAAGGGCGCAGCCTCCGTTTGAAGGACGCACTTCGGCGCGCCCGTGCCACCCACGCCGCCGATGCCAGCCGTTCCAGCGGCCCCGCCGCTTCCCGAAGCGCCACCAGCCCCGCTCATTCCGCCCGTGCCGGCGGTGCCGTCGCTACTGCAGCTCGAGAGCAGCATTCCGACTAGCAGGAACGCGGTCGGTCCAACGCCTGCCAATAGTGCGCGTAGGTTCGTGGTTGACCTCCTGGTTCGGCGCACAAGGACCACGTGCACAGTCAACCGATTCATCTCGGCCTCCTTTCACACCCGGAACTCCACCAAGCTCACAATCCTCTCCAGGTGCTACCGAGATGCTACGCCTCCATGACGACTTTGGATACGGTAGCCGGGCTTCGGATAAACAATTACGTATGGCCGGGCGCGTGGCGGAGGCGCATGATCGACCTACGAGACTTGAAGAGGCCGTGCGGTTCGTTCTTCGCTGTTTGGCGGAAGTGTTTGGCCTTCGACATCTACGACGAGGTCGCGCTTCGTCCCTTCGGGAAGGTCGGCTGGCTCGTCTACGTTCGGGGAAGCCGCGCTAGAGGTCAGAATTTTCCGTTGTCGTTCTTCCACTCCGACCTTGGGGCGACTGCTTCGATGGTGTCCCAGTGCTCGACCACCTTTGCGTCCGCGAGGCGGAAGAGGTCGTAGAAGGCCGAGTGGACGCCGGCGAGGGCGCCTTCACCCTCACGGCGCGCGCGTCGGGGGGACTACGCGGCCGTTGCGGGCTTGATCTGTTTGAGCTCGGCTTTGTGGAGGCGTTCGGCTTCCCAGAGGTCGAGCTCGCGTTGGGCGTTGAGCCAGAACTCGGGGCTATTGCCGAAGAAGCGGGAGAGGCGGAGGGCCATCGACGCGCTCAACGCGCGCTTTTCGTTGATGAGCTCGTTGACGGTCTGGCGGGAGACCTTGATCGCCGCGGCGAGGTCGGCGACGGAGAGGTCGTAGTCGGGGAGGAAGTCCTCGCGGATGAACTCTCCGGGGTGCGTGGGGCGTCTTTGCCGTTTCCTTCTGAGTGTCATGGTCGTTGCGTCCGGGCTAGTGGTAGTCGGCCACCTCTACTTCATAGGCATTGCCACCGTCGAAGCGAAAACAGACCCTCCACTGCTTGTTGATGAATATGGCGTGCTGACCCTTTCGGTCGCCGTGCAAGGCGTGCAGCCGGTTGCTGGCGGGGATTCTGAGATCATCGAGCTGCTTTGCGAGGTGAACATAGTCGAGCCGTCGTATTGCCCGTCGGATGACGTCCGGCGGCAATCGCCGGGACTCGCCCGTAAAGAATAGGTCGCTCGTATGCTTGTTGGCAAATGACTTAATCACGAAATGGGTAACGCGTCACGTGACGCATGTTAGATTCCGAGACGCTGTGTGAACGCACGAAGCGTTATCGGCCGCCGGAGCCGGAAGTTGCGCGACTGCACGTGCCGTAGGCGCGCGTTCGTTCGGGGCTTCGTGGGAGCCTACTCCGAGGCGGCTGCGCCGGTTGCCCTGCCCACTTGCTTGCGGTTCACGCCGAGGGCGAGGAGGGTGCGGATGAGGAGGTCGACGGAGACGCTTGGGTCGCCGGCTTCCATTTTGGCGACGCGGGATTGGCTGGAGCCGATGAGGTCGACGATCTCGTGCCGATGCCCACGCAGCAACCATCGGGGGTTGCAGAGAGTGGCGGCCGGCTACATGCAGAGCCCAAGATGTTCAGATTTCCTATTTCGCCGACGCCCACTGATGATGGCGCCTTCTCCCCGTCACCCCTCGCACTTCGGATCGCGACTTCGGATACCACCGACTACCGTCCGCTCGAATACGACAACACTGCGATTGGCGACGCACGGAAGGTGCTCGTGATCTGCACCGAGCAGCGAAACATGACGATGGCGAACGGGAAGAAGTTTTCGACCGGTAACCACCCTGTCGAGATGCTCGTGCCGATGATGCACCTGCGTGACGCGGGCTTCGAGCTCGACATCGTGACGCCCACGGGCGCGCCAGTGCAGATCGAAATGTGGGCGATGCCACGCAAAGACGAGGCCGTGATGTCGTTCTACGAGTCGTTGAAGACGCAGTTCGAAAACCCGGGGAGCGTGACCGATTTCGTCAACACCCAGATGCACGATGATAGTCCGTACGTCGCAGTCTTCCTTCCCGGTGGCCATGGAGCCATGCTCGGGCTCCCTGAAAATGAGGCCGTGGGAAAGATTCTTCGCTGGTTCCATCAGCAAGACCTCCACACGCTCGCTCTCTGCCACGGCCCTGCTGCACTCCTGGCAGCCCACGACTCATCGAGCGGTGAATCGTTTCTCTATGACGGATATAAGATGGCGGCGTTTCCCGACAGCGTTGACAAGCAAACACCGTGGATCGGCTACATGCCAGGACATATGCCCTGGAGGTTTGGCGAAAAGCTGCGAGGTCTCGGAGTGCAGTTTGTCAACACGAAGGCTGACGATACCTGTCACACCGATCGGCGTCTGGTAACGGGCGCGAGTCCCAAGGCCGCCAACGCCTTCGGACAAATGGCCGCGCGCGAGCTACTGGCTAGTCTTTCAGCGTAGCGGGCAGCCACATGGCGACTCAGAGTGACAAGACCCTTTGCCTTCGCGACGGCCGACG
>JAOTXX010000110.1 GCA_029862185.1 Myxococcales bacterium
GCGGTCGAGCACTTTCGCGCCGCCGATGCTTCGCCGCGCCCAGCGGGAGAAACTCTGGATGCCCCGATGCGCCTCGAAGTCGCGGGCTTGATGGTTCCGGGAACGAAACACGCTCCGGTCCACTCGGCGCAGGCCGAGCTCGTCTTCGAGCGTGCTCGCAAGCGCCTGAAACGCGTGGATGGCTTGATACGGATGATGGATCTTCAGCGTCTCCGGGTGAATCTTGTTCACCGCCACATGAAGATGCTCGTGCTCCTGTTCGCTGTGACGCACTGCGATGTACTGGTGTTGCCCGAGGCCCGCCGACCGCACCGCGCGACGAACGAGGTCCTCGAGCTCCGCAGGGCTCAGGCGCCGGTCCTCGGGGTGAAATGAGATGACCAGGTGATAGGTCTTGCTTCCCTTGGCCCTCACATTGCCTTCTTGGAGCAGTTCCATGACGTCGACCGCAAGCTCGGCGTCCTCCTGTCGATGCAGGCCCTCTAGGTTCCCGGCCATGTACCAGGTGCATCGCTCCTCGCCCTTTCCTCGCAGCATGTATGGGACGAGCTTGGAGAGACGAGATACCGTCTTGTCGTCCCTGGGCTGTTTCGGCGTGATGATCATCGGGAGCGAACAAGGTGTGCGAGAACGCGCCGGAGCTCGGCCGCATTGCGTTCCACTTCAACGAGGGTGCGGCGAAGCTCGGCCTTTTTCTCACGCTCGGTCAGCGCCTTCTTGAGCAAGCCCCCGAGGCGGTTCTGCTCTCGTTGGATTCTCAGAAGATCTTGAACCTCTTGCCGAGCACGCGCGCTCGGAATCTCCGCACTCAGAAGCGCACGACGTACGATTTCTCCGTGCGTGAAGCCGGACGCTTCCGCAAGGACGCGGAGACGGGCAACGTGCTCATCCCCTACGCGCACCCCGATGAAATGTCGAAGCCCCCGCACCCACAGATAGTAAGCCGCACTCGACGCTTGTCTAGCGGCGATCTCGCTTCGCGCGCGCGAATAAGCCGAAGGCGTTGAGGACGTTAACCAAGTGCGGCGACGCGAACGTCGAAGACGTCGCGCGGAGCGCTTGCAGTTTTGTTAAACAAAACTCCACCTTGCCCCAACAAGTTGGGGTCCCTGCCTGACACTTTCGCGGCGTCCGTGCATCTCAACCGGTCACTTCTGGACACAAACGCGACACTTTGCCTCTGAACGACCGGAAGTGACAGGAAAGGGTGCAGAAGTGTCGCGGCGGGGTCTACCCTGCGCCGCACTAAGGCCACCGAAGTGACAAACGGCGCCAACGTCACCTAGGCGGACAGTCAGACGCGTCGATGGGGCATTCGCTCGCGCAACTTTTCGGGGGGCAAAACCGATAACAGAGATCGGGATGGCCACGACGGATCAACATCGATTCAAAGAAATGCTTGCTCGCGAGCCGAGCTCGCTGCGGGACCTTCCGTTGCTCGTGTGCAGAGCGGACGCGGCGGCGATCTTGGGAATCCCGCTGCGCACGTTCGACAAGCACGTGCGTCCGCTGTTGAACGCGCGACGAATCGGGCGCATGGTCATGTTTGAAAAAGGGGAAATCATTCGATGGGCAAAAGGAAAGGAAAGCGAGGCGGGTTCCGCCTCCGCAAAGACCCTCGAAACGGAAACTATATCTGTCGTTTCTACGTCAACGGCATCGAGAAGAAGCTCTCGACGCGAACGCGAGATCCTCGAGAGGCTAAGGTCAGAGCAGCACAGCTCTACGCCGAAGCTGTTTCCGGTAGGCGAGCGGTAGACCCAGCGAAGTGCGGCGACCTTGCGCCCATTGTCGCCGAGTGGCTTGCCGACATGGAAGGAACCGTCAGCCATGGTTATTGGAACGGCTGCGAGGGTACGTGGCGCGTTCACTTGCTGCCGCGCTTCTCGCGGATCGAGCTCCTGACCGAAGCGTCCTGCGAGGACTACTACCGTGCGCGGTTGCGAAAAGTGTCCCGTGCGACCGTGAAGAAGGAGCGCGCGACGCTCGTTCGGTTCGTGCGCTGGGCGAGCATGCGTGGTCGCGACTACCTTGCCCCCATGGACGTTCCGAGCCTTCCGAAGAAGGCCAAGGGCACAAAGGCGCTCGACGGGCGAGACAAGACGCACGTCACGCGCGCCGAAGTACTTGCGATCCTCGACCGCCTCCCGGAGCGCAGCCGGGCCGGGCATCCGGTGAAAGCGTTCGCAACGCTCGCCGCCGAGCTCGGCATCCGGCGCGAGACAATGGACAAGCTCGAAGTGCCCAAGCACTTCGAACCCGGCACGGAGTTCCTTCGCCTCTCTGCGGACGTCGACAAGGAAGGCAACGGCCGCCCGCTCTGGCTCTCCCCTCGCGCCCGTGCGGCCCTCGAGGCGATCGCTCCGGCCCGTGGTCGTATCTTCTCGGGTTTCCACTATCTCAAGACCTTCCGAACCGCTGCACGCGGTATCGTGGGCGAGGAACGCGCCCGTCACCTCACACTGCGCGACCTCCGGCATCGTTGTCTCACCGACATCGCCGAACGCGAAGGGCTGGCCGCCGCGGCATACGTTGGCGGCCATAGCTCGACGGAGATGGCGGGTCGCGTCTACGTGAGCCCGCAGGCCGACTCGGCCGAAACCGCGTTGCGCGCGCGGGCGAGAGAAGATCGCTTCAAACCCGGCACAGAACCCGGCACCGATCAAACCTGGGAAGCGGCGGCTGCGATTTTGTCCCAGGATTCGTGGCAGACGCGAAGGGATTCGAACCCCCGACCTCTCCCTCCGGAGGGCAGCGCTCTATCCAGCTGAGCTACGCGTCCATGCCCCGAGAAAGGGGGTAAGTGCCCTCCCCGTAGTCGGGCGCGGAAACCGTGCCAGTTTCCGTGCCAAATTCAACCCGAAGGTCGGGACAGCTTCACCAGAGCGTCGGCGCGCCATAAGACGAGACGATACTGTCCTTGGTTACGAGCGTGAAGTTGCCGCGAAGCGCTTGGGCGACGAGCAGGCGATCGAACGGGTCGCGGTGGTGCGGAGGCAACGTGGACAAATGGTCGATGTCGTTGAGCTCGATTCCGATCATCCGGAAGTTCTGGTCGATGATCAGGGTCCGATAGAGCGCACCAACCGATTCGTGAAGGGTGAGCTTCTGCAGAGTCGCGTTTGTTTGGATTTCCCAGGCACTCGCGATGCTGATGAACACCTCCGTGTCGGGATCTGCGATTGCGACGCGCGCCCTACGCGACAGTCGTTGATCGCCGGTCGCCCACCAAACGATCGCATGCGTGTCGAGCAGGATGCGCATTTACCGTGCTCCCCAATCAGCCCGGGAAGATATCGCCTGTCTCGAAAAGGTCGGCTACCTCATCGGAGGCGTCGAACGCGTCTGGCGCACATTCGATCCAGCCCTTGAAGGCGCCGAAGCTGCGTCCAGAAGATGCTGCCTCACGCAGCGGAACGATGCGGGCAATCGGCTTGCTCGCCTTCGCGATGACCACCGACTGCCCGCTCTGGACCCGACGCAGCAGCTTTGAGAAGTGCGTCTTGGCCTCGTGGACGTTGACGACGAGATCATCGTTCTTGCCTTTGGTCGACTTCGGCATATCGCCAAGATAGCCTTTGATACAGACGTAGTCTATCTTCACATGACTTAGTCTGATAGTCCTACCCCCAAAGCGGCGCTGGGCTTCCTACTCATGGGTCGCTGCGATCTTTGCCTGAAAGGATGTGTAACTCCGGTGGGTTGCGTACCCGGAGAGTGTCCCCTTCGTGGTAGAGAGGCGGGATGGGTTTGTGGCAGGCCGTTGTGGTGTTTGTCGTGAGCGCGGCTGTGTTGGTGCGGGCGGGGTCTTCGCTGGCTGGGTATGCGGACCAGATTGCGGAGCGGACGAAAATGAGTCGGCTTTTCGTTGGGACCTTGCTCTTGGCGTTTGCGACCTCGCTCCCGGAGCTGGTCACCGAAGTGACTGCGGCCAGGGCGGGGGCACCGGACCTTGCGCTTGGCGATCTGTTCGGCTCTTCGATGGCGAACATGGCGATCCTCGCATGCATCGACTTGCTCTACCGAGGGCGCGTCTGGCCCTCGGTCGAGCTGGGTCACGCAAGGGTGGCCGCCGTCGCGATCGCGCTCACGGCCATGGTTGCGCTGAGCATCTTCACGCAGACCACGATTAGCATCGGATGGGTTGGCATCACTCCGATTCTGATCGCCGGGCTCTATGTGGCGTCCATTGCATGGTTCCGGCGCATGCCGCTGCTGGCGCGGCCGGGTCTCGAGGCACCCCAGGTTTCCGTCCAGAAGCCCACCGGCTGGAGTGCGAAGGCCGCGGAACGCTCAACGCGGAGCCTCTGGGCCCGCTTTGCAGGGTCGGCCCTGATGATCTTGATCACGGCACCCGTGGTCACCCTCAGTGTCAAGGTCATCGCCGACTCGACTGGCATTGCGCAAACGTTCTTGGGCGCTGTGCTTTTGGCGGTCACGACGTCCCTGCCCGAGCTCATCGCCTCGATCGCGTCGGTGCGCATCGGCGCCTACGATATGGCGGTCGGAAATTTGTTCGGAAGCAACGTCGCCAACATGAGCGTGCTGCTGTTTGCCGACATCGCCTACACCGAGGGGCCGATTCTCGCCGCGGTCTCCCAATCGCAAATCGTCTCCGGGATCGGCGCGATTCTGCTCATGTCCATCGCGGTGGCCGCCATCGTCGGCGAATCGGAACGGACCCGTTTCCGGCGGCTAGAACCGGACGCCATCGTGCTTCTGATCACCTACGCGGCGACCCTCACCGCGATCGCATACTACGCGTAGAAGCCCCTCCCGAGCGGTCGCCTCGAAGCCTAGGTCTCGGCTCGGGATCTCAGCGCGGATTGCGCCGCCGAGAGCCTTGCGATCGGAACGCGGTACGGAGAGCAGCTGACGTAGTCGAGGCCGAGGCGGTCGCAGATCGCGATCGATGCCGGGTCGCCGCCATGCTCGCCGCAGACGCCGGTCTCGATGTTCGGGCGGGTCTTGCGCGCCTCGGCGACCGCCATCCGCATGATCTTGCCGACGCCAGCCTCGTCGAGGGTGGCGAAGGGGTTCGCCGGAAGGATGCCTTCGCTGAGGTAGCGCATGAGGAAGCCCGATTCGGCGTCATCGCGGCTCATCGCAAACGTGGTTTGGGTGAGGTCGTTCGTTCCAAAGGATAGGAACTCGGCGTACTCCGCGATTTCATCCGCGGTCAACGCGGCGCGGGGCACTTCGATCATGGTGCCGAACTGATATTTCACGTCGACGCCCTGCTCTTGCATCACCTTCTTGGCCTCGGCTTCGAGCACCGCGCGTTGCCGGCGAAGCTCGTTCACGTGGCTGGTGAGCGGGATCATGATTTCGGGAATCGCCTTGCAGCCGTCGCGCGTCACCTCGCAGGCCGCCTCGAACACCGCCCTCACCTGCATTTGCGTCAGCTCCGGGATCAGGATTCCGAGACGCACGCCACGCAGGCCCAGCATCGGGTTGGACTCCTTGAGCGATGCAACCTTATCAAGCATTGCCTGTGTTTCAAGAAGCTTGGCGCTGATTCCTTCGACTTCTTCGAGGTTTCGTGCATTGGTGATTTGGATCTGAAGGTCGGTGAGCTCGCGCGTCAGCTCTTCGAACCCGGGCAGAAACTCGTGGAGGGGTGGATCGATCAACCGAATGATGACGGGCAGCCCGTCCATCGCCCGGAACAGGCCGGCGAAGTCGGCACGCTGAAATGGAAGGAGGGCGTCGACCGCTTCGCGACGCTCGCCGGGCGAACGGGTAGTGATCATCCGCTGGACGGTGGGCAGCCGCTCGGCCTGAAAGAACATGTGCTCGGTGCGGCACAGTCCAATGCCCTCCGCGCCGTACTTGCGTGCTCGCACCGCGTCCTCCGGGTAGTCTGCATTCGCGCGAACCCCGAGACGACGAAACTCGTCGGCCCAGCCCATGAGGCGCGAGAGCCATTGATCCTCCATGTCGGGCACGACCGTTTCGAGCTTGCCGGTGAACACTTCGCCTGTCGTGCCGTCGATTGAAATCCAGTCGCCTTCTCTGACTTCCTGTTGCCCCACCGTCATCACGCGCGTGCCAAGATCGATGCTGAGCTCGGAGGCCCCGACGACCGCCGGCTTTCCAAACTGACGCGCGACGAGGGCAGCGTGGCTCGTTCGCCCGCCGCTCGAGGTCAGAATCCCCTTCGCCGCAAGCATCCCGTGCACGTCGTCGGGCTTGGTCTCGGGCCTGACCAGCAAGACGTCGCGCTTGCTCTCCTTGGCCCAGCGCTCGGCGAGGTCGGGGTCGAACGCCACCACGCCGGTGGCCGCCCCCGGAGAGACGTTCAATCCGACTGCGATCACAGGATGTCCGGCCTTGGCGGCGGCCGAGAACTGCGGGTGGAGAAAGAACTCGATCTGCTCGGGCGCAACTCGCAACACCGCTTCCTCGCGGGTGATCAGGCCCTCGTCCGCGAGCTCGACTGCGATCCGGACCGCAGCCTGCGCGGTGCGCTTGCCGGTGCGCGTCTGCAAAATCCATAGCTTGCCGCGCTCGACGGTGAACTCCATGTCCTGCATCTCGCGGTAGTGCTGCTCTAGCCGCCGCGCGATCCCCTTGAATTGGTCGTAGATCTCAGGCATTTCGCCCTGGAGCTGCTGCAGCGGCTTGGTCGGACGCGTTCCTGCCACGACGTCTTCGCCTTGCGCGTCGATGAGGTAGTCGCCTTCGAGCACGTTTTCGCCCGTGGTGGCATTGCGAGACATCGCCACGCCGGTTCCCGAGCCTTGGCCGAGATTGCCGTACACCATCGTGACGACGTTCACCCCGGTGCCGAGGTCGTGCGCGATGTTGGCGGCTTCTCGGTAGTCGCGTGCGCGCTTGCCGTTCCAGCTATCGAACACGGCCAAGATCGCCATCCGGAGCTGCTCCTCCGCACTCGCCGGAAAGCCAACACGAGCTTGCCGGCGCACGATGTCTTTGAACTCGCCTACAATCGATCGGAAGTCTTCCCCGGTCAGGTCCGCATCGCTGGTGACCCCCCGCCGCTCGCGGTGGTGCGCGAGCACGTCTTCGAAGGGCTCGTCGCGCACACCGAGGACCACGGTGCCGTACATTTGAATCAACCGCCGGTAGGAATCGTACGCAAAGCGCTCGTTGCCGGTCAGCTTGATCATGCCCTCGGTGACTTCGTCGTTGAGGCCGATGTCGAGGACCGTGTCCATCATGCCTGGCATCGAAAACTTGGCGCCTGAGCGGCAGGACACGAGCAGCGGATTGCTCGGATCCCCGAAACACTTCCCGGTCTGCTGCTCCATGGTGCGGAGCGCGGCCAGCGCCTGATCCCACAAATCTTCGGGCAGCTTGCGACCACCGGCCAGATAGCTATTGCACGCCTCGGTGGTGATCGTGAACGCCGGCGGAACGGGAACGCCGAGTCGGTTCATCTCACCGAGGTTCGCACCCTTGCCGCCGAGAAGGCCGCGCACGCGATCCCAATCCCCGTCCACGGCCGCTTCGGCCTGATCGATCTCGTCCAGCGTGTACACCCACTTGGTCGTCATTGGAGTCCCTTCTGACGCGCGCCGCGTCCTGCCGTGGGCTTTAGCAAGCGCAGATGGGAGCGCAACGGACCGTGTGACGTTGGCGATCCGCGGGTCTCCCCGCGTCGGCGGCGAACCGCCACGCCGCCGCCGGCCACCAGCTGAGGTGATAATTTCGCTCCCGTTCCCGCGCGTTCGCGCTCGGCACGCTGCTTGCTCGGCGAAGTGCTGTGCTTGCGTGGATCGCGACCGGATGGTTGGGCGGCCTGTTCCTGGGTGCGCAATGGCAGCCCAGCTTGGGTCCGCTCCTCGCCGGCTGGGGTCTCGCCGGCGCGCTCCTCATTGCGGCCCATGGTGGGGAGCTCGGCGCCCGACTCTGGGGTGCGCCGCTTGCCGTGCTCGCGTTCTGCTGCGGCTTGGGTGTTTCACCCTCGCGGCCTCCGCCCTGCTTGGCGCGTGGCGAAGCATGGTTGAGCGCACAGGTCGAATCGGTGCGGCACGGGTCGGGGGGCAACCGGGTTCGAATGCGCGTGCTCCAAGGTCGCCTCTTGGAGTCCGGGCAAGCCGTGCCGACCGGCCTGCAATTGACCGCTCGGGTTGTCGGCGCCGACCCGCCCCCGCCTCGAAGCACAATCGTCATCCAGGCTGATCTCCGTCCCCGGACCGAGCTCCGCAACCCTTCGCCCCATCCGCAGCTCTCTCCTCCACTCGGCGGCGGCTGTTGGGCGCATTGGGTCGACCCGGGCGCGCTCGAGCTCGTCGCGGTTCCCAGGTGGGCGGCCCAATTCGATCGGGCCCGTGCCAGCGTGCGCGCGCAGATGGACGACGGATTGGCACCCGAAGTTGCAGGCGTGGCCCGGGCTCTGGTTCTCGGCGATGGCGCCGCGCTTGGCTACGAGCAGCGCAAGACGATCGCCGCCGTAGGCCTGGCCCACCTCTTTGCCGTGTCCGGCCTCCACATCGCCCTGGTCAGCGGCACCCTCGTTCGTTCGATGCACTGGTTGCTCCGCGGTCTCGCGCTCACCTTCGATCCGCGCCGGCTGGCTGCGGCGGTCGGCATCCCGATGACCTTGTTGCACGCCCTCTTTGCAGGCGGCTCGCCGAGCGCGTGGCGCGCTGCGATCACGGCGGCACTCGCTTGGTGTTTCGTCGTCCTCGACCGTCGCCCATCGGCGACGGCTGTCACAGCGGGAGCGGCCTTGCTGCTCTCCGCGCCAGATCCCGCGATGGCCCTGCGGCCGGCCTTTCTTCTCTCGATTGTCGCCACAACCTCCATTCTGAGCGCACCGCGCATCTCCCCGACCAAACACTGGCGCCGCCTTCGCTCCTCGGCGATCATCAGCGCGCGAACCTTGGTCGCCACGGCGCCGATGGTTTGGTGGTGGTTCGGCGGCGTGCCGCTGATCGGTTGGCTCACGAACATCGTAGTTCTCCCATTCGGAAGCTTGATCGTGATTCCGTTGGCGCATCTCTTCGCCCTGACCGCGTCGATGCCTGCCGCCGGCGAGTTTGTGGGAGCCGCTCTGACGATCGCGGTGCACATCCTGCTGTCGATTTGCGACGCGTTCGTCCCGCTGACACTCACGCGACGGCTCCCGCCCCCCGACGTCGCGCAGGGCCTGCTCATCGTCACGGCCAGCCTGCTTCTCTTGCTCAGCCGAGGCTGGCATCAGCGCGTCGCCGTTCTCGCTTCGGCGGCCCTCCTCTGGCTCGCGGCAGACCAATTGCTCATCGCTCGTGAGCAGCCGCGAGATCTGCTTCGCGTCTCCTTCGTCGATGTCGGCCAAGGCGACGCAACGCTCATCGATCTTCCCGATGGACAGCTCGCGCTCGTCGACACCGGTCAGGGCGGACGTCATCCCGCCGCGCGGGTGCTCCGTGCCCTCCTCGACGCCCGGCGGCGCTCACGAGTCGACCTGCTGGTGATCACGCACGGGCACCCCGATCACTACGGCGGCCTGCGCGACTTGGTCGGCGAAATCGAGATCGGCGAGATCTGGCTCAACGGGCAGCTGCTCACCGAAGAGCGCGACGGCGCGATGGCAGCGCTCCTGTCCTCGGCCATGGCCCATGGCACCAGGCTTCGGTTCGCGCCGGAGCTCTGCGACAGGACCCGGCATTTTGGAGGCGCGGAGCTCGAAGTCCTCTGGCCCTGCCCCCGCTACGACGCGGCGCTGGGCTTCAACGACAACTCGATCGCACTGAGACTCGCCTACGGACGACGCTCCTTTTTGTTCACCGGCGACCTCGAGCACGAATCGGAGCACGCGCTCGTCCGGTCCGGACGCCTGCAATCCGCCGACGTGCTGCAAGTCGGCCACCATGGGTCCCGGACGTCGACCTCGCCTGTCCTCGTCGCGGCCGTCCGCCCTTCCATCGCGGTGATCAGCTGCGGCGCAGGCAACCGCTACGGCCACCCCAGCCCTGCGGTGATCGCCCGGCTGCGCGAAGCGGGGGCCTCGGTTTTCCGAACCGATCTTCACGGCGGAGTGATCATCGCGACCGACGGCGAGCAACTCGAAACCCGTCGCTAGGCGCCGATCGGCTTTTCGAAGAGGCGGTACCGCTTGTAGATCGTGGAACCCATGCTGCGGATGGCCGCATTGATGAGTCGGTTGTCTTCGAGTGTCCAACCGAGCTCGGCCCATTCGTAGCCTTGCTT
>JAOTXX010000111.1 GCA_029862185.1 Myxococcales bacterium
GAGCGCTACGCCCAAGCGCGCCAGCTCCGCCAGGCCACGCGTCATGAGCGAGGCCACGGTCGAAGCGCCCAGGCCCAAGCCGTCTGCGGCGCCACAGGCCACGGCAATGACGTTCTTCAACGCGCCACCCAGTTGAACCCCCACGACATCGTCGCTTGCGTAGACGCGAAGTAGCGGCGAATGGAGGATCGCTTGGACGCCCCGGGCCGTCTCGATGTCGGCCGCAGCAAGGCTCACGTCTGCCGGCAACTGGGAAGCGATGTCTTTTGCGAAGCTCGGGCCGGAGAGGTAGGTGGCGGACGGCGCATGCTTGGGAATGGTGTCCGCGAGCACGTCGCTCATGAGCGCGAGGCTTTCTTGCTCGATGCCCTTTGCGGTCGAAGTGACGAGCGCGCCTGGCGGCAGATGCGGCGCGGCCTGGGTGGCGACGCCGCGCATGAAGCTTGACGGCACCACCAGCAGCACCAAGTCGGCCCCTTCCAAGGCGGTCGCCATGTCGTTGGTGAAGAGCAGGTCCTTCGGCGTCGGGAAACCTGGAAGATAGGCCGTGTTTTCGCCTTTGGTGGCGACGCGCTCAGGAAGCCCGTCGTCGTAGGCCCAGATTCGCGTCTGGTGACCCAGGTTGTGTGAATAGAGAGCCAGCGAAGTGCCAAATGCCCCCGCTCCTAGGACGCTGACGTTGGTCATGGGGGGAGTTAACGCCGCCGCCGCGCGCCCGTCAACTCAGACCCGTTCTGGCTCTCCCAGGCGTCTCCGCTAGCTGCGCGTCACCTGAACGAACAGCTCTCCGTCGATGCCGCGGCTAACGTGCAAGGCCCACGGCCGACAGCAAACGTCGCAGTCGCGGATGAGCTGACCTTCGCTTTGCGGATCGACGTAGACCTCGACCTTTTCGAAGCAGTACGGGCAGGTCAGCTCAGCTGTGTCGTCCATCGACGTTCATCATAACGAATCGCAGAGAGGTTTTCTCGATTCGCGAACACCGTCCTTCAGCCGACCGGGTCCGCCAAGAGCGTGGCGGCCGCCCTTTGGAAGTCCTCGATTGAGCTGATGAAGGTGGCTTTCGGGACTCGGGAGGCGAGTGGGTGGTCCGGCGGGCAGCCGATCCAAATCGGAACATTGGGTGAAACGGTGTCGACGAGGCGTTCCATCTGCTTCATTTCGTCCTCGCTCATGCGCCGCACCACCGACAAGACCAGGATATCGGCGTTGCTGCGCGCGACACTCCAGATGATGTCTTCCGTCGGGAGGTCCGGCCCCAGGTAGAGCACGTCGAAGCCGGCTTCTTTGGCAAGAACGGACCCCGCGAGAATGCCGAACTCGTGAAGCTGGCCGGCCGGGGTCGTAAATAAGAGGCGCCGCGCCCCGGGTGCGGCCTCGATCTGCTCGAGGCGACTGGTCATCAAGCTCTTCAGCTGCGCCCTCACCAAATGCTCGGGCGCGGTACCCAGTGTCCCTTCGCTCCAGCGCCGTCCGACTTCCCACATGATGGGGATCGCCAGGCCTAGGATCAGCTGCAGATTGCCGAGCTCCTCGCTCATTTCCTTCAGCTTTGCGAGAGCCGAGCCCGCGTCCAGGTCTTCAATGGACTTCAAGTAAGCCTGCTGATCCGAAGACAGAGGAGGCTGAGTCGGCTGCGGGGTTTGGATCGTCGGCTTTTGGCTGCGCCGCATCGCCGTCAGCTCGCTCGTCGGTAGCTCGGCCAGCGTCTGCAGCCCGTATCCCCGATCCCGCAGCTCCTTGAGACAAATCAGTCGAGTCACGTCTTCGTCGCTGAACTGCCGGGTGCCGCCATCGCTCCTGGCAGGCTCGATCGCTCGATAACGCCGCTCCCAAGCCCGGATGGTGTCTGGGTTCAAGCCGGTGAGGGCAACCACGGCGCGGATCGGCAGCATTCCTGGTTTGGCAACGTCAGACACGACAAACCTGTACATGCACAGAAATTAACGAAGCCGCAACCCCGGTTGATTGCAAGAGATCCGGCCAATCAGGGGATTGGGGCCGAAAATTATGGACCCTGACTCCTTGACGGTCCAGATTACCAACATATGTATCTGGACAAGACCTAGACATGACTTAGACAGGTCGAAGGAGAATCCATGAAGAATCACAAGAACTTTTGGCTGGGCATCGTAGCGGCAGCCGCCTTGGCGGCCCTGGGGTGCGGAGACGACGATAGCGGGGGAGCGGCCGGCGCGGGCGGAATGCCCATGGCCATGGCCAACGTGACGGCAGTCCACCTTGCCCCCGACGTGCCATCGGCGGAAAGCACCGCAGTTGCACTCTTCGTCGACGGCGCAGAAGCCACCGACCTCGGCACGCTCGAGTACTCGCAGAGCACTGGAAAGATCGCGCTCCCCGTGGGCACGTACGACATCGGCATCGGGCTCCCCGACGGTGAAGGCCCGCTGCTTTCGCTGGACGGTGTCGAGCTGAACGACGGAGACGATCTCGTCGTCGTCGCCTACCGCACCAACGCTGAGCTGCCCGTGGACGTGTTTGTGTTCGTCAACAGCACGGACGGCCTCGAGGCCGGCAGCGGTCGTGTGTTCGTCGGTCATGGCGCAAACGATTCGGCGCTCGACCCCGTCGACGTGTCGCTCGGCGAAGATCCCGATTGCTCCACGCTAATCCCGGGCTTCGTGTTTGAGACGACTGCTCCGGAGGGCGGGCTCGATTTGGCCGAAGGCACGTATCAGATCGGTTTCGACCTTACCCCCGAAGACGACAATGACTGCGCCAACTTCGGTCCGGTTGGTGTACCCGTGAACCCGGGTGTGGTCAGCATCCTCATCGCGGTCGACGAGGACACGACCGACACCACAGAGGACGCCGAGGCGTTGAACCCGGAGCTCTGGGCCATCATCCCAGACGCCGCGGATCCACAGCCGATCCGAACGATTCAGACGCCCTAACGGTTACCTTCAACCGTCTTCCCACAACAGCACATTGCGAATAGCGCAGGGGCCGCTCCTTCACGGGGGCGGCCCCTTTTTTTGGGTTGTTAGAGTCATCCGAGAACGCTTGACTCCCGTCGGCGCCTCCACGAGTATTTGGTTCGGAAGTCTTGACTAGGCTGAGGAAGAGGAGAGCTATGGGGCGCAGGAAAAAAATCATTCTCGGGTTACTGCTGGGATTGGGGTTGGCCATCAGCGCTTGTGGCGACGGCACCGACGCCAAATCGGCGTGTTCCTCTTGTCCTGCCGCCGCGAGGGACATCTGCGAGCAAGGAGTGCAGAACTGCCTCGACATTGGTGGCCCCTTCGCCGACCAATGCGTCGACGCCATTACGCGCGCCTGCCAAGGCCAGTAGCTCTCGCAGCTCGGTGAAGCAGATAGTCAAAACAACGGCGCTGTCCGTGCGGTTCGCAACGCGACATAACGAGCTAGTACCGCGCAATTCGGCGCTCATCATCATCCCGATGGGCTAAGAGGCTATCTATTCGTCTACGTAATCGAGACGTAGGGCCACGTCCCGGCTGAAAGACGGCACCGCGATTTCTTCGGGTTGGTGCGGCCCCCGCGTCTGCACGTCGACGTCACCGAGGGTGGCGCCGCTCCACGGGTCGATCCACTCCCCCACCCAACGGCCGCCGACGGCCAGGGGCAGCGCGAAGACGGCGCCCTCGACGAGGCTACGATCGGGCGTGAAATACTCGTGGGCCGAGTTCCGGACCCAGGCCAGCAAGGTCGCGCGGCCCGAGAGCACGTGGGCCACGACCTCTTGATCCGGCGCGTGGACGGGCAGCCCCCGGTGGCTCTCGAAGGGCTTGCGCGCAAAGGGTACCCCCTCCATCAGGCGCGCCAGCGGGGTGAAGTGGAAGTACCAGTCCTCGGGGTCGACCACGAGGTCCCACCACCAGCACATGCCACTGCCGAAGGCGCCCGAGAAGGCGCCCGCCCACAGAAGGTCGTGGAAGCCCTCCCCTTCCGGGTCGGCCTCGCGGTTCTCCTCGAGGCCCTGGATGTCGACGCCCGCCTCGGCAAGCAGAACGGGCTTGCCGTACTGCGCCATTCGGTCGACGAGGTGGAAGATCGTGTCCGCCACGGGGAACACCAGGCCCAAGCTGTGGACCTGATAGCTGTGGAGCTGCACGAAGTCGATCTCGGGCAGCTGCCAGACGGGCTCGTAGACGAGCGGGTACTCCGGGATCGGGGTGTTGCCACGCCCGGCCTCGAAAGTCATGGCAAAGTCGCTGGTGCTGGTCGTGACGAGGTGGTTGTTCGGATCGAGCTCGTGCAGCAGCCGGGCCATCTCGCGGTGCCAGTCGATCACCGGGTCAATGGTCGGCGGCTGCTCGGCCAGGTCGGATTCGTTCCACAGCTCCCACGCCAACAGGTTCGGCGAGTACCCCCAACGTGCGACCACGTAGCGCAGATAGCGGCGGAAGATCTCGCGTGCAAAGGGATCGGTATAGACCTCGTCCGGGGTGGCGAGCGGGCCGCCGTTGGCGGCATTGAAGGGGTTCGTGTCCCAGCCCGAGCCAAAGAGGCCGTTGAGCTCGAAGGGAAAGTGGCTCTGCAGCGAGAGCATCACCTGCATGTCGTGTTGCTCGGCTAGCTCCATCACACGATCCAGGCGCCAGGCGCGGTCCATCCGTGCCGACCAGTCATCGAGCGTCGCGGGCTCGTAGAGAAGGCCCATGTCCCACTCGGGCATCCACACGCGGATGTAGTTCGCACCGCTGGCAGCAAGCTTCGCGATCCAGTCCTCGTAGGCACCGCTGCCGCGTTGGTCGGCCCAGGCGACGTTCTCGCCCACGGCGAAGAACGGCGTGCCGTCTTCGAACTCGAGATGCTTCGCGCCATCGGGGATGCGCAGGAAACCGTGGCGCTCGGAGTCTAGGTTCGGGAGTACGCTAAAACTCTCCCATTCGCCGGCTTCTTCCCCAGCGATAGTGACGCGCAGCCAACGCCAGCGCCAGGCTCCAGTGTGGGTGGGGGTGAAGCGGAAGCGCCATTCCCGGGAGCCGTCGGCCGTGAGCACCTCGCTCCCGCTACTCGACTCGCTCCGCGTGAAGCTTTCGTAGACGAAGGCGGGGACGGTCTTACTCTGGCCACCGGGCCCGATCAGCTCGACATCGACGGTGACTTCGTTCGGGTCAAAGGGGTTTGCGGCCTCGACGGCGATGGGGAGAGTTTGCTCGAAGCGCTCCCAGACCGCCGAGGCGTTGTCGGGCGACGAGTCATGCGGGGAGTCATTCGAATCGCTGCACGAGGTTAAAATGAATAGACAGAAAAATCCGCAAACCAAAGGCGTGGATTTGCGGCCTGCGAGAATCGATAGAATGCTCATAATACAAGCTCCACCTCTTTTAAAAATTGGGCTAGACCAAGAAAAGTGTTTGGGACAGCTCAGGGACGGATGTAGAGCATAGCCGAAACAAAGGCCCTCTCTCCGCGACGCCCCACGCGACATAACGCGCTAGTGCCGCGAAATTCGGCGCTCATCGTCCTCCCGATGGGCTAAGAGAGCCCGACCCCCGCAACACCGACGAGCCCACCAATAGATCGTCAATTCGTGCCAGTGACTGGCCACATCACCGCTCGGCCGCTCCTTCAGCCCCCGAATCGCGCAAGGCACCTCGTGTGTAAGCTTCCACCCAACCTTCCACTTTGCACGGGACACCTCGGGACGGCACGCAACGCCACGGGACACGTTGTCGTTGATGTTGTTGGATTTCCCGAATGGTGTCGTTGGCTAGGCGAATATTGCCAAGGTTGAAGTCGTGAGTTCGAATCTCATTTCCCGCTCCACCCCGTTCCACGGGGCTCCAAATGGCGATGGTGGCTCCGCTTTGCGGGGCCGTTTTTCGTCGAGGGGCGGAGCTCGTTTGGGCGACGTAGACGCGGGGCGCGCTTATCGGTCGAAGAGTCGACGCGGTTGCGTGACATTCTGACTTTCTGGTCAACCTCGGTCGGGCCTCTGCAGGGGCCGCTCCTTCTCAGGAGCGGCCCTATCTTTTGGTGGATGGCACGTTGCAACGCGCTGTGTGCGCTTTGAACCACGCGACACAACATCTAGTCCTTGTGCAATTCGGCCCTCAAAATGGTCCCCATGGGCTGGGAGTGCGAGCGTCGCCTCGCCTAGACATCGATGTCGCCGGAGCAGGTTCGCCGCCCGTTGCGCATGCTGTGCGCCGCTGGGTGGAGATCCGCCGGACTTGCGCCTCAGAGTACTGCAGGAGGCGGCGACACCGTCGCTCGGTCTTGGCACGTCATTTGCTGTACCCGATAGAACGCAACCGGCAGGCGCTTTTTGCCGAGGGCACTGAAGGAGCAATGAAATGACGAACCTAGGGCTTTCAGGGATGTTCATAGTCTCCGCCGCGCTTGCAGGCGTCGGCTGCGCCGACGCCACCAACGGCGGCGGCGGTTCCGGGGGCACCGCCGGTCAGGGTGGCGCTGGCACCGGGGGCACCGCCGGTCGAGGGTGGTACGGCTGGTGAGGGTGGTGCGGGAGGTCAAGCGGGCGCAAGCGGTCTCGCGGCTTATTATCCCTTCAGCGGCAATGCCCAGGACGAAAGCGGCAACGGCAACGACGGGAGCGCGATCGGCGGAGCGGCGTTGGCTATGGATCGATTCGGAAACACGGACAGTGCCTACGAGTTGGACGGGATAAGCGGCTACATCGAAGTCCCCGACAGCGCAGACTTCAACTTCAATCAACCGCTCACGTTGACCGCGTGGATCTATCTGAACGATAACACCAGTGGGGGCATCGTCGGACAGTGGGGACCCGGTGGTTTTGGCGGAGACGCATTCGTGCTTTCAGTGAGGGGCGGTAAGCTCAGGTTCACCCTTCCGAACCCAGGCCTCTACGAGTTGGACTCGCAAAGCATTCTGGCTGAGATGCAGTGGCTGTTTGTCGGCGTTGTGTACGACGGCACAGACCTGAATTTGTTCATCGATGGCACGCCAGATGCATCCGACACCTTTACCGCCGCTCAGGTCGACTCGGACCAGCTCGTGAGAATAGGCTCTGAGCTGATCATTAGTGGCGACCCAGGCTACCTCGACGGGCTCATCGACGATGTCCGCATCTACAAGCGCGCGTTGTCGGACGGGGAAGTACAGCAGTTGTATCAGCCCTGAGCGGGTAGAAAGAACAAACGCCCGGGCCGGTCCGCGCTAAACCCCCCGACATCACTTCAGTGCGAGGAACAGGACTCGAACCTGCACGTCCTAAGGACACTGGAACCTAAATCCAGCGCGTCTGCCAATTCCGCCACCCTCGCTTGTGGTGTGATTTCGAATGGTTAGCACGGTGGCGATGTCTTTCAAATCGGCCGATTTTGCGTCGGTGACCGGAATGGTGACCGGAATTCCCGGCCGGGCGTTCAAGACGGCACGAGTCTGTGCACGATTCGAGTGCACGTATTGCGTCGTTGTGCTGACCCGCTTGTGCCCGGCAATGTGAGCGATGCCCGGCAAGTTCGGCGACACCGACGCCAGCTCGGTCAACGCACCGTGCCGCAAGTCGTGCAACGACAAGTGCCGGATTTCCTGTTCGGTGAAGCACCCTGCATCGCGTGCCGCGTTCCGAAGCGCTGGGCGGCAATCGAACGCGCCCCAAATCAAGCCGTCGCCGTCGCAGTGTCGGGTCAACAGCGCTTGCGCGACTTCACTGAGCTCGACTTCGCGACCGAACCGCGCCTTGTCTATGTCGTCGGCGATTCGAAGCGTAGTAGAACCAGGCTGCCAATGCTCCGGGCAACGAAGCTGCTGCACCGTCTTGCGGCGCAGCGCAGTTTCCCAGATGAACAAGATGAGGTCGCGCACCGGGTAGTGCGTGCGTTTAGACCATTCGGGCAATGCCGCGATTAGCTTGGTAGCGCGATCATTGTTCAGATCGACGCGTACTTTCTCACACGCCGTTGTTCCGGTTGACCGTGCCGGCGGATCCTTGATCAGCGGCATGTCGGAAATGTAACCCCGGTCAGCGCACCATTTCAGGAACCCCCGCATGGCCGACAGTTCCTTGCACACCGTGCCGCGCTTCACTTGCCGCAATCGTGCCCGCGAATAGTCTTGCATGGCGCTTGACGAAATACTGCCGAGCGAATCGAACCGCGGCGCGAAGTTCTTGACGAAGTAGCCTTGGTACGTGGCAACCGTTTCGGGCGCCAGTTCAGCCGATACGTCGACGAGGTATTGCCCGACCAGTAAGTCGATGTCGACGCTGGAAGCACGCATGACGCTGACGTCACGACCTCGCGTCACCGCCGCGACGATTTCCGACGCGATCTTCTGAGCGCTGCCGCGATCGCATTCACATGTGGATCGCTTGTAGCGTCGCCCGTTGTGGGTGAAACGCACAACCCAATTTCTGGTGCGCTTGTCACGGTGTAGGGTGAAGCCTTCTGACTTGCGAGCCATGTATCGATGTCCTTTCGATCAAAGAAGCGGCGAGCTCCGATGCAAAGCCCACGCACCTGAGGCGCGACACGCCGATCAAACGTGCGCAGCCCTATCCGACAATACCTCGCCGCCTCATCCCTTGTCAGCAGGGGCGAATCTGCCCTTGCAACTGGCGTCGCCTCATCTGTTCCTAGCGCCGGCCTACGTACGGTCACTAGAACGGCCACCGAACCAGACCAGAGACCAAGGCCATGGCGAAGATGCCGAACGCGGCAAGCCCCCATAGCCATAGCTGCGCACGACGATCGAGTCGCGTCTCGGCGACGGCGTAGAGCTTCACAAACCCGCGGACCCTTGCCTCGACGGCGCGAGACAGCTCCTCACCCGCATGATCGAGGTGAGCCGAAAGCATCCGGTCGAGTTCTCCCACGAGAGATGACGTCAATCGGTCACCAACCTTCTCGGCCGTGCGCCGAAGCACGCATTCGTTGACGACCACCAAGTCGAACAAAGGATCATCCTGAGGAATCAAGCGACCGCATTCCTTGGCAACCTGCGCCGCGATCTCCTTCTTGTCTGCATCCGTCAGCAGCGGCCGTCGGTTTCTAGGCTCCTTCGAGGGCATGTTCGATCTCCGTAAACAGGTCTGTTCTCACAATCGAAAGCCGGGACTTGGCCGGCGTCCTGAAGTGATCGCTGGCGATCGCCTCGTCGAACGTCATGAACCGGCTGAGCATCTCCTGAACGTCTTCCTGAAACGTATGTCCCCGACGGACCATGACCACGGGTCCCATCAACCTGTCGGAGCACGCTTGCGTTAGCTCCCTGGCGCGCTCGACGTCGACCGGCCCGAAGTGCTCGTTCTGCCAGACGACGAGGGTCGAATCCTCGACCAAGAACTTTGCAACCGTGCCGAGGCCCGCCAACGTGGATGGGCCGTGCTGGCCGCCTGTGACTACGCAGTGAAGGAACGTCTGGCGGCCGGCGGCTTTCAACTGACGGACGGCGTCCATTTCGAGAAGGTACTGGGCCAAAGGCTCGAAACTACCTTGGCCGTTGTCGACCACCACCGCCTTCTCCTCGTCTGCGAGCAGGACCTCAAGAAGCTCATCGAAACGTCGACGATTGATTCGCCGGTCCTCATCAAGGAGATCGATGCGCTGGACACGAAGCCCCGAATACCGAGACAAGGTCTTGTTCGACGCGTCGCACTCGACGCACAACGGATCGTCGGTTCGCGATCGCAGGTACTGCGCGAACCAAGACGCAACCAACGATTTCCCGATTCCGCCTTTTGCCTGAATGACGCAATGAAACTCGCTCATGACTCACTCCTGTCGGCTGAGGCGAAATGCGAAGATGGCGCCCTCATTCGAGCTCCAGCTTGGGAAGAGTTCGGCGGAGGTTGTTCCTGACGTACTCAATACTGGGCGTCGACGCCGTGGACGCGCGCGGCGGCCTATCGTTGATGTCCGGCTTGGTTAGAGCCCCACCCGCACCTGCGGGCTCGTGCGGTCCGAGGCCATGTTTTCGGACCTGCCTGTAGAACGAAGTGTAGCAACCTGGGTACGGCGGGCTGACACCGCGGTACGCCCGCCATACTTCCTTGATATGATACCCAAGGCGTAGATAGCCCTCGATCGCATCTCGATGACACGAGAAGTAGACGCGAGGTGGCGCACCTTGCAGTGCCTGCGGACCTGGTAGTGTTGCTCTAGC
>JAOTXX010000042.1 GCA_029862185.1 Myxococcales bacterium
CGTGGCCGCAACCGCGGTGTGTGCCTGAGGCCCGTGCATCACTGGGCACTTGCCTACGCTCTTTGTATTTTGGTCCGTCATTTCTGCTGTGCTCCCTGCGCTGAACTACACGATGGGCAGCGCCCCCAATAGATGACTTCGGCTTCGTCGATCTCGAAACCGTGATCGTCGTCGGCTGTTAGGCAGGGCGCCGCCCCCACCGCGCAGGCGATGTCGAACGTGGTGCCGCAGCCTCGGCAGATCAGGTGATGATGATTGTCGCCAACGCGATCTTCGTACCGGGCCGGGGATTGCGCTGGCTGGATGCGGCGGACGAGGTTCTTCTCGACCAGGACGCCGAGTGTGTCGTACACCGCCTGGCGGGAGATCGACCCGATGAGCGCCCGGACGTCGTCGATCAGCTCGTCGACCGTGGCGTGCGGCCGGGACGAAACCGCACGCATGATGGCCAGCCGCTGGGCGGTCACCTGCACGCCGTGTTGGCGAAGTAGCTGATCGATATCGTCGGCCACGGAGGCTTTATGGAACGATTCTGGACTGCGTCAAGGATTGGACCGGGGACACTCTCCTCCCTCGTAACGTTCCGAATTCATGGACTTCCTGCGGCAAAGATCGCAGCGCCGGATCTCGCAAGTCGCTGCGATCTTTGCCTGAGATTCAGTGTATATTCGCACACTTGTGTACCCGGAGAGTGTCCCTGAAGGGAGCACAGTGAGCAGTTCGTGCTGCTCGGGTTTGCGACCTGGCGAGAGGTTCTGTCATCGTCGCCCGCCGAGCCCGCATTCGGCCCGGGAGTTCCGCTCAGCAGCGGCTTTGTATCGGTCGGGGGTTGGGCCGATCCGCTGCGTATCACTCCGCTAGAAGCGCTTGGCGCTCGCCTAACCATCACGATCAACCGCCTCGGCGGTGTCGGCGGGTTCACCGAGTCGGTCACCCGCTTACTCAACGCCTCCGACGCGCAAATCGAGGCCTTGTACTCGACAACCGAACTAGCGAGCTCGTTCTACGTGGGCTTGTCCGAAGCGACCGGTGTGTGGTGCACCGACTGGGACGGCCAGGGTGGAGATCCAAATCTCCTCTTCAAGGATGCTTACAACTCACCGCTGATCACCGACGACGCAAGGTTTCTTTGGCCGCGATATGGCTACGAGAACGTCGGGCCGAACTACTCGATCGGTGGTTGCACGCCGGGCGTGCCGGTCGTGATTGCGGAGTAAATCGGCAGGCGTCATCAGTGAGGCGCCCGCAGGCCAGGGCCAGCTTAGGCCTTGACGCCTCTCGATCCGGACAAAGGTTCGTCCTCCCCTTTCAGGAAAGGAGCCGTCATGAACAACGCCGCTGCAGCACTGCCCCAGATCCCTCGCGAGAATTGGCAAGCGCATCCGCGATTTCGAACGCAAGCCCTCCTGCTTGGGTCCCACGCCAACTTTCGTCGCGTAAGCCGCTTCCTGATCGACCAAGCCGCCCTTGAACAGTTCGTCGCCTTGCACTCGCTTTTCGATCGCTGGATCGCCGCCATGCGCAGCCACGAAGCCTACGAAGAGCGGAAGCTCTACCCCTATCTCGAGTATCGCTGGGGTGTGTCCTTAGAGGCAGCACGCGGCGGCCACGCCGAGCTCCACACGCGCGCCCACGAGGTCGTCGATGTGTTCCGCTCCCTTGCCCACCCCGCCGAGGCGTCGGACCCCAGCGAGAGCCCCGCCGACAACCCTGTCCTCCATGCTCTGCAAGCACACGATTGCACGCTCGGGGCCCACCTCGACCTCGAAGAGGAAGCCGTGATCCCCCTCCTGCTCGCTCTCGACCCGGAAGAATTTGACCGCTACTATCGGAGCCCGATCTCGATGCTGATTCCCGCCTAGCCTCAATGGCCGCAGCGCGCGTTCACGACAACACCGCGTTGAGAGCTACCATGCGCATCGGGTGTGTGAGGAGACCATGAACGACCATCAGCTCCTGCCTTCGCAGCGACTCTATCCATGCTCGTTTCGAATGCGGCGGTGGCGCAACCGGAAGAACGAGGCCTGCCTCAACAAGACGCGCCAGCCGCCAAAGAAGTGGACACGCAGCAGGCGGACGCGGAGACCGTCGAGCCAGGGGAGGAGCCGAAGAACGGGCTTCTATTCGGCTTCTCGCATGCGTTTCGCCTGATTAAAGACCAAGAAAGCGCAAGCGCGTCGCGCCGCACCGAGCACGTCTATGGCTTTCTGTTCGGGTACGAACGCGTCCTGCAGCGCTACCTGGCGCTGAGCATCATCAAACCATCTACTTCAATCCCGAGCTGGTCGAGTCGCCGTTCGAAATCGTCCTGACCGGCATATACCGCAAGAACAGCTGGGAACCTTTCCTCGGAGCCGGAGTCATCTCCACAATAGAGAGAGCGAAGAGCCGCGACGGCGAGGAGGAACGCGAGACGGTCGAGTTCGCGGTAGGGCTTCTCTTTGTGACCGGTTTTAAGTATTTCTTCACTCCGAACTGGGCCATCGAGTTGGAGCTTGCCTACGAGTACGTGCCCAAGGGCGCCTCCAACGAGCACGCGTTCGCCGATACGTACCAAGGCGCATACCTCTTCTAACGCCGACGACGATCCGGTGAGCTCGCATCGAGGCTCTTGTCTGCCAGGTCGCACGTGCGATGATGGAGCCGTGACGGTGCGGCTCTGTGCGACTGCAATCATGATCTTGCTGGACGCAACGTCGGCGGCCGCCTCGGATAGCTGCACCATCTCGTACCGGATCGAAGCGTCCCTCCAGGTGAGCGATACGTATCTGTCGAAGGGTGACGCCATCGCCAAGGGGTTGAAAGGGTCCTTGGTCGTCTCCTATCCGCTCAGCCGGGATGGCCGGGTCACGGACGGCAAAGTGGGCGTCCTTCATTTCGCCATGTTCGAGCGATTTACGATCGATGCGATCGCCGACGTCACGACGGTCATGCATCACTACGCGCCCACTTGTAACGGCGCACGCACGCCAACCTGGCGGCGACCTTCGGACTCTGGATTTCCACGGGCTTGCCGCTACGCCGGTAACGAGAAGCCAGTCGCGGTGGGCAGGTTGTCTAAGGAACGCGGAACCATCGAATGGGCCCGGTGCAAAGCTGCGCCGAGCTACTGGTCAGCCGATCGAAGCGCCTACAAGCCCGAACACCAGAGCAAGGGCCGCGGCTGCCTCAACGAGATGCACGCCGTGGGCAACATCCGCTGTGACGGAAAGCTCGCCTGCAAGTTCGGCGATTTGAAACGCGGGGACAATCCGCAGTTCGACGTATGGACGCAACCGTTGTTACACGGGCCGCCCGGCTCAAGAGGCGCCGTTGAGATTTCGGGAGACCTGAGGACCGTCCGAACACCGACCGGCCGCACGGACGGGTTCCTCTCCTACAACCTCCCCAACGACTCGCCGAGCCGCACCTGGTTTTCCTGGGTGGCGACCGCGGACGACTCGAGCCCTCATACAACGTGTCCGATGGGCGTTGATCCTTAGAGTCGGCCGCGCGTAACTTTCCTTCTCGCCCGCTATTGCCTAGGGTGGCTCGATGGACAGAAGCAAGGTCTACCTCGTGGTCGTCGCGCTGGTTGTAGTCGGGCTGCTCGCGTACAAGAAGCTCTCCAGCAAGAGCTACGAGCCCATCGTCTTCATGGGCGAGACGTACTTCCACGTTGAGGACAACGAGGTGAACAGAGTCGAGAACCACATGTTCACGCCGGGGGGTGTTCCGGTCGACGAGACGGACGAGTTCATGCAGATCTCGAAATACGACCACCCGGACCTGACGGGGCAGCAGGTTCGCCTCGTGCAGAAGCAGGTGATCAGTAGCTTTCGGTTGCGCGCGCTCGAGGGCGCCCCCGAGCAATTCTTCGGCGTGTTCGAGGGCACCGTGCCCGTGTACGGGTACATGAAGGCCGATGCGTTCGTGCTCAAGGTGGGGCCGAAAGGTCAGGCGGCAGACGGCGACGCGCTTCGCGCCGGCGCCGGTGCTCGGATCGATGCGCTCGCGAGTGTGTCGACGGACCTCTAGCCCCGGGGAGCGCCTTGGCGCCGTCTAGGGGACACTCTCCGGGTGCACAAGCACGCGATTCCAAAAGGATTCTCACGCAAAGATCGCAACGACTGGTCTGATGGGACGCTGCGATCCTTGCCGGGGGACCCGCATGAATTCGAGGGGTTGGGAGGGGGGAGAGTGTCCCTACCAGTTTTCCTTGAATGGGCGGACGTCGACTTCGAAGGACCAAGCCGATATTGGTTGGGTGGCCAGGTGGTAGACTGTCTGAGCGATATCGCTGGGGCGCAGGTGCGTGCCCGCCTCGCCGCTTTGATCGTCCGTCCCGATGCCGCCGTCGACGATGACGAGGGCGACGTGAATGCCCTCGGGCCCCAGCTGCCGCGCAAACGATTGGGCAAGGCTTCGTTGGGCAGCCTTGGCGGATGCAAACGCCGCCGTGAACGGCTTTCCACGGAGGGACGCCGTAGCGCCGGTCACGATGATCGCGCCGCTTCCCTTCTCGCGCATGGGGCCAACGACCTCACGCGTGCTCTGCAAGAGCCCGCGAACGTTGATCTGCCAACCCTTCTCGAACTCTTCGTCTGGTACGTCGTCGAACGTTCCAAACTTCCCCGAACCCGCATTGTAGAGCAGCACATCGACGTCGCCGAGGTCTTCGCGCACTTGTTCAAACGCGTGCTTGATCGCTTCCGGATCGGTCACGTCACAGGCGTACGCTTTTCCACCGAGCTCGGCCGCAAGACCACTCGAATAGTCGGTTGAGCGCGAAAGGAGCGCAACCGCATAGTCTTCCTCCGCAAAGCGCTGCGCAAACGCGCGCCCATTCTTCGGCCCTATTCCGATGATCACACAGACTGGTTTTTTCATGTCGCGATCTTAGGGCCCAGCACGGCGCTGCACAGTGCAGCGGACGACGCTGACGAGATACCAGTAATTTCGGCCGTGGCGGGGGTCGTATCAGCCCTCTTCGGCCGCGAGCTGCCGGATGTCGAGAGGCGTTTTCGGAAAGAGCTCGATCGCCGCTGCTGCAACGGATACAGCGCCGCCGCTCGCGTCGATTGCTTTGAGCACACGCGCACTCAGGAGATGCTTCGTGGCGCGTCGCCGGTCGAACTGGACCGTGTATCGAATCGTGAACTTCACCCAGTTTTCATCGAAGACGAACGTGACCATCGGAGCAGTGCTCGCGTCTTCGAGTGGCTAGCGCCTCTGCATGCGCGCCCAGATCGTCGTGGCCTGCTCGGCGTATCCACTGCAGACTTCGTTCGCCGTTCGGTGAGAGCGGATTGGGCCATGTCGAGATCACTCCCGAACCGAATCGGCACAGTGATCTCATCCCACAAAATAGGAAAATCACCCGAGTAGTTCACGACCGGATCTTTGAAAATGAAGCTGTTCGCGACGCGCACCATCCGGCCGTTGTAGAGGTCGCCATCGACCCACTGGCCGACCTCCACCAGCGTCGTGCGGAGAACTCCGATGTCGATGACGTCCCCTTTGATGCCACCGAGTTGAATGCGGTCACCGACGGTGTAGAAGCTGCCGAACGAAACCGCAGCCCATCCAGCGACGCTGACGATGACCTCCTGAAGAGCGAACGCGATTCCCGCACCCGCGACGCCGAAGACCACACTCAGGCGACCGAGCCGATCGCTGAACATGGCGATCACGACCAGCGCTCCGAGCAAGTATCCAATGAACCCTATCGCCTTGCGCGCTCGGTATCGGACGGCCTTGTCGTCGATGTACCGGGTTGCAACTCGCTCGACGACCTGGCCGATCGCGACCACCACCACGATTGCGACCCGTGCGCCGACCAACTTCGAAAGCACCGGGTCATCCAGCCATTTCAGTACATTTTGAATCGCCTTTTCCATCGTTCGTTCCTCACACGCGACGTCGGGATGACGGAATGCGGCGACGATACTCCCTGGCCCGACTGTCGACTGGGCGTCTTCGTTCGTCGCGCGCGAGCGGAAAGCGGCCAAGCCTGGAGTCGGTCCAATCTGTGACGACGACGTTGAGCTCGTAGTCTCGACCCAGCTCATAGGTCGAGTCCCTCGCGGACCCAAAACGGGGTCTCGCAAGGAAAGATACGGTGTTCACAGCACGAGTGCTGACTTTTCCATCGAACACCTTACGTTTCGACCAGAGCAGCCCCAGATTCAACTAGCCATGGCGTCCACCCGCAACCATCTCAGCCGCGTCCTCGCAATCCTAGCGCTGGCACTGGTCTCTCCCGCCGCCGCCTCCCCCTTCGAGGACGCCCTCGGCCCGGCCCCTCGCGAAGATGACGGTCGGTTCCTGAACTTGGCAGGTCCGATGCCCGAAGTAAGCGCCTCCGTGACGCTGCCCTTCTTCCTCCGGCGCATCGCGAGCTCCTTTACCGAGATCTCGAGTGCGCTCGATCAGGTGCCCAACGATGGCGCCTGGCTGCGCGAGAATGCGAAGCACAGCGAGCCCGCGGTGACCTGGGTTGGTCACGCGACGCTCCTGGTTCAAATGGGTCACCTCACGTTCCTCACCGATCCGATCTGGTCGGACCGGGCAAGTCCGGTCTCCTTCGCGGGGCCGCAACGAATCGTGGAGCCGGGTGTCGCAATCGACGACCTTCCTCCGATCGACTTCGTGGTGGTCTCGCACAATCACTACGACCACCTCGACCTTCCGAGCTTGGTCACGCTGTCGGAGCGGGATCCAAACACACGCTTCTACGTTCCTCTCGAAAACGGCGAACTCCTCCGCGAGAACGGAATCGAAAACGTCGAAGAGCTCGACTGGGGCCAGCATGTCGAGCACGAAGGGGTGCGCGTCTACTGCCTGCCCGCGCAGCATTGGAGCAAGCGCGGCATTGGCGACGATCGCGAAGCACTCTGGTCGTCCTGGGCGGTAGTCAGCCCGGAGCGAAGGTTCTTCTTCGCGGGGGACACCGGCTACTTCGACGGATTTGCGCGCATTGCCGAAGCGCTCGGCCCGTTCGACCTCGCTGCCCTGCCGATCGGCGCCTACGAGCCGACCGAGATGATGAAAGCCTCCCACTTGAATCCCGAAGAAGCGGTTCAAGCGGCCATCGACCTTCGCGCCCGCGCCGCCGTCGCCATGCACTACGGCACGTTCAAGCTCTCCGACGAGCCTCTCGATGAACCGCCCACGCGCTTCAAGGAAGCGGCGTCCGAAGGTGCTCTCGGAGACGAGGCCGCTTGGTTGCTCCGCATTGGCGAAACCCGCGCCTTCTGACGCGGGTGAATCGACCCTCAGGCCGGCACCGGCTCCATGCCGCGACCCCCCGGGATCGTCCGGTAGAGGATCGCCGGCGGGGCGATGCGGTGCTGCTCGAACGCACGCATGACCCGGAGGTTCACGTCGGTCTCGAAGGCCTTCTCGTATTGCGTGTCGAGCACATAGGCCTTGAGCTGAAGCCGCACCGCGACGTAGTTGTCTTGGATGACTTGAGTGACGAGGACGACGACGGGTTTGGGAAGATGGACATAGCGGCTGGTCAGCCCGGCCTCGGTCACGATGTCACGCGCCTTGGTGACGTCTTGGTCGAGCCCAATGTAGAAGTCCATGACGACCTGCATGTCGAGGGCGCCGTAGTTCCCGCAGGACGTCATGTCGGTCAGGAACTTGTTGTTGGGTATGGTCACCGTGTTGTCGTTCAATGTCTGAAGCCGTACCGAACGAAGGCCAATCGCCGTGATGTCTCCGTACTCCCCACCAAACGCGACCCGGTCGCCGACTTGGAACGGTTGGTCGATCATGATCATGATGCCGGCGATGAACGAGGCGACCAGATCGCGAACGGCGAAGCCCACGGCGACCGCCGCCGTGCCACCCAGCAAGGTGAGAACCTTGGCATCGAAGCGGACGCTCAGCGCGATGACGGTGCCGATGGTTCCAATGTAAACGAAGAACTGGACGATCGTGCCGAGCTTCTGGAAGAGCATGCGACGGGTCGTGAACTGGTCTCCAAGGTTTTCGACGAAGTTGTTGAAGAAACGAATGCCAACCCAGACCCCGATGATGATGAAGATCGACGTGACGACTCCGCCCCAGCGAATCGCCTGGCTGATCTGCGAAATCACTTCCTCGTCGCTCGACTCCTGCGCGACGGCCAGCGCTGGACCGAGCCACTGCCCGAGCAGCGCTGCGGATAAGATGATTGGTTTGTGTACTTTCATGCCGAACACCTCAGAGCAGCAGCAGGTGCTTTCTGCGAAGGATACTGATGATCGCGCGATACCACTGAAGGTCAATCTCGAAAAGATGCGCGTTCTCCTTGATGTAGCCGTGAACGCGTGCGGCACGCAGGGCGTCTGCGACTTCAGCCGCGCTCAGGTCTGTGCAGGTGACCACATCTTCCTCGACCGCCAGCTCTAGCTGAACGATGGTGCGTAGGACGAAGTAGAAGGTCGCGGGCAGGTCGTCGAGCTGACCGGCGGACGGCCCTGAGAAGAGCCGGACGTGCACCGTCTCATCATCGGACCGCCGATACAGAGACTCCCGCCAGAAGTGAAGTGCGACCTGTGGATTGCCGTCCGAGTAATCCCAGAGAATGCGGTAGAAGTCGCGCTTCGTGCGCTCTTCGTCCGAGACCGGGGAGGTTCGCACCTGGCGCGGCACTACCAAGCGTTCGAAGCTTGGCACGACCCCCGCCGCCGCGGAGCGCTGCTCGATCAGCGACGCGATTTGATTTTCCTCCCAAGGCTGCAGCTCGATGACTTGGTCGAACGCGGCGCGATCTCCGCGGGCCCGCCGGAGGTACTGCCAGGCAGGCATGCCAATGGCGATCAACCACGAGGTTTGCGGGCTGACGCTGCGCGTGAGTTGGACGAGTTGGTCGATGGCTTTCAAGCCACCGATCAGCGGCCGGACGAGCCTTTGCGCGTCATCGACGCGGATCACACTCGGAGCGCGCTCACCCAGGGACGCGATGACTTCGTCCTCGCTTGCCGTCTCGGGAAGCCCGAGGGCACGCGCGAACTCGACCAAGAGCGCGGCGAAGCCTCCGGGCTGGCATTGCACCGCACAGAGGCTGCCCGGTTCGAGGTCACTCGTGACGCGATTGAGAAAGGTGGTTTTCCCAAGCCCGCGTTCTCCGACCAGCGCGACAATCGCATGGCGCTCGGACCGCACGAGCGCGCGCATCGCGTGAACGCTCTCCGACATGTACGACGTCAGAAGCTCGGGGGGAGTCTCGGGATGGGGTGCCAAGGCCCCGTAGACGTCAGCGGGAATTGGCTCGGTCCCGTACTCGGCAGGGGTGGCCGTCTTGTTTTTCTCGACTCCACGTCGAAACAAGTAGGCGAAAACCCGACGGAGCGGCGCGAGATCGCTCACCCGCCGAACGACAAACCCGGCGACGCCTTCGATTAGAAGATAAACGCCTCCGACCGTTGCAGCCGGGTAAGTGAGCAGCCCGTGGTCGTGCCGCACAACCCACTTCAACACGGCCGACGCTTCGCGGCCTTTCGCGCGCTCGAAGATCGTATCCTTCCACCAGACGATCAGCACCAGGAACACGGGGATTGCGAGAAAGCCAAATGTACTGACGACCCAAGCGTAGATTGCGCCCTTGCCGACGGTGGCGACCGTCAGCGATAGAATCAACCCCACCGCGACGATGCTTACGCCGACCAGGCGCAGCGAGCGAAAGCGTAACTTGGCGGAAGACTCACTCGAGAAGCCCTGACGGCTGGCTGTCGCGTCGATCAGCTCGACAACGAACGCACCTGCCAACAGCCACAAGACGACGATCTGGACATACTTCGTCTCCGGCAGATGTCCCGCTTTGGCGACCAACATCGTCAACACGGAGAACAAGGCCAGCCACTCGAGTGGCTTTCGAATTCGACGCAGGTACCAAACGAAGGTCGAAACTCCGCGGGTCAGATGCGTCTGGGGCCGTTTTTGAAGCCAAGCGCGCCGCGATTGCTCGAGCGTGTCGTCGGCCCGCTTTCGCCACCAGCGAAAGACCAGCACGAGGAGCAGAAGCTGAACTAGGCTGAAGACCACCGGCCCGGGTGAGGACCGGAGCTGCCGATACTGGCGAGCCGCCTCCCGCGGCACGACGAGCAAGTGGAAGCGGACCTCGAGGATGATCTGGTCGAGCTCGCGCTTGACCTGGGCGACGCCGTCGGGGCCAAAGCCCTCGAGACTGTCACGCCGAGACTCGCTGAGCATTTCAAAGAGACGAAGGCGAGCCCGATTCATGATGACAATCGCGTCGCGAAGCGCTTCAGCGCGATCCCAGTTGAGCTGAGCCTCGAGGGCCTGGAGCTCGATCGCGGAACTGCTGAGTGCGGTTCGGAGCTCCCGTGTAGCGCCGTCGTCGATGTCGGCAGGGAGCTGGTCGTCATCCGCATTGGGAGGAAGAGGGACTCCACTCGGCTCCGATCTCACGGCGTCGAGGGCGAGGCTCAAGTCGTGGCGCGCGTCGCCGAGATCCTTCGTGAGGCCCCGGTAGAGGTGGTCGGCTTGATTTGCTCTTGCCTCTCCGGACGGCATCGCGCTTCTCAACTCCCGAACTCTTCGGTTCCATGCGAGCGCGGACTCGGTCTTGGCCTCGACCTTTGCCCGACTGCTTGCAAGCTCCGCTTTGAACCGGGCTTGAGCTTCCTTCACGCTCAATAGCTGAGCACGCCGATCCGCGATCAGTCGAAGTGACTCGGTCTTGGCCTCCTGGGAGTCGACGAGCGCTACTTCACGTTCCAAAGCAGCGTCCTTGGCCGCCTGCTCGGCGCCACTTATCTGCTCGGCCAGCGCTTCGGAGGGTTCAACGCGGCTTTCCGCATGCTTTGACAGCAGGCGCCTACGCTCGGCATCGTCGAGCTCGAGAAATTGAATCCAGAGCATGTCGCGCCGTTGCTTCGCAGCGTTCAGTTGCCCGTCGACGTCATCTTTGGCGGCGGCTGGGATAGGCCCCCGGGAGCTCGGGTCCAAGAAGCGGCGGCGCCGTTCGGGGTCTGCCGCAAGGTCCGTGAGCTCGGCCGGGTCGATCTCGAGAAGCGGTCGGGGATCGATCGAAGGGTCCAAGTCCCCCACGAGAAACGCGTCCAGCTGCGCGATTTGCTCCTCGAGCTTGACGAGCATCTCGGCTTTTGCCTGGGCCGAGCTGGCTTGCGCCTCGGCCTCTCGGCGCCTGGCCTCATGCTTGGAAAGAATCGCTTCGCGCTCCGAGCGCGGGAGAGAGAGAAACGCCGCCTGTGCTTCAACCAGCTCTCGGTGCGCCTTCCCCAAGGCGTCCTCGGAGCCTCTGGTGCGGAGAACACGCTCGCGGCTTGATTGACGCCCTTCCCGCCTGGCGTCCTGCTCGAGCTCTCGCAGCAGCAGATCGAGATCTGGGTTGGCCTTCGGGGCGCCGAGGTCGACCGTGAAGAGGGTCTGCGGATCGACCGCCACATCCAAGCGCCCCACCATGAGTTGTCGGATCCGCTTGGTCTGCTCCCGTAGCTCCTCGATGGTTGGAGCCTTGGCATCCTCGGCTTCGAGCGAAGCCGCCGGCACCCCGGCGTCCCCGACCGCCTCCGTTGCGGTTGGTGCTTGGGCGTCCGCAGAGGGGGCCCAGCAGCAGAGGACCAGCGTCAGCCTGAGCCACAGTCGGTCGCTAGAAGTGGTCATCGGCATCCGAATCGGCGGGAGTATAGGCGGCCTCTGACTCCCGGAGTAGCGAATGTTTCGCCAGAGAACGAGGGGCGAAGGCAATGAGACGAGCTTGACATGGCCAAGATGGCGACGTCAGATGAGCCCGCAGAACCCAAGGAGCCTCCCATCGCCAAGAAGGTACAGCGGAAGCGAAAGCGCGCAGCTTTGCGCAGGCGGCGACCCCAGACGCTCGGCTTGGCGCCCGGGAGCATCACCGCCGTCCCTGGCGCGCCGCCTGCGGTAATTCGGGTCATCTCCTACGACGCGGATCGCGTCGAGGAGCGATCGATCGAGCGCGTTTCCGATCTAAAGGCAATCCGCGACAGCAGTAGAGGTGTCAGTTGGATCAACATCGATGGCATAGGCGACCCGGACACCTTGTCTCAGCTCGGCGAGCTGTTTGGGCTTCATCTGCTCGCCTTGGAAGACGTGGTGAACCTGCATCAGAGACCGAAATTCGAGGACTACGGCGACACCGACTTCATCGTGCTGCGCATGCCGTCACTGAGCCCACACCTCGATCTCGAGCAAGTGAGCATGTTTGTTCACGATCGCTTCGTGATCACCATCCAGGAGAAGCCTGGGGACTGTTTCGATTCACTGCGCGAGCGAATACGGAATGGGAAAGGGAGAGTCCGCCGCCGGGGGGGCGCCTATCTCGCGTATGCCGTGCTCGATGCGATCGTCGAGACATTTTACCCGGTGGTCGAAAGCTATACTGACCAGCTGGAAGAAATCGAGAGCAGAGTGCTGGCAAACCAGACCGAGAATGTCGTCGCGGAGGTTCATGCGGTTCGGCACGATTTGCGTGTTTTGCGGCGCGCGGTCGCCCCAACCCGTGAGGTCCTTAGCGCGATGGCCCGGGCAGATGCCAGCGACTCCAACGGCGATACCCACATCTTCCTCCGAGACTGTCACGATCACACGGTTCAATTGATGGAGGCTCTCGATACGAACCGTGAGCTCGCCTCGAGCCTCATGGACATGCATCTGTCCAACGTGAGCATGCGAATGAACGAAGTCATGAAGGTCCTGACCATCATCGCGACGATTTTCATGCCGCTTGGCTTCATCGCAGGGCTCTATGGCATGAACTTCGACGGTGACCTTTCACGCTGGAACATGCCGGAGCTCCGATGGCGCTTCGGCTATCTCTTCGCTCTCGGCGCGATGGGGCTCACCGCGATCGGGCTCGTATGGTTCTTTCGAGCCAAGGGCTGGCTTGGTGAAGGCGGCCATGAAGGCAACCACGGCGGTGAGCCGGAGAAGAAACCCCCTGGCGCTGGCGGCACCTAGCGTGCGATTGGCAATGGCGGCGAATGTCAGCCGGCGTTCGCTAGACCCAGGGCCGAGGAGATCTCTTGCAATGTGGTGTCCTCGGCCGCCCATACGCGGCCATCGGCAGCAGCGGCGATTGCAGCCGCGCTTCGGACCAGCTCGCTCCTGACCGGATCGCCTGCGACCCGCGCGATGCAATCAAGGGCGCGTTGCCGGCCATCTTCGGGGTTCGCAATCAAGGAGTCGGCCAAGTCCCGAAAGGTGCTTTCGAGCACGTCGAAGTCTAGACCGGAAAATACGGCCGCCTTGCCCCGGAGCATGTCGACGAACCCGTCGACCTCGGACCGGGCGAGCTCGCCGTCGGAGGCGGCCACCAATGCAAAGGCCCCGGAGAGGGCTCGTAGCAGAACATCCGTGACATCCGCATCGAAACGAGCCCAAGTCGCAATCGCGTACGCCATAGTCTCGTCTACAACCATCGATGCCTCCTCAGCTGAAGAGAGATTAGCGTGACCTCCTCGAGATTGCGAGGCATCTTAGCGCTGGTTGGAATTGGAGGGCATATGAGTTTGAAGCAAGTCATCGAGAATCTGAGCTCTGTGCTGAGTACCGGGGTTTTTCAGATCGGAGGCACGCAGGTGACTCTGGGCACGCTGCTAGTCGCAGGCTTGGTCATCGTATTGACGTTCGGGCTCTCCTCTCTGGCTCAGCGTGGGGTCCGGCGCGGAATGAAGCGACGAGGTGTCGTCGACGAAGGTGTCGTCGACGTCACCAACAAGCTCTTGCACTACGTAGCGTTGTTCGTTGGGTTCGGCATTGCCCTTCGCCTGGTTGGGTTCGACTTGAGCACCCTGTTTGCCGCAGGCGCCATCTTCGCGGTCGGCATCGGCTTCGCGATGCAGAACATTGCGCAGAACTTCGTTTCGGGAATCATTCTCCTGGTGGAGCGGGCAATTACGCCGGGCGATGTGCTCGAGGTCGACGGCCGAATCGTCAAGGTGCTGCGCCTGGGAATCCGCGCGACCATCGCCAGATCCCGTGACGGAGAAGATGTGATCGTCCCGAACTCGCTGCTCGTGCAGTCACTGGTCAGAAACTTCACGCTCGACGACGCTGCCTATCGCGTCCGTACTGAAGTAGGGGTGACCTATGGCTCCGATATGGGGCTCGTTCGCAAGACCCTCGAGGAAGTCGCCAATCGCAACAGCGCCGGTGTCCCCCGCTACGAAGCACAAGTGCTCATGCTTCGCTTCGGCAACAGCTCGGTCGACTTCGAGGTCGCGATCTGGATGGATGACCCGTGGCTCGCGCGCCGCCGGCTTTCGCAGCTCAACGAGGAAATCTGGTCGGCGCTGAAGCGCGAAGGCATCGTCATCGCGTTCCCGCAGCTCGATGTTCACTTCGATGCCCCGGTCGAAGGGGGCCTCGGCCGGCTGGCGGCGGCTTCGTGACGCACGGCGATACGACGCTATTTCTCGAGGCTGCGAAGCTGGTCGTCGAAGCGCCGGACGTCTTCCTTGGCTTTTGCAAGCTCGATGAAACGTGGAAGCTCTCTGGAGTTGGCGCTCTGCCGCTCGAGCGCTGCGAGGTCGACGGGGGCGTTGGTTTCGTAGTCGCGGAGGGCGTCGAGGGCCGTCTGGAACTCGCGGGGCAGTCCGGCCAGGTCATTCGGCGCTTCACCGAACCCGAGGGCGTATCGGGCCAGCCGCGTTCTGGCGTCACTTGGGAGACTCGTCCGCGAAAGCGTTTCCCGCAGGGTTGCGAGCACGGAGCCTAGCGTGCCGGCGTCCGCAACAGAGGGGTCCTGTCCCAACTCGCGCAGCGACTGCTCGATACGCCCCTGCGCCGCGACCAATCGAAACCGGAGGTTGTTCGACAACGGGTGCAGCGAATCGGAGCCAATGGCCTGGTCCTGCAGGATCTGCATGGCGGCGTCGATGTTGCCGAGGCGCGCTTCCACCGTGGCGCGCGGAAGGGCGTATTGAAGGTCTTCAGTTAGAAAGTCGCTCGTTTCCTGCGGTGTGAGCTGCATCAGCCAGGGCGGGCGTCCGCGATACGCGAACGCACCATCGCGGGCCATCTGAGTGTACGCGCTCTGCAGTGCGAGTAAGGTATTCTGGTCATCCGGGCTCGTCCGAAGCGCGAGGGCCCATGCGAGATCTTTGGCCGCACGCAGCTGGTCGTCACGTACACAGGTGCGTTCCGCCAGCGCTTGCGCTCCCTCGAGGTAGTCGAAGCCGCTATTTCGGAGGCCGGCGCGCGTTCGGGCGGTTCCCACAGCATGCAACGCGAACGGGTTGTCCGAGTTCCGCGTCACCTCGTATTCCCAAAGCGAAGACGACGAGGCAAAGACTCGTGAATGAAGCGAGGTTACGACTGCGAAACCCAAGACGACCACGGACGCGACGAGTGCGACGGTCCTCCCGAGCGATGCGCGCTCTTGGAACATCCACAGGAGCCCGCGGGCGAGAAGAGAGGCGACCCCAAGCATCGGAAGGTAGAGAAAACGGTCCGCCGTCAGGTTTCGGCTTCCGAGATCGATCAGGTTTGCCACCGGCAGCAGTGGAACGACCACCCAGAGCGCGTCGGCGAACACCGGGCGCCACGCGCGCCTGCGGTAGGCCACGATGCCCAATAACATCACCGCCCCAAGGACCAAGGTCCCCCCGAGCCACCACGCGGCCGGCAGGACCTCACCGCGCTCGCATTCGTAGAGGCGCATCCCGGGGAAGGCGGTCGGATTCCAGGGCGAGAAGATCTGCTGCGCATACAATCCAAACGACGCCAGGGTCCTCGCTAGCGCGCCGCGGATCTGGCCGGTGGGCAGCGCAACGTCGACTACCCAAATGCGGGCGAGCAGCGCAACGACCACGGGCGCGACGAGTGCGATCGATGCCGACCGCTCGCGACGTCCCTGCAGCAAGAATCGATCGGCCAGAAGCAACGGCGCCGCGACGATTGCCGATTCCTTTGCGAACAGCGCCAGCGCGAGCAGAATTCCAGCGAGCCAATTGCGGTTTGAATCGAAGGCGAGGGCGGCCAAGAGCACCAGCGCGCACATCCAGAGCTCGGTGCTTCCCGATATCCACGAAACCGCTTCGGCGCGGCTGGGGTGAAGCGCAAAGGCCGCGGCGCCGAGGCCGATCGCAAGCAGGCGATGGGCCTCTTCGCCGGGCGGGATGCGCCGTCTCAACCAAAAGAACGCGAGGACGCAACAAAGCAAATGAAGCGCCAGGCTGACCGCGCGGTACCCCACGGCGTGCAAACCGAAGAGTCGAAACTGAACGATGTAGGCAAACGTGACGAGCGGCCTGTACAGGTGATTGTAAGTCTCGTTGGCTTGCTCGACGTCGCTCGAAACGTTCCAGAAGTGGCTCGTCAGCGCCTCGCCGTAGCGCTCCGGATGCTGAATGTTCTCGTTCGTGCGGATGAGGCCGTTGTCATCCCAGGTGAACTCATCGCTGAGCCCCGGGATGAAAACCAAACCCGTGAGAAGAGCAAGGAGGATCGACGCTGCGCCCCACCGACGTTCCAAAGCCACCAGGCCATCGTATCTCATCGTCCAGATCGACTAAGAAAAACCCGATGGCTTCCCGCGCTAGCGGCTCTCCTGCGGCCTCGCCGTGTGCTTTGGGCAGTCTATGCTACAGATGCCGCTTCATGTCTGAGTTACTTTCCCTAGAGCAGGCCCCTGCGGGTCTCGGCGCCGCCTTGCGCAACGCCGGTTTTGAGAGCTTCACCGCCATTCAGCAGGCCATTTTGGACCCCGAGTTGGCGGGCCGCGATTTGCGAATCTCGTCCCAGACGGGGTCCGGTAAAACGGTGGCTCTTGGGCTGCTCCTCGCCCCCTCCGTCGCGATCGCTGCTGCCACGGCGCAGCCGAAGAAGTCTCGCAAGTCCGGTCCCGCAGCACCGATGGCGCTGCTCATCGCCCCGACTCGCGAGCTCGCCGGCCAGCTAGGGCGCGAGCTTCGCTGGCTCTATGAACCGCTCGGGGCGCGTGTGCTCGTGGTGACCGGTGGCACGAGCGTGATGCAGGAGCGCTACCAGCTGTCCACCCTTCCCCAGGTCGTCATTGGCACCCCGGGGCGTCTTCTCGATCATCTGAAGGCCGGCGCCCTGACACTCGATCAGCTCAAGACCATTGCGCTCGACGAAGCCGATGAGATGCTCGACATGAACTTCGAGGAGGAGCTCGACGGCATCCTCGGCTTCGCGCCCGAGGCTCGTCGAACCCACCTGGTCTCGGCGACCTTTCCACGCGAAGTGGTGAGGCTGGCGGACCGGCTTCAGCAGGACGCTGTCTCGGTGCAAGGCACGGCGCTCGGCAAGGCGAATGCCGACATCGAGCATCTCGTGATGCACGTCCGTCAAGCCGATCGATTCAATGCGGCGATCAACGTCCTGCTCCGCTACCCGGAAGACAAGACCCTGCTCTTCGTGCGAACCCGAACGGAAACGGTCCGACTTGCCGATGAGCTTTGCGCAGCCGGCCTCGCCGCGCGTGCCCTCAACGGAGAGATGACCCAGCGGGAGCGAACCGCGACATTCACCCAGTTTCGAAACGGCACCATTCGCTACCTCGTCGCCACCGACGTCGCGGCGCGCGGCCTCGACGTGCAAGACATCGGCCGGGTCATTCAGGTCGACCTCCCAGACAATGCAGATGTATTCACCCACCGGAGCGGGCGCACCGGGCGAGCCGGACGGCGCGGCACCAATGTGCTGTTCGCGGCCGCGCGAGCCGAGCGCCGAGTCCAGAGCATGCTGCGTGCCGCGCGCGTGGATGCGCGTCTGGTCCCCATTCCGACACCGGAGGAGATTTTTGCGGCCGCCGACGAACGGACTGGTGAAGGCTTCCTTCGGGACCTCGCCAGTCAGGCAGATGAATCGGATAGCCGGGCGACGGCTCTGGCCGAACGTCTGCTCGAAAAGCATTCGCCCGCCGAGCTCGTGGCCTGCCTTCTGAAACGAGAAGCGGAGCGCAGCCAGGGCACCCCAAGGCGCGTCCGTGACGATGCGAAACCAGCGCGCCACGAGCGCAGCCCCCGTAAGGTTGGTCCAAAGGGGCGGTCGCGGCAGGCACCACAAGGCGATTTCGTCACCTATCAAGTCAGCTGGGGCGGACAGGCGGGCGCCGACACGAGGAAGCTGCTGGCGATGATCTGCCGGCGAGGCGACGTGTCGAGCGAGGTCGTTGGCGCGATTCGAGTCTCCCCGAAGAGCTCGACCGTGGACATTTCGGCGAGCGCGGCACAGCGCTTCGAGCGATCCGTTGCCCGACCGGACAAACGAAACCCGCGCGCGCAATTCCGACGGTGGGATCCAAGCGCAAAGACCAGACCAGGCGCGAAGGAACGACGCCCGCGGCACCGTTCCAACAGCGCACGTTGCGCCTGAGCACCCGCAGCGCGTAGACGCCGGTCAGGCTGATGCAGACCCAAACGGATTGGGCTTCCACATGCGGACGCCAAGCAGGAATGGAACGACCCAGTACGGCCCGTTGAAGGCCCAGAAGATGGCTGCGTTACCTGGCGGTGGCCCAATCCAGTACTCGTAGATGAAGAACTCGGTGCATCCATGCAGCATCGCGCCCACGTAAACGAGCGCCATCGGACGGATCCAGTTCTTCCCCTTGATGAACGCGTAGACGAGCACGAGATAGAACGGCCCGTAGATCATCCCCGAGATACCGGTGTTCACCCGCACGTAGGGGTGGTCGGCGAGGAAGAAATGGTCCTGCGCAATCTCGCCGTACCAGCGGTTCGCGCGCGACCAAAACGCATCTCCTTCGAGCAGCCCGAGCGCATGCCAAGAATCCGAGAAGAACGATGAAAACGCAAAGAACGAAAAACACAGAACGAAAAAGATGTCTTTCTTGCGTAGGCTCAGCGGGAGACCGGTACCTGATTCACTCATCTCAACTCCGTGTGGGTGTTATCGTCGATTGTTCGCGACTCGAAGCGCTTGACTGCGCGGCAGCGTGAAGCTCGCGGAATTGCTCGCCGATCCCCTCGACGACGTCGTGGACGTCGGGCAAGGCATCCCAGTCCGAGTTGAAGCCCCAGAACACTTTGCCGGCGTAGCTGAGAACGGCGAGCGCGAGGGCTTGATTCGGAAAGAGCGGCATCATCGGGTAGATGGCTTGCATCTCCGAACCCAGGAAGTAAAGCGGTTTTGGGGGACCGGGGACGTTGCTGACGACGACGTTGAACGGTCGGTTTCGGGTGGCCGAGCGACTGAGCTGGGCGAAGAAGCGACCCCCGATTCGATCGGCCAGGCCCTCGAGCCAGGACACGCCGAGCGCCTGCTTGCTGTGCTTCAGCTCTTGGGTCGTCTCGACCACACGTCGTAGGCGCGCAATGGGGTCACGTTCACCGACCGGAAGCTGGGCCATGATCATCGCGACGCGATTGCCGAGATTCTTCTCTTTGTCCTTGCGAACGTTGACCGGGATCAGTGTTCGGAAGTCGATGTCGTCGGTGGCCGTTCGGTGCTCGCGGAGATACTGACCCAGCGAACCTGCGGCGGTTGTCAGGACGACGTCGTTGATCGTCCCGCCGAGCCCTGACCGCACGTCCTTGATCTCGCGCATCGAAATGTCGGTCCAGTCGAAACGGCGATGCGGACCGACCTGGTCCGGATTGAACGGCGTCTTGGTCGCGGCTCGCCAACCCAACTTTGAGGCCTGCATCAGGCCTTGGACGACGTCGCGGGCCTCCTGCAAAGCCTCGTTCGGCCGCCGAAGGGGCGCGAGCAGCTCAAATGGCGCTCGGACTCGCCGAACCAGCTCGGTTGCCACGAGCTCCGCACGCTGAGGCGCCGGACGTGGCGTCCAGGGCTTTGGAGACCCGTTTCGCTCGAAGGGACGTCGGCCCAGAAGCGTCTGGAGGATGCTCATGCCCGTGACGCCATCGGCCATGCAATGATGGACCTTGGTGACCAGGGCGAACCTGTCGTTCTCGAGCCCGTCGACAATCCAGACTTCCCAGGGCGGCTTGTCGATGTCGAGGGGCAGCTCCAGCAGGTAGCCACAGACCCGCTTCAGGACGCGATCATCGGCGGGTTGCGGCAAGGCGATTTGCCGAACGTGATAGCGGACGTTGAAGTTTTCGTCGTCTACCCAAATCGGGTGGTCGAAGAGCGGGATTTTGACGAGACGCTGGCGATAGCGGGGAACCCTTTCGAAAGACCACTCGTAGTTGTTGAGGATCTGCTCGAAATCGAGCCCGCCGTCCTCGGTGCGCAGCGGGCCTGCCTCGAAGATCATAACTGCCGCTTCATGCCAGTGCGTGTTCTTCTCCTCAAAACCGAGGAGTGAGGCGTCCAGAGCAGAAAGGCGATCGTAGAAGGTGTGCGACATCAGCGGGGTTGGGACTCCCCTGCTCTTCTACCCTTGGAAGGCTTCGGTCGACAACCCTCTTTTGCGTCTCGCTCCAAGCACTTTGCGCCGAAACTCCCGGATCACGGGAATCGGGTCGAGCCAAGCCGACGCATCCGCGCGATCGTTGTCATGCTCACACAATTCTCCGGCAAAACCTTCCGGGATTTGACTGAAGTGTTCTGACGCATCGGCGTCTTCATCGAAGTAGTGATACTCGAAGCCCGGGACGAAGAGGTCTTCGTCCGCAACGACATCGATCGTGCGAACCCCGAACGAAGAGAGCTCTGTCGTGGTGGCTTGAGGCGGGATGATCCAAACGTGCTTGGGGCCTGCCACGAACAGGTACTGCACCTTTCGATTGCGCGAGAGGATGCGGAAGCGCTGGAGATTGCCACCGTACATCGCGCTTCTCAGCTCGCTGATCTCCACGATGCCCTCTGCGAAGTCCGGCTCGAAGCCGGCGACGATCTCGAGCGAGGTTGGGTCAGTCTTGCGCGTGAACCGAGCGATGCTGCGGCCGCCGTTGATGAGGTTTCGGCGATCGGCCGCGGCCTTCCGCCGTGGCTCGGTGAAATCTCGATACGGTGCGGTTCGCGAGCTCGGCGCACTTCGGAGCAGAAGGTAGAGCGCTTCCTCGTCGTTCAGGGCGTGTCGCGTCTTGCGGTTGAGCGTTTCGAGCGCGGTCTGCATCTCAAAAGGCAGATCGGTGGTCGACTCGACACACTCGGTGATTTCATAACCGCCGCGAGCCAGTACCTTGACGTCGCCTTTGCCGATCCAGAAATCACCATCGTTCGCGATCACATGCGAAGCGGCGCGCCAGATGAGGGACAGATCTTTGTAAAAGATGCGCGGAAAGATCTCCGTCCGACCCGTCTTCCGGTTACGCTGTACGACGTACGCTACGAAGAAACGCAGTGCAGGATTCTGCCGAACGTTGGTCAGAAAGAACCGAGTGTCGAAGAGTGAAATCTCATACTTGGGCGTGTACCCCGCAGACAGGAGCCCGTTCGGATCGTCTTTCGCTTCACCTGCTGGACGCAGCTTCGCGCCCGAATCGAGGAGCTTGTGGAATTCTTTTGCGACATGGCGTGGGGTTCGATCCGCGGGAGCGACGCTCGGGACGATGCGAGTGGGAATGACTGAAGTCATGGCTGGTAGCGACGTAGCGTACTCAGGCCGCACAGACCAGGAATACCGGGCCTTGCGGTCAGCGAGCGCCCGCATCGTTGGCCAGTTCTAGCGCGCAGGCTAACGACGGCCCAAGATAGCGCAACATGAACATGAGCTCTCCGATGTCCCGGTTCCTCGCTCACGGGCGACTCTTCGTCGCCGTCGTGGCTTCAGTTCTGACTTCTGGCTGTTCGAGCGCGGAGCAGAGTGAGCCCAACTACCTAATCGGCAGCGCCACCGGCGACATCACGAGCCCCGTCGTCGACGTGCCCTTTTCAGGCTATGCCCTGCCCACTCATATCGCCAACGGCATTCACACACGATTAAGCGCGCGCGCGTTCATCATCGGTGAGTTGGATGGGACCCGGAGGCTCGTCTTCGTGACTGCCGAGCTTCTCAACACGTCACACGAGATCAGGCTCTCGGTCGTCGAGAACTTGCAGGCGAAGTACGGCGACCTCTATTCGCTCGACAACGTCGTGCTGAGCGCAACCCATACGCACTCGAGCCCTGCCGGGTACTCCCATGACGGTACGTTCCGTCGAGCGTATTTCGATGCGGTCGTGCAGGGAATCACCGAAGCCATCGAGTCGGCGCACGAGGACTTGCAACCTGGGCGAATCCTGCTCGGTCAGCGCGAGGTCGAAGCTGCAGGCGCCAATCGCTCTGTCATCGCCTATGCGCAAAACCCGGACGCCGAGCGAGCGCGCTACCTCCACGACACAGACAAGGAGATGACCCTTCTCAAATTCGAGAGAGAAGATGGGGTCATTGGAGCACTGAGTTGGTTCGCCGTGCACCCGACTTCGCTCACGTACAACAACTTGCTGGTTTCGGCGGATCACAAAGGGATTGCGTCCTTCGAAATGGAGCGACGCGCTCGCACTCGAAACGACACGACCTCAGAGTTCGTTGCCGCGTTCGCACAGAGCAATTGCGGAGACGTCACCGGGAATCTCAACCTCGACAATACCGGCCCAGGCGTCGACGACTACGACAGCGCGCGGATCATCGGAGAGCGGCAACTGGACGTCGCGATGGCGCTTCTCGAGGCCGCCTCCGAGCCACTCCAGGGAGGCGTCGACTATCGGCTCGATGCCGTCGATTTCACCGATCTCGACGTCGGCAACGGGTTCACCGGAGCCGGGCCGCAGAACACCTGCTTCCCTGCGTATGGCTATGCCTTTGCCGGCGGTTCGACCGAAGATGGCGGCGGCCACCCATTATTCATGGAGGGGATGCTCGAGCGAGACTCCTCGATCGACGCTCTGGTCGAGCTGGTCGTCTCGCCTCCCGCAATCAGCGATGAGCTCCGCGCCTGCCATGCGCCTAAACCGATTCTGTATCCGAAGGAGCAGCAAGATCCCCTACCGGTCGGGGTCGCAAAGCTCGGACAGCTTGCAATCGTGTTCGTACCGAGCGAGGCGACCACGATGGCAGGGCGCAGGTTGCGAGACACCGTCAGAGACGTGCTGGGCGCCGAGGCCAAGTACGTAGTGATCGCCGGGTATACAAACGACTATGCGGGTTACATCACGACCCCGGAGGAGTACGCGATTCAACAATACGAGGGCGGCCACACCCTGTTTGGGCCGTGGACCTTGCCGGCCTTTCAACAAGAGATCGATCGCCTCGCCCGAGCGCTTGCCGACGGCACGCCGGTGCGGAGCTCGGCCGACGCGGGAGACCTCCGCGGCATGGTCGAGTCCAACGCCTTGGGCAATGAGTTTGACGAACCTCCCGCAGACGGATCATTCGGGGAGATCAGCAGGCGACCCGACCCTACGTACTCGACGGGCGCGACGATGTCGGTATCATTTTGGACGGGTCACCCCGACAACGCGTTCAGCCAAGGCTCTCGACACTTCGAGGTCCAGCGGCTCGTAGCCGCCGAATGGACGACGGTCGCCACCGAAAGCGATGGGTCGACGAAGGGCACGTGGACCCAGTCGAGTCGCACGATCCCGCCCTATGACCCGCTCGATCCGTTTGCGGAGCCTCCTGCCCCGATCAACGAAGCGTTTACGGTCACCATCGACTGGCAGATTCCGGATGACGCCGTGCCGGGCACCCACCGCGTGATCTTTCACGGTAGCGAGAAACCGGAAGGCGGCGCAGAGCTCCGCACCTTCGATGCACAAAGCCCCTCCTTCGAGGTGATCGCACCATGAATCCGGCTCTGCTGGTCCTCCTCGCGCTGTGCCTCGTGATCACCAGCTGCAGCGGTGATGGCTGCGGCGCCGGAGGCTGCAGCGGCACCGGCGGACCGACCGACATCCGTCTAGAGGTCGAGGACTTCATCACCGGCCTACAAAAGCCGTGGGACATCGCTTGGCTGCCCAATGGGACTGTCTTGCTGACCGAGCGCCCCGGCCGCCTCAATGTTTACGTCGACGGCGTCGGCGCCGCGCCGTTCGTCGTTGCACCCGACGACGTGGTTGCGCGGGGCGAAGGCGGCATGATGGGGCTCGAGGTCGACCCGGACTTCATTAACAACGGATACGTCTACGTTTGCACCACATCGAACGCGGGAGGCGACAACGACGTTCGATTGCTGCGCTTGACGTTGCGCACCCCCGATGGAGGCGCTGTGATTGCGCGTGAGGACATCGTGACCGGAATGCCCTACAGCACGGGGCGGCATAGTGGTTGCCGGCCGCGCTTCGGGCCCGATGGGTCGCTGTGGGTTGGCACCGGCGATGCGGCCATCGGAACGAATCCGCAGGACGACGCGTCGCTTGGCGGCAAAGTGCTCCGTGTCGATCGCGAAGGTGCAGCTGCCACCGACAACGCCGGCGGCTTTCGATGGTATTCCAACGGGCATCGCAACATCCAAGGGATGGCATTTCGATCCGATGGCATCGGCATGTCCGCCGAGCACGGCCCGACGATCGACGACGAAATCAATCGGCTCGTGGCTGGCAATTTCGGCTGGGATCCGGTGCCAGGGTACAACGAGTCGGTGCCGATGACCGATCTCGAGAAGTTCCCAGATGCGGTACCCGCTGTCTGGTCGAGCGGCTCGCCTACGCTGGCGCTGGCGGGCGCGACGTTCCTCGAAGGCGGCGCCTGGGGCAATTGGGATGGCGCCCTTGCGGTGGCCACCTTGAAGGCCCAGCACCTGCACATCTACTTCGTCGACGCCGAGGGCCAGGTGACGGGCGAGGAACGCGCCATCGAGAATGAGGGACGCCTCCGCACGCCCCGGCAGGGCCCAGACGGTTTGCTCTACATCACCAACGATGGCGGGAGCGGTGATGGAAAAGTCTTGCGTGTGACACCGGTGCCCGCGCCAAGCCCTGAAGAACGGTGAGCAGCGCTTACTACGCGATCGTCAATCGAGCGGCTGGCGGCGGACGGTGCGCGAAAGCCGCACCGGAGGCGCTCAATGCGTTGGAGCGTCGCGGGCTGTCGCTGGAGGTCGCGTTTACCGAGGAACCCAAGCACGCGACCGAGCTAGCAAGGCGTGCCGCCAGCAATGGTTACCGGCGGTTTCTCTCCGTGGGCGGTGATGGAACCGCCGCCGAAGTCGTCAACGGGCTCGTCGCATCCGGTGTCGTCAGCGAATGCGAGCTTGCCATGCTTCCTCTGGGCACGGGCAACTCGTTCTTGCGCGACTTCGGCATCACCGACCTGGAAGTCGCCGTCCAGGCCATAGTGCGAGGCACCAGTACGCCCGTCGACGTGCTCCGCCTGACGCATGAAGGCGGCGTGATCCATTTCATCAACACCATGGGGACCGGTTTCGTCGCGCGCGTCGGCGAGCTCACTAATGAGCGCTTCAAATTCCTCGGTGCGGCAGGCTATGTTGTAGCAGTCCTAATTTGCGTCATGCGGCTCCGGTACGAAGAGAGCACGCTTCGCTATGCGGACGCGACCGATGAGGCGCGCACGGTGCTCAGCTCGTTCTCCAACAGCCAATACACAGGTGGTTCGATGCGGATGGCACCGGATGCCAAGGTCGACGACGGTTTGCTCGACGTCGTTCGGGCCGGCCCGCTTCGAAGGGCTGCTCTGGTCACCGCATTCGCGCGCATCTTTGCGGGAACGCACACCGATTTGAATCAAGTGTGGACGCGGCAGGTCGATCGGGTGGAATTCGTGAACCCTTCTTTTCAAGCCGTGCTCATCGACGGTGACCTCCACCACGTCAAGCCCCTTGCGATCGATGTCCTTCCGTCCGCAATCCAGCTCGTCACATGACGAGGACCACGACAGCTTGGGATCGAATCGTAAGCCTGTTGATCTGGTTCTTGGCAGGCGGATTTCTGGTCATCGCCCTGTCGTTTTTGACGGTCCTCTACCAGTTCGTGAAGCCGGACCGCGTTCAGCCTCTCGAGCGCCTCTACTGCAGGCTCCAACTTGCGCTCACGTTCAACAGGCAAACGCTCCATGTGCACCCCGACGTCGACTTCGGCACTCAGTACATCTTCATTCAGAACCACAGCAGCCATCTCGACCACGTCGCGATGTACACCGCCACGCGGCATTTCAAGCAGGGCATCGAGCTCGAAAGCCACTTCGACTACCCCTTCTACGGCTGGTTCATGAAGGCACGCGGCACCATTCCGGTGCCCAAAGATCGAGCAGGCGCACTCGACGCGCTCCGCGAGGCGGTTCGTGCCGAAGTCGATGCCGGACATTCGATCCTCGGCTTTCCAGAGGGCCACCGAACCAAGACCGGTCACGTCGGCCCGTTTCACGACGGCTTGTTTCGGATCGCGATCGAGCTCGGCGTGCCCATCGTGCCCGTTGCGGTAACCGGTCTTTTCGAGGTGCTACACAAGGGCTCGCTCGTCATTCGCCCCGGAAACGAAATCGCTGTCTACGTCGAAGAGCCGATCGCCACCGAAGCGCTCACCAAGGACGACATCGCAACCTTGCGAGACCGCGTGCGGAACACGATTGCGGCCAGGGTCGACGCGCATTTGTCGGCGATCGACTGAACCGGCCGTTCTATTCGGCGGCGGCCGCTTCGACCGCTTGAAGAAGGCTCTTCGGAAAGACGCGGCCCGTCATGCGGTCCCGCACTTGGTTGGCCGCTGCGTCCCACTCGGCCTTGTACTTGCTCGTGTCGGTGGCCGTGATCCCCTTGGTGAGGACGACGTCGTAGGCCTTTTGGTCGTCGCGGCGAATCGTCTTGTTGAGCAACACCTCGACACGCTCGCAGGTCCGCAAGAACGTTTCCTTGAGGTCGGCTGGAAGCGAGTCGACCTTCTCTTTCCTCATCACCATGCCGCCCGCGATGATCGCCGAGTTGTGACTCGTCATGTACTTGACGCGCGTGTACCACTGAAGCGCAACCGCCGTGAGCGCAGACGACGTCACCACGTCCACCATCTTGGTCTGAAGCGCCGGGTACACCTCGTTTACGCCGAGTCGAACGCCATTGGCTCCGATAGCGTCGTAGAACTCGATGAAAACCAGGTCGTCTTTCCACATCCATGGTCGCATCGACTTGATGTCCGAGGGCTTCTCAATCGGCTTCTGTGAAAACAGCCTCGTTTTTCCCGCGTCTCCCCAAGCCAACATGACGAAACCTTCGTCGTCGAACAGCTTCTCGAAGTCCCCGGCCATCTTCGTCCGCACCCGGTCCAGCTTCTCGTAGGTATCGAGGAAGTTTGGCAAGACCAGGATCACCATCGGCCGAACCAGCATGCTCATTCCGGTCATCGTGACGACGCCGCCATCGAGCTGTCCCACGCGCATCTTTCGAACGAAGTCACGCTCATCGCCCTGAGCGCCGCCGGGATAGAAACGCAGCTTCAGCCGACCGTCGGTCTCCCTTTCGAGGGTTTTCTTCCAGGCGTTGAGGACCTTCATCCACGACGAGCCGGCCGGTGCGAGAGACGCGATGCGGAAGGTGATGGCCTCTTCCGCACGGCCGCTCGGGACGCTACCTGGGAGCCCCACGAGGACGACGGCCAGGAGCACGACAAACAAGAAATATCGGTTCACGGAAAGGGATATACTCGGAGCGGGCTACTTTCGTCCAGAGCCCCTGCGCTTCGCCCTCCGGGAAACCGCTTTGAATACCCGCTGGAACATCGCCGCGTCTCGGGTCAGAGGCTCGCCCTGGTCCTTCTTGTCGCCAGATTCGGGGTAGAGTTGATAGGCGGCGTTGAGGACTCGATCGATTGCGTTGGGCGCGATGCCGTAGGCGAATTCAAAGAGATTCCCGACCGGCGTGGCCACCCGCTTGGGCTGATGGACGATGCCGTCGACGATCAGGTCGGCGGCCTGTTCGGCGCTCCGCATCGGAAAGGCGTCGTAGATGGTCGTTGATTCCATCATTGGGGTCTTGACGAGAGGCATGTAGATCGTGGTGACCTTCACACCGTCTCTCAGTGCCTCCACGGCCAGCACTCGGCTGAACGCGTCGAGCGCCGCCTTGCTGGCGATGTACGCGCCGTATCGCGGCACGTTCACCTGAACGCCGATGGTCGACACGTTGAGGATCTGCCCCTGCTTTTGTGCGCGCATCGCCGGAAGAAAGCCCATGATCAGGCGCACCGCGCCGAGGAAGTTGAGCGCCAACGTGCGCTCGAAGTCGTGAACTCGGTCGTACGACTTCTCCACGCTTCGGCGAATCGATATGCCCGCATTGTTGACGAGAATGTCGACATGACCCTGCTCCTCGAGAACCGCCGCAATCAAACGCCGAGTGTCTTCGGCATTCGACAGGTCACCGGGGTAGACGAACGCTACACCGCCACGTTTTTCGATGGCCATCTTCATGTCCTCGAGCTTCTCAGCCGACCGGGCGATCAGAAGCACCTTGGCACCGGCATCGCCCAAGCGGTTTGCGAGCGCCTCGCCGATCCCGCTCGAGGCGCCGGTTATCACGATTGCGCGGCCGGAGACCCGCTCGCGCAGCAGACCTTCTTTGGTGCTCGCCACCTGCGAATCGTAGCCGACCGGATGCAAACTGCGTCGAAAAAGGTCCGCTATTCCTCTACCTCGCTGCGATCATGGCAGGCGGCGTTGGTCGTCCGGCAGGTCGAGCGCAAGGGTGCCGCCTGGGTTGAGCACGTTCCGGGGGTCGAAGTGACGCTTGAGCGCACGAAACACCTCGAGCTCGTTGCTACCGATCTGACCTTCGAGCCAGGGCGCGGTCATCTTCCCGATGCCGTGGTGGTGGCTCATCGTCGCGCCGGAGGCCTGAACGGCATCGAGAATGCCGCGGTGGAACTCCAAGAACTCCTGGTGATCCATCTTTGCGATGAAGATGAAATACAGATTCGCGCCCTGCGGGTAGCAGTGTGACATGTGCGTCATGCAGACGGTTTGCGGGCGGCTCTTTACGTACGCCCGAACTTGCTCATGCACTTTCGGAAGCTGGTCCCAGCTGGTGGCGCACTCGAGGGTGTCGATGAGAATGCCGTAGTCCTGAAGGTCCTCGCGCATGTACGGATCGGCAAAGCGACCGTGCTCCCACTTCTTGGTGATGAAGCCGGTCGTGTACATCCCGCCCTGCGCATTGCAAACCTGACGGAGTCGGCGTTTGACCATCCCGGTGTAGGTTCGGTCTCCATCGACCGTGCCCAGCATCAGGCATCGCTCGCCCTTTTTGAAGCCTCGCAGGCTCACGAGCGCGTCGATCGGGGTGCCTTCGACTCCGTAGAGCTTGAAGGCGACGTCGGTTTCCTCCGGATCCGACAACCGAAAGACCGACGGAACACCAAATTCGCCCTGCATGATCTCGCGCACGGCGGCCGTTCCACTCTTCCAATTCGGAAAGATGAAGCTGAAGCGGCGCGTGTTTTCGGGCTGATAGCGAAAGACTTTCAAGGTCACCGCCACCAAAATCCCATACGCCCCTTCGCTTCCGATCATGATCTGATCGAGATTGGGTCCGGTCGAATACGCGGGGACATCGACGGTTTTGATGGTGCCAACCGGCGTGATGTACTCCTGGCTCAGAACCAGATCTTCTGCCTTGCCGTAGTACGTCGAATTCTGACCGGCGCCGCGCGTCACGACCCAGCCGCCTGCCGACGAGAACTCGAATGATTGCGGAAAATGACCGCAGGTATAGGCGTGCGGTGCATTGAAACCCTCGCGGGCACCATTGAGGGCAGCTTCAAGGTCAGGCCCGAGAATCCCGGGTTCCACCGTTACCGTTTGATTGACTGTATTGAGGGACAGGACGCGCTTCATGTGCGTGCCGAGATGGATCGAAACCCCGGCTCTCACGCACTCGGTGCCGCGGGTCACGCTCGAGCCGGCGGCGTAGGTGTAGAGAGGGATTTCCTGCTCGTGGCAGTAGCGGACGATCTGCTCGACATCGTCGCGGTCGCGTGGGTGAAGCACCAAGTCGGGAAGATTCTCTACACTGTGGTCGCGAAGGCGAAGCGCGTCGATCATCGTCTTGCCGTACGACACACGAAGCCTCGAGTAGACATCGTCGCTCACATTCTCGTCGCCGAGCAAACCGCGGAAGTAGCTGACCTGCTCGAAACTGAGCGAAATCGAAGCGTCCGCCATCACCTCTTCAAGCCCGAGCTTTTGCGGCTTCTCGAAGTGAACGTCACCGAGTCCAAACGTCTCCTTCATCAAGGCGTAGAGCCTCGGATTCGGATGCTTGTAGGCCTCTGGCGCGCCCCACTTGAACGCCGAACGATAAGAACGCGGTGGAAGCGCCCCCTCGAACCACTGCGGAGTGAAGGAATCCTTGTCCGTCATGCTTTGTCTCTCTTCGTCGGTGTGACCGGCATGTCCCACGGAGTGCCCATGAGCGCCAGCTTCATTCGCGCGAGCCTCGAAGGCTGGACGCGGTTGGGCCGAAGCGGCAACCGATGCTCCTCGATGAGCCCCGAATCGAGCCCGTCGATGAGCTCGATCGAGCCGTAGGGCCGCAGCAAGTCGTCGACCGCCTTCCGATTGGCCTCGCTGAGACGCCGATACTCGTTTTGGAGCACTTCGAGGCAGTAAACGCGGTAGTGCACGACCTTGAGATTGCGATAAGTAATGCCGTGCGCCTGGTGGTCGACCCGCGCTTCCCCCGCGGCCCAGGCGCGCGCGTTCCGCAAGAGGAAAGGCCAGTAGCTCTGCACGATGTCACGCAGGAAGTATTCCCACCCCGGTTGTGAAAAATCGCTCAGGATGGGCTCTCTTCCAAGGCGATGCGCCCGCGCGTTCCAGACCCGCCCGACCCAGGCAAACACTGCGGGCGCTCGCTCTTCCATCACGCGGCTCGGCGTAGGGTCCTGCGCGTAGTGCCGAAACATCGGCCCGAACAAACCGATGTCGACGAGCGTCGGATGACTTCCGAGCAGATAGGGCTGTTCCTCGAGCAGCTCGCTCATGGCGTCGAGCAGGTCGAGGTACTGACGCTTCACCTGCGGTTCGGTTTCGGCGCTTACTCCGTCACCGTGCAAGAAGGTCGCCATCTGCCGGCGCCCGTAGTACCAACCGGCGAGCCACTTGGGCGCCGGGAAGTCAGCGAGGACCTCGTGCCCGATGCGACGCATGAGAAGCTTGCGGGACTCGACCGGCTGCCAGCGCCAGTAGAGCGCCGCCCGCCAGCACCATTCGTCGGCGTAGTCCTCGACCAGCTTGGACATGAAGCGCAGGACGGGGTCCCGGGGGATCACCGGCGAGTCCGGATAGGCGGCCTCAAACCAGTCGATCATCGGCGTCGTGTCTTTGAGCCACTGCCCATTGGCCAGGCGGAGCACCGGCACCTTCATGAGCCCGGTCGCTGGAAGGACTTCTTCTCGCATGACCTTCATGTCCACGACCCGTCGCTCATAGGGAAGCTCCTTGTAGCGGAGGTAGGCCTCCATCTTCCCGCTGAAATACGACATGTCCGCGACGTAGGCGGTAATGGGCTCCCAGTCGGGATGTCGTGACGCAGGCATTGGCGTTCCTCCAGCTTTGCCGGTTCGAGTCTTGAGAGAGTCACGGTAACATGTCACAGGACTCGCGGACGCTCATGCAGGAATGCGAACGCTAAGGAGCCAGTTATGGATCGAAGAGAAACTGCATTGATTACCGGTGCATCGATGGGCATCGGCAAAGAGCTGGCAAAGATCTTCGCTTCGGACGGCCGTGACTTGGTACTGGTGGCGCGGAGCGAAGACAAGCTCCAGAGCTTGGCGCGAGAGCTCGAGAGCGCGCATGGAATTGCTGCACACGTCGTGCCTGCGGACCTCACCGACCCAGGAGCGCCGGCCCGCATCTTTTCCGTACTCGAAAACGAGGGGCTCGGGGTCGACTATCTGGTCAACAACGCCGGCTTCGGCGCAAACGGCCCGTTCGCGGAGCTTCCCCTTCAGTCACAGATGGACATGCTCCAGGTGAACATCGATGCGCTCGTTGCGCTTACTCACCTTGCGCTGCAAGGCATGCTCGCCCGCAAACGGGGTCGGATCTTGAACATCGCATCGACCGCCGGCTTTCAGCCCGGACCAGACATGGCGGTTTACTATGCGACCAAGTCATTCGTGCTCCTGTTCTCCGAAGGGATTGCAGAAGAGGTCAAGGACGCTGGCGTCACGGTGACCGCGCACTGTCCAGGCGCCACCGCGACCAACTTCGCCGGCACCGCGGGGAACGACACGAGCATCCTTTTCAAGCTCGGGGCCGCGCCGGCCGACAAAGTGGCCAGGCATGCCTACCGTTCGATGATGAAGGGCAAAGTCGTCGCCATAGAGGGTTTGATGAATTGGCTCACCGCATTCAGCGTACGGTTCAGCCCGCGATTCCTGGTTCGAAAAATCGCCCGCTGGATGAACAAAACCGGAGCCTAGACGTACTTTTTGAGCTCGAGCCGCGCGACCATGCCGCGGTGCACTTCATCGGGGCCGTCGGCAATTCGGAGAGCACGCGCCATCGCCAGCAGACGTGTGAGCTCGAGGTCGGACATGCCCTCGCCGCCATGGATTTGAATCGCCGCATCGACCACTGATTGCAGCACATTGGGCGCGATGACTTTGATTGCGGAGATGTCGACCAAGGCGCCGAATGTACCCATGGTGTCGAGCGCCCAGGCGGCCTTCATCGTCAAGAGGCGCGCTTGGTCGATCGCCATGCGCGAGTTTGCGATGATGTCGCGGTTGCCGCCGAGGTTAGAGAGCGGCTTGCCAAACGCGACCCGATGCACTGCACGCTGACAGAGACGCTCGAGGGCTCGCTCCGCCCCGCCGATCGCGCGCATGCAATGATGAATTCGCCCTGGCCCGAGTCGGCCTTGGGCGATCTCGAAGCCACGGCCCGGCCCAGCGATGATGGCGCTCGCCGGAAGACGCACGTCGTCGAAGAGCATTTCGGCATGCCCATGCGGCTCATCGAGGTGACCAAACACGGGCAACATGCGCAGAACCTTCACGCCCTTGGCGTCAGTCGGCACCAGCACCATCGAATGACGTTCGTGCCGGCTGGCATTTGGATCGGTGACGCCCATGAAAATGTAGAAGCCGCAACGGGGGTCACCAGCCCCGCTGGTCCACCACTTCTGACCGTTGAGCACGACCTCGTCGCCCACGACCTCGCAAGTGGCCTGCATGTTGGTCGCATCGCTCGATGCGACGGCGGGTTCGGTCATCGCGAATCCGGATCGGATCTTCCCATCGAGCAAGGGCTCGAGCCACTCTTGCTTCTGCGCCTCGGAGCCGTACTTGACTAGAACCTCGGCATTGCCAGTGTCGGGCGCGCTGCAGTTAAATACCTCGGGCGCCAGAAAGCTGCGGCCCGTGATCTCGGCGACGGGCGCGTAGTCACGGTTGTCGAGACCGGCCCCATACTTCTCGTCGGGCAAGAAGAGATTCCACAAGCCAAGCTCTCTGGCTTCAGCCTTGAGCTCCTCGACGATCGGGGGAATCGTCCAGTCCCGCCAATCGTCGCTGCCGACGAGCTGCTCGACGTAAGTTTGCTCGTTCGGTACGACGCGTTCGCGGACGAAACGCTCTGCCTGCGCCATCACGTTTTGGGCCCGCTCCGAATGCGTGAAATCCATAGTTCGGGTTGATACCGCATGCGCCGGAACAATTCACGCAGGAAGTATGCGCTTACGGTGCTAGGTTTCGCCGAACCGAGGCAGCCGAAGCGCATGGCAACACCAAGCAATCCACTGGTCGACGATGATCTCGTCGATTTTCTCCTCTACGCCGTTCTCGACGCCGAGTCGCTGTGCGAGCTCGACGGCTATCGGCAACACTCCAAGCAGACCTTCGACCTCTACATCGACAGCGTCCGACGGTTCTCGCGGCACGACCTCCTTCCGACGTACAAGCCCATGGATGAAGAGCCGCCGGTGTTTCGCGATGGGCGAATCCATACCCACCCCGCGCTGCCCGCGCTTTACGAACGGATGATCGAACTCGGCGTGCTGACCGCCACGCGCCCCGAATCGGTCGGTGGACAGCAGATGCCGATGCTAATCCACACGATGGCAAGCGCGTACCTCATGGCCGCCAACCTGAGCGCGTACGGTTACATCGGCCTCACGCTGGGAGCTGGACATCTGATCGAGGCGTTTGGTTCGGACGAGGTCAAAGAGCGCTTCTTGGCGCGCATGTATGGAGGCGAGTGGACCGGGACGATGGCCCTCACCGAACCGCAGGCCGGAAGCAGCCTCGGCGACATCAGCACGACCGCAACGCCGACCGACGACGGTCACTACCTCATCAAGGGCAGCAAGATCTTCATCTCCGGCGCGGATCACGGCATCACTGACAACGTCGTCAACCTCACCTTGGCCCGAATCAAAGGCGCGCCCGAGGGGACCAAGGGGATTTCATTGTTCGCCATCCCGAGGCTTCGCGAAGAAGACGGTCGCCTGGTCCCGAACGACGTGACGGTGGCCGGCATGATTCACAAGATCGGTTGGCGTGGAATCCCGAGCCTTGCGTTGGAGTTTGGCGATGAAGGCGACTGCAGGGGTTGGCTCGTCGGAGAGCCCAATCAGGGCCTTCGCTGCATGTTTCAGATGATGAACGAGGCTCGCATCATGATCGGAGTCAACGGCTTCGCGACGGCTTCGGCCGCGTATCACGAGGCGCGGCTCTACGCGCTCGATCGCATGCAGGGGCGCACACCGGGCCGCCGCGACGGAGAACAAGTGGCGATCGTCGAGCACGCAGACGTTCGTCGGATGCTCTTACGTCAAAAAGCAATCGTCGAGGGAAGCCTGGCATTGCTGGGCGCCGTCGCTCGCTACGCGGACCTCGCTGCGCACGGTGCAACGGCGGAGGACCGGGAGCGCGCCGACCTGTTGCTCAACTTGCTCACGCCAGTCGCGAAGACCTTCCCCGCCGAACGAGGCTTCGAGTCGAACGTGCTCTCTGTTCAAATTCACGGCGGCTACGGCTATACGAGCGAATACCTTCCCGAAGCGTACATGCGCGATCAAAAGCTCAACACGATTCATGAAGGAACCAACGGGATTCAAAGCTTGGATCTGCTCGGCCGGCAGGTCATGTCCAAAGGCGGTGCCCCACTGCGAGCGCTCGCGGAAGAGATCGGTCACACCGTTACTCGAGCACGGGAAGCCGGCTGCGACTCGGAGCTCTGTACGGCCCTCGAGGAAGCGGTCGCTCGGGTCGGCGCCATCACCATGGAGCTCGGTCAGCGCGGCATGGCCGGAGACGCGGACGGCATGCTCGGCCACAGTTGGGACTACCTCGACATGTTTGCAACCCTCGTCATCGGCTGGCAGTGGCTCAACATGGCCGCCGTGGCGCGAACCGCGTCAATCTCCGAGGCGCGCAAAGGTGGGACCGACGCTGCAGCCCAGTATTGGATCCGCACTGAAATCCCTCGCATCCCTCTGCTCGCGGATCTCTGCCGAAGCAACGAAGACTCGTACATCAAAGCGGAAGCCGGTTGGTTCTAAGGCTCAGCGAGCCTTCTTCTTGGCGACCTTCCGCCGGCAGACCTCGTTGATGAGCCTCAG